>JBAZEV010000014.1:0-32273 GCA_041653695.1 Bathyarchaeia archaeon
GCGGATGCGGAAACGCCACCCTATGCCGATGTTTTAATGGGCTTATTCCACATTTCTACAACGGCGAACTGGAAGGCGAACTCACCGTTACAGACCTCAAAGTAGCAGACACCCAAATCCACCAACTAGCTCGCCATGTTGGGTTTGTGTTCCAAAACCCCGAAAACCAGCTTTTCGCGTTATCTGTAGAAAAAGATGTAGCCTTCGGGCTGGAAAACCTCGTAGTACCCAGAGACGAAATGCGGGAACGCGTAGACTGGGCACTGCAGATGACTGGCATAACCGACCTTCGTGAACGTGCCCCCGACGAGTTGTCTGGTGGGCAGCAGCAACGGGTTGCGATTGCATCTGTTTTGGCGATGAAACCCGACATAATGATACTTGATGAACCCACATCGTTTCTTGACCCTGTTGGAGCCGAAAACATTTTTGAGGTAATCAATGACCTGAACAAAAAGTTGGGTATCACAATCATTTTGGTTGAGCACAGGCTAGATTTAGCTGCAAAACATGCCAACCACGTGGTTGTAATGGACAAGGGAACCATAGTCCTTCAGGGAACTCCTAGGGAGATTTTTACCTCTGAGCAGGCTAGTTTGATTGGTATTGGTATTCCAAAAGCCACTAAGTTGTATCAGAACCTAAAGAAAAATGGGGTGCAACTCAGGACTGTTCCGGTTACTCCGCACGAAATAGCCGAACTTTTGCGGGAGGTTCTGACCCGTGATTGAAGTAAAAGACCTCTACTATTCATATCCCACGGGGTTAGAAGCCCTGAAGGGAATTGACCTCACCGTGAATGACGGAGAATTTTTGGCTGTAATGGGGCAGAACGGTGCAGGAAAAACCACGCTGGTTAAACATTTCAATGGGTTGCTAAAACCAACAAAAGGCGCAATCCTAGTTGACGGCGTAAGCACACGTGATGTGAGCGTTGCCAAGCTTGCCCGTAACGTTGGTTTTGTTTTCCAGAACCCTGACCATCAACTGTTCAGCGAAACCGTGGAAGACGAGATTTCGTTTGCGCTCAAAAACTTTGGTTTCAAACCAGAAGTAATCGAAAAACAGGTTGACTGGGCATTGAACCTGTTGGATATTGTTCAATACAAGAAGACTTCCCCGTTTATGCTCAGTGGAGGAGAACGAAAACGTGTAGCCTTGGCTTCTATTCTTGCTTGGGACCCGCGGGTGATTGTTTTAGATGAGCCCACTATTGGTCAGGACCACCATCAGAAGGAGAAGCTTCAGCAGTTTATTTTGCAGCTTAATTCCCAGAAAAAAACGGTTGTTGTTGTAACCCATGACGTGGAGTTTGTTGCAGAATGCAACCCCCGCGTTATACTGATGCGTCAAGGTAAAATCTTGGCTGAAGGCGTTGCCGATGAGATTTTAACCCAACCAGATTTAGTTGCGCAGGCTTCGATTGTGCCTCCTCAGGTTACCCAGATTTTTTTGGAGTTAGCCGATTTGGGTTTGCCTACAAATGTAATCGATGTTCATGAAGCCACTAAAATATTGTTGCAGCGTTTGAGGGAAAAACCATGAGTGTTTTTGAAGGCTTCAAGTTCCGCAAGGTGACTTCACCGATTCACAACTTGGACCCCCGTATCAAGTTCTTTTATGTTACGGTACTGTTTGTGATGGCAATTCTGTTTACACAGTTTCTGGCGTTAATCGTACTGTTTATTATACCGTTGCCGTTCGTTTTTATTGCAAAAGTAAAACGTGAATGGCTGCGTTCCCTTCGGGGGGCAGCGTTTTTGGCGATTTTCATTTTTGCAACCAACTTGATATTCGGGTATTTCTACCCCACCGCGATGTCTGGAATTGTTAACGGCGTAGACACACCCGCGGAGTTTTTCATTTTGTTGGAGCGTTCCTTGTCCATGACCCTGCGTTTCGTTGTGTTGATTGCATCGTTTTCTGTGTTCTTCCTTACAACCTCGCCTGACCACCTTGGTTTAGCCCTGCAACAAAGCCACGTGCCCTACGAGTTCTGTTTTGCGTTCACCACTGCGGTTAGGTTTGTTCCCGTGTTGGCTGACGAAGCCCAAACCATCATGGATGCCCAAAAAGCCCGAGGATTAGAACTGGAGCGCGGGAACTTCCTGAAGCGGATAAGAAACTACATCCCAATCTTGATTCCCCTGATTGTAAACGCGATACGCCGAAGCCTCGAACTAGCCGAGTCCATGGAATCCCGTGCATGGGGCGCAAACTCAAAACGGACGAACCTGTATTCTCTTAAGCTGCAAAAAGGAGACTACCTTTTGTTAGCTATTTCAGTTCTGATGCTTATCGTCGCAGTTTACATCTGGTTGAACGTATCTGTGCCGTCGTTGTCCTCGTTGCTTTTCCCAATGGCAGATTAACATCTTTTTTTGGACCCTAAACGTGCAAAAACTGTTTGTTGCTTTTGGCTAAGCAACTATGTGAGAAACAAAAAATAATGAAAAATTTGATAATTGATATTGTTAGGAGTGGTCAAATAAGGCTATGTAAAACTTCGTAATCGGTTGCAGTAGCCTTATTTGGTCTTCTTCCGCCGTTGCTGTCGCTTCTTCTTTACTCGCTTCTGTTTCTTCTTAGCGGTCTTTTTTGTCATGCCGTGATGTCTTGCCATGATAACCGATTCCTTCCATGTAAGTTTCAAGTGTTATTCTTAAAGTTTTATGTTAAACATCAGCCTAGACACTATTAAAGCTTATTTTCCAAAACCTGTTCACATCATGTTATTGTGAACGTTTATTCCCTTTTTTGTTGCGTGTAACCGCTTTACTTGCGAATCCTCAAATATACCAGAACTGTGCCAATGCCTAAAAACCCGATAATCAGCAACCAGAACGGTGCAGGAATAAACCTGCCAACGGTTTGCATTACTAACCAAATAATCGCTACTGCAATCAACGTTAAGAAACTTGCCAGCGCAACACCAACAAAATCCGTGTCCATAACAGCTTTGCCTCTATTTTTGTGAGAACAATCAAAACATGCTTTTTAGCTTACCTATTCTGAGTATTAACCATCATTTTCACGTTTAATGACGCCTCAATACAGCAACCTGTTTGCTTTTGCTTTCATCCGCCTTCCTTGGGCTTAACGCCTTAGATACAAGCGTCCAGTAGTCCCACACCTGTTGCAAAGGACTGCAAAGCAGTATCAGAGTCGCTCCATCTCATCATCACAACGCTCAGAATGGTGTCCCTCATCACAAATAGAACAATTAACATCAACGCTTAAATACTTACCATTAAACCCAAACCCAAAACTTTACAGAAAAAAACCAAAATGTTTATCTGCAAATCTAGATAGCTAAAGTGTTTCACAGAGAATTCTGCAAGTATACAAGAAGAAAAATGGAAGTGAAAATCAAAAGTGTGTGAAACATTTGAAACAGTAACAAAAGAACAATATAACAAATCAAAAGCATGGGGACTTGCCACTGCCATTGACCTGCATGATTGCGACCCAGACCTCCTGAAAAACAGTGACGCAATAAAAGAGTATACCGCAAAGGTTTGTGAGGTCATCGACGCAAAACCATGGGGTCCATGCCATGTTCAGCACTTCGGAGTTAATAACCCAGATGTTGAAGGGTACTCCATGATGCAACTTGTTGAAACTTCTTTGGTATCTGGACATTTTGCAAATAAAACAAACCGAATCTTCTTGGATATTTTCAGTTGTAGATACTATGACCCCATCAAAGCCGTAGAGTTCTCAAAGAAGTTCTTTAAAGCAAAAGACCTTACATACAAATGTTTACTGAGAAAATAATAGATGTAATACGCATAGTTATGTGTTAACATAACTACTGCGTTCTTTTTAAAAAAACGGGTGAGCGCCTCTTACTGACCGCTCACACGCGCGTGCAGGGCGTACGAATTTGTGTATGCAAACGAGTACGCATTTCGGGTTTGGGGTTTACCCCTTTTTTGAATTTTTATTGTTTAGTTGAAGTTTCTATTTTTTGCTTAGCTTGAATTCTGTGTGGATTGCTTTGACTGTTTCTGGTCCGTCTTTTTCTTTGACCACAAATGATACGTTGAGTTCAGATGAGCCTTGTGCAATCATGCATACGTTGATTCCTTTTTTGGATACCGCTGAAAAGATACGTGAAGCAACTCCTGGCATTCCCTTCATGCCTGCTCCAAGTACCGCAACCACGCAGACGTCATCTTCGGAGGCTACTTCGCGGATGAAATCCCTGCCAAGCAACGCTATCTCCAATGTGCTGACTGCCCGTTCCAGCAGGCTTCTTTGGATAACCAACGAAATGTTTGCCTCGGAAACGCTTTGAGAAATCATCAGGATGTTGATGTTTTCCTTTCCAAGCACCTCAAAAACCTTTGCGGCTGTTCCAGGTGCACCAACCATTCCTGCTCCGCTGACTGTTATCATTGCAACGTTTTTCACTATGGTTACTGCTTTAACGCCGTCCTTTGTTTTAATCTGCTCATCAGGCACGATTCGGGTTCCCTGTTTGGTTGGCTCAAAAACGTTCCTGATAATAACTGGAATACCCTCCTTACGGGCGGGCTCCAAAGCTCGAGGGTGCATGGCTTTAGCGCCAAAAACTGTAAGTTCGGTTGCTTCTTGGAACGACATTTCATGTATCGTTTTTGCTTCTGGAACAATCTTCGGGTCAGAGGTCATTATTCCGTCTACATCTGTCCATATCCAAACCTCGTCGGCGTCTAGGGAAGCGCCTAGAATCGTTGCTGTGTAATCAGAACCGCCACGTCCAACCGTTGTGGTTGTGCCGTCCTGTGTTGCAGCAATAAACCCAGTGATAACTGGAACAGTTCCCTTCTTCAGCAGGGGCTCTACATGGTTTGTAACCTGAAACTTTGTAACGTTCATCAACAAACCTGCTTCCCCAAAATTGGAGTCAGTAACTATTCCTGCCTCGCCACCCGTAAGGTGAACCGAGTCAACACCAATATCCCGTAATGCGCCGCTGACGATTGGGGCAGACAGTTTTTCTCCATACGCGATGACGTTATCCCTTGATTTGGGTGTAAGCTCGCCAACAAAAACGATTCCAGTTAAAACCTGTTCAAGGTCACTGATGCGGTCGGTGACCACCTGTTTTGTTTCTGCCTGTATTGTTGGGTTTTTGATGGCTTGAGTAACTGTAGTTAAATGTCTTTCAAGAATCTCTTGTTTAAAACCGCGGATAAAGTCGCGTTTTCCCTTTTTTGCTTCCTCGGAGGCTTGGATAAGCTGGTTAGTGATTCCCTCGAGTGCTGAAACCACTACAACAATTTGGTTGTCTGCTGTTTTGTTGTCTGCTACCAGTTTGGCTACGTTGCGAATCTTTTCGCCGTTAGCTACTGAGCTGCCTCCAAACTTCATCACAATTTTTTGCATTTGCCTTTTTTCTCCTGAGTGTTATGTCATTATTTTTGTTGCTATGTTCTGTTTTATGTCTAGCAGGTCTCTTAACACGGAGCTGGCGGTTTCGATTCCTCCTGCGCCCAGTCCCACGATTGTTTGTTCACCCGCAGATTCAGAGGTAAACGTAACCGCGTTAAGTGCCCCACCAACATTCATGGGGTCATGCCGTGATATCTGTGTGGGCTCAACTTTTATGGTTTCCCCGATAGTGCCCACCAACTTGATTGTAAAACCCTTTTTGGCAGCTTCTGCCAAATCTTTTGCAGTAACGCCTCGGATACCCGTGATTTTAACGTCCCGCAACGTAACCTTCTTGTCCATAATCCAGTTCGCCATAATAACCAGTTTCGCGGCGGCGTCAAAGCCGTCAACATCCATGGTTGGGTTAGCTTCAGCAAATCCCAGTTTTTGGGCATCGGATAACGCTTGTTCAAAGGTTTGCTGTTTCTCATCCATCGCCGTGAGAATATAATTCGTTGTGCCGTTGAGTATTCCTTTGATGGACAAGATTTTGTCACCCATCAAACATTTCTTGGCAAACTCTAGCACTGGTGTTCCGCCGCCAACGGTTCCGCTGAAACGCAGGTGAACGTTGTTGTGGTCGGCTAACTCTGTTAACGCGGGCAACGCAAGGGCTAATGGTCCCTTGTTTGTGGTTACTACATGTTTTTTGGTTCTGAACGCCGCTTTCATGTGCGACAGTGCTGGTTCCCCGTTTTGGATGTTGGTTGGTGTTACCTCGATGACTGTTTCTGCTTCAACGTTTTCGATTACATCCAACGCCTTCTTATCGGGGTGCCCACATTGCGGGTCCACTGAAACCGTTACGCTGGTTTTTGGTTGAAGCAAACGTTTAAGGTCTAAGCCTTTGGGGTCTACTGCGGCTCCGTCCTTGTCAACGATTGCGACGATTCTGGCGCGGAAACCGAACTGTTTGGCTAACTCTTTTTCGCGGTCTACCATCATTTGGGCAAAACTTTTGCCGACTACTCCCCAGCCAACAAGTATAATTCTCAACTTTGTGTTCTCCCAGCAAACTTGATTATACACGTATTTTGAATCTTCTTTAATTACTGTTACGTGTTATAAATAATAATCGCGTTTTCAACTGTTGTCTAGTTTTTATCTGGATGTTATGCCTTAACTTTTTTGTAATTTTAATTTCATTGAACTTTTGAGTAGCAGCATGTTTTGTTTTTTATGAGTTAATATTAGTTTTAACATTTTATGCTGTGTGTCCATTATTTGATTTTAAGACTCATGTTCATATTTTAAGAGTCTTTTTTACTAAATTGAATGGCATCTTTTGTATCTAGTCAAGGTTTCTTGACAAAAATCCTTTTCCCTACGTTTAATATGAATTAGTTATAGGTACAAATGACGAAAAAAATGTCAATGTTAGTTGGTTTGCTATTTGTTTGTGTAATCTTCATTTTTCTGAACGTTGTCGAGGTTAAGGCAGAAACAAAAACGATTGTTGTTCCAGACAATTTTTCCACAATTCAAGCAGCAATAGACAACGCCAACGATGGAGATACAATATTTGTTAAAAATGGTGTATACCAAGTAAATGCTGAATCGTTAATTGTAATCGATAAAACAGTATCGCTGAAAGGTGAAAACTCTGAAAACACAATAGTTCTTGGAGTTTTTAACACTCCAGTTTCTGGGAGTGCGCCCGCAATACGTGTAGCGGCACCAGATGTAACGATTTCAGGTTTTACAATAAGGGATTGCAAAACGGCGATATCCATAGTGAATTATGAAGGCGAACGTTCCCCCACAGGATGCCGAATAGTCAGCAATAACATATTGAACAACTCTGAAGGCATCAGACCCCAAGTAAATAATGTTTACCTTTCTTCAAACACAATAGCGGATAACGGCGTGGGTATCGCTGGATATAACACCGAAAACGTTGTTGTTAGTGGAAACACGATAACAGGAAACGGATACGGCGTGAATATTGCTGTATGCAAAAAAATAACAATCAAAAACAACTACATTTCAAACAACACAGGCGGCATAAAACTGTCGTATTACGGTCCGCACTCTGTTTACGGAAACAACATAACACATAACAGTTGGGGAATAAGGTTTGCTGAAGGTTGCCAAAACGCCGAAGTATATGAGAACAGTATTTCCAAAAACGGTGTGGGCGTTGTTTTGATGATTTTTCCAAACGGCGGAAATGTTGCCGTAAGCGGAGTCGGAAACAAGGTGTTTTATAACATGATTACCGGAAACACAAAACAGGTGGAATACTACCAACTGAATACTCATTATCCTGAAACATGGAGTTTGGGCACGGACATTATCCAGTGGGACAACGGTACAGTCGGTAACTACTGGGGTACACATCACGGTTTAGACAAAAACGAGGACGGAATCGCTGACAGCCCATACACCATCGACGAAAACAACCAAGACAACTACCCACTAATGAACCCCATTGAACTTACAGTAATTCCAGAATTTCCATCATGGTTCATGCTACCCATTTTGGTGTCTGTAACCGCTGTTGTAATTCTCTATAAAAAGAAATTAGCCAAAACGCCAAACTGGCTTTGATACCTCAAACATGGTTGTAGTCTAATAGAGGTACTTGTTGAAAACAGTGTTTATTCTAAAAACAAAGAACACCAACCAATTGTTTCATTGCTGGGACCTTCATATTTGCTGTTTAATCAGATTTCACGCCATTATTCAGGAGAAGCCTCATGAACTCCTCTCCACCTAAACAGCCGTAACCGCCATTCTTAGTGGAGTCTTCATCAAACTTTGTTACCTTATCTGGTTTAACATCTGGCGAACCAATAACAAACGGAACCGCGTCCCTCGTATGCGTACCAACCGTAATCGGCGTCGGGTGGTCAGGCAAAACAGCAATCGTGCAGTCCTCTGGCAGCCCATCCAACAGGTTACCAAGCAACCGTTTATCCAAATCCTCGATTGTACGCACCTTCAAGGCATAATCCTTACAGTGTCCTGCCTCGTCAGGTGCTTCAACGTGAACAAACACGAAATCAACGTCCTTCAAAGCATCCAACGCCGCTTCTGCTTTTCCCTCATAGTTAGTGTCATACAAACCAGTTGCACCTTCAACCTCGATTACTTTCATGTCCGCCAAAAAGCCGATGCCCTTAACCAAATCAACCGCAGAAATAACCGCACCACTCAAACCGTACCTGGACTTAAACGTGGGTATGCTTGGTTTTTTGCCGCCATCCCACGGCCAAATCATGTTACCCTCATGTTTGCCCGCTTTTCGTCTGGCAACATTAACCGGGTGGTTACTCAGCAACGGTTTTGAATCCAGAATCATCTGCGTCAACAACTCCGCAACCCGTTTTGTTTGTTCGGTTTTGGCTTGGGGCAACACCTTTGAAACCTCCCAGCCGATTACGTCATGTGGTGGCGTGCACTCGATTACCTCTGAGTAAACATAGTTTCGTAGAATCAGAAAGTGGCGGTAACTTAAACCAGCAAAGAACTCGACTTCACCATATTTCTCAAAACGGTTTTTCACGGCGTTTATCAGTTTTTCTGCTTCACCGTTCGTTATATGCCCCGCTGAGTGGTCCAATATTTTGCCGTTTTGTTCTGTGATAAGGTTGCACCTGTATGCTACATCGTTTTGGTTAAGTACAATGTTTCTTGCGGCTGCCTCGAACGGTCCCCTTCCCGTGTAGTATACCTGCGGGTCGTAACCCAGAACCGAAAGTATCGCCGTTCCTGAACCCGGAGTCATATTCTCTGGCACGGTTTTAAGCAGTCCACTGCAACCTTTAGCTACGAGCCTATCCATGTTTGGTTTGTATGCTGTTTGCAGGGGCGTTTTGTTGCCTAGTTGTGGCACTGGGTAATCTGCCATTCCGTCGCCAAGAACAACCACATACTTCATCTGACTTTTCCGCCTTGTTGGTTTGTATTCTTGTATGTGGTTGTTTAGGTGTATCTCTTTTTCGTTTCTGGATGCAAAGGGTTATTCAGCCCTGTTGTCTGAGTATTTTCCGTTTTCCAGTACCGTGAATGTTTGCCTATTTTGTTTGGTTACCTTCACTGTTGGTTTGGAAATCAGTATGTCCATGTGGTTTTTTGACGCATTTTTGCCTCCAGGCATGTCTGTGTTTGCTCCAAACGCCACGTGAACCGTTCCAAGAATTTTTTCTGCTTCCAGAAACTCGTCAGTAACCCTTGCCTTCGGGTTGATGCCAAACGCGAATTCACCTACTATGTCTGACCACTGGTCGGTTGCGAAGGTTTCTTTAATTCTTTTTAGCTGGTCTTCGTCTTGGCATGTTACAGTTTTTACTTTACCGTTCTCTGCAACAGCCTCCAACTGCGCCCGAAGCTTTCCTATGCCCCCAACCGCCATGTCGCAGACAAGTTTTCCATTCAACGAATCCTCAACAGGCGCAACAATTACCTCACCCGTGGGCAGGTTCATCCACTTCATTGTTTCCCAGTTCAGTTTGGTGTCCGAGTAAAATTCGCGGTTCTTCACGCTTAACGTCAGGTTCGTTCCTTTAGGATTTGTTATCTGCACCGTAGCCACATCTTGCAATGCTCTCATCAGTTTCTGGGCATGGCTTTGCATCATTTCATGCTCTTTTGGTGTCAACGCCAACGCGCCCAATGTGAGCATGTCCAAAGTTACTCCAGGGCAGTGTCCCAGCCGCGATTTATGCGACTGAGTTTGCTGTTTTATGAGTTTTATCCGAAACGGCGTTTCTTCGCGGTTGCCGGATAGCAAATTGATGAAGATATTCACGTTTCCTTTCAGAGCCTTCTGCAGCGTTTCTGGGATTTCGGTTCTTGGCTGCGCTGTTTTGGGTAAAACCACTAGCCTTGTCCATAACCCGACCTCTAATGCGGCTGCTGTGAAGGCGTTTGCGATTTGTGTTTTTTCTTGGTCGCAGATGATAACGACGTATTCGCCGCTGGAGGCGTCTAAAACGTTTGTTAACGCGTTTTTTGCTGCTTGGATTGCTTGCATGTTGGTCACTTTTTGTTGTTTCTCGTTTTTGGTTGTCGTCTGCGCCTGAGAATCATGTATATTGAGGCAGCAACGCTTGCAACCAGTATAACAATTATTAAAACAAGTTCCCCTGTGGATACCTGTGGGGCGTCGTCTGTTTCTTGGTTTTGGTTGAATGTTACTAACAGGTCACCAAGTAACGGTTTTGAGTAATCCGAAACAATCTGCAACGTTTCTGTCTGTGTTTGGTCATCGGCTGTGGATGTAACAAAAGTTGCTGGCGTTAATTTTCCTTGTTCTGTTACCCTGTTCATTGCTAGGTTTGATGGTTCTGTTTCAAATTTTATCGTAAAATATGCCGTGGACCTGTTGGTTTGCTCAGAAATGTATGGTGTTATGTTCAGGTCGTAAAGAAAAGCGTACGAGCCGTTTATCTGCTGGATTGGGTGCTCATAGTGGATTGTTAAATTGAAGTTACCCAAAACAGGTTCTAGTGTGCATGCTATCATTGGCCAGTTGCCGATTGCTGTGTAGTGTGTTGCCTCAGGAAACGTTTCTGTGTAGTTGCTCCAATGCTGTTCTACTCCATCAAATGTTATCATGATATTCGTGGTGTTTGGCGGAGTAGGGTAAACCAGTTGCAAGTTTTCGCCCTCAAATACGGTTGATGTGCTGGATGTCTGGTTTTGGCAATCTACCTCATATTTGGTTAATGGGTATGTTCCATCAATTTTTGCCCACAAAGTCCCGTTGACGTCAACAACCGTGTAATCGATGTATTCTTCAGGCATCGCAAGCGAATACACTGGAACAGGATTAGCCACCACCAAAGTAACAACTGTTGTTGCTGAACACAAAACAGCCACAACAAAAACCGTGAACAATACTTTAGTTCTCATGAAGCACTCCCACTCGTATATTTCATGTACTTTTAAGGTTTAAACAATATGTATCACTGTTTTTCAAGTCTTGACTGTTGTTGCGGTTTAACCAAAAATAAGAACCCCATTATCGCTACAAAAATTGTTGCAGCAGCAAGTATTGCGTATACCTCTTCTGTTTGGGAACTTGACATAAAATAACCCAACAGAAACGACAACATCACCAGCGGAAGTATTAACGCAAATTTATTCATGCTGGAACAACCAACAGTCCTCACTTTGCCCCCGAATTCATAAAACATTTTTTGTAAAGATTTCTTGACCAAAAAAACAGAACATGCAGAACACCCTAGTCAAAGTTTCTTGACAAAAAACCTTTCATGCATTCTAAGCCAGTATATTATAGGTATACAATGAAGAGAAAAAGAATTCTTATTAGTTCTTTGCTTATTTTTTTAGGTCTAATATTTGTTGTTCAGAACATTCAATTAGTTAACGCTAACTTTATTCCTTATTATGGTATGCCGACTAAACCAACGATATCAGTTAAATCACCGATACATGGTGAAACGTATTCCGAAAATAGTATTCAATTAATTTTTGAAGTTAAGGAACCTGAGGTCCTTCAAACAGGTTTGGGTGAAATAAATTGGATTGCTTACAGCATAGATGACTCAGAAAACGTATACGTTACTGGAAACAGGGTAGTAAATGAAACAGACTGGTTATTCACAATCTATGTTAAAGACTCGCTGAAAACTCTGTTATCTGGCGAACATAAACTCAATGTTTCTGTATCTAGCACGTGCAGGTATAATCCAAACCCGGAAAACAAAAATTTTGATCCAACAACACTGAGTTCTTCACTTATTTACTTCAGAATAATCAATAATTCACTATTTCACGAACCAGAAATTCCAGAGTTTACTTCATGGATACTTTTACCTTTATTCTTAACTGGAAGTTTAGTGATTGCTATTTTTAGAAAAAAACTGAGCTGTTTTTCTTAGCTTCTGTTAGCGTTTCTGGGTCTTAACATTCTTTCATTTACTATTCACTTTGTAGGTGAGTAGAAAAGTTTAGACAAGGCAATAGAATACAAGACGGGACAAGTTACGCAAACACAGCAAAAGAAAGAGGACGTTAAACTTTAATTTTGACTAAATGGGCTTTTTCGGGATGAACCTGTGGTTTTGTGCCAAAAACCAAAATGTATTTATCATACATGAAAATCTTTGTTTTGCTATTATCTGCACTGTGTGACGAAACTGGTACATTGGATTTCGCTAAAACTCGGCGATTAACTGTAGAAGTCTGGTGAAACCGTTTCGGATGCTGCATCTATGCTAGACAGAAGGTAACAACGATGGTCGACGCAACAGCGACATTACCTATGCTAAACAATGGAGGCTATTGGCAGATTTGACCAACAAAAAGGTTGCTGGTCTACTTTTTAGTGTTTGTCTAATTTTTTCAGTGGCGTTCATCTCGTTAAAGTCAATGCCGAATCTGCAACAGCAACAACCTCAAACCACAGATAAACCGTATACTGTTATCACCGCGAACTACTCAGGCGTTTCCTACGACCTGTACTGCCCCTCTAATTATTCAGGTTCACTTGTTATCTTTGCTGGGGGCATATTGGGTCACAAACAGTATTTGGCTGGGTGGGCACCAGTTTTAGCTGAAGAAGGATACGCAGTTTTAACCTTTACTACGCCTGCAGAAGATTTAGACCATGTGCCCCGTTATGTAGACAACTGCAAAAACAACATTCAAACCCTGATTCCTTTTGTTTTTGACGAAACCCTTTTCCCAATTCAGGTAAATAACAAATCTGTTGCTCTTGTCGGAATGTCTGGAGGCGGAGCCACCGTTCTAGCCATGAACGACACACGAATAAAAACCACTGTTGCGATTTGTCCTTACTACATTAACAATTCTTGTGTCGAAAACAGTTCTCCAGTGTTGATAATCACGGGCGCAAATGACACTATCTGCCCCCCTGACACAAATGGACTAGCTTACTACAATGAACTTGAACCAAACAAAATGTTAATAGAGCAAACCGATGTGGGGCACGACATGGGTCCTGCTGGGTGGACCGACCTTGTTGCGTGGTTGGATTATTTCGCAAATGATGACACATCTGCTTACCCAATTTTAACAAACGTTAACAACGACCCTCAAGTAGCGTTTAGTCTAAATGAGTTCTCAGATTTGTCTTATGTAGACCCTAACACAATTTGTAACTAATTCCTGAACAATTCTGGCGTTATGTTCCACAAAGCCATTATGTAACAAAACAAATAATAGTTTATAACATGCAAAAAGTATCAGCCACAAAAACAAGAATCCCCGAATTTGACTTGTTAAAAATATTGGCGCTGTTATTGATAATCCTTGTTCACAGCGACATGTACTACGTTTTTCCAGACACCATACACCTGATACAATGGTTTTTGGTAAGCAGTTTGTTTTTCATAAGCGGGTTTTTGGCGTTCAATTCATTCCAACACCGTGGCGTCAGCATACTAAGTTTTTTTAAATCAAAAATTTTGTTGCTGTACATCCCGTTTGTGCTTGTTTCAGTATTCTATTTTGTTTTACAGATAATGCTTGGACTGACAAAACCAGATTTAATGTATTTGCTGTCACATGTTACAATGATTAACATTTTTGATGCACTAAACTCAGCGTATAACTGGGACTTTTTGTGGTTCATACCTTACCTGCTTTTATGCATGTTCATTTTCTGCATCATCGAAAAATACGTTCATAACCCTAAACTGCAAATTTTGATAGCCACATCCGTGTGGTTCTACAATATTCTGGCTTGGTCAATTGACACTGACCTTAAATTCGGTCTGGTTTTCACCCAATACTTCTTAGTTTTCATGGCGGGAGTTTGGCTCAACAAATTTGGAACATACGAAAAAGTCATGAACATTAAAACCGCAGTTGTAACAATTCCTGTTGCGGCATTTTTCGTGGTGAACCTCTCTGGCTTATTCACGTGCAGTAACACCATAGAAACCGTGAAGTACCTGCTGTACTATAACGGGCGAAGCATCCTTTTCAGTATATCAACCGTTTTTTTGGCTTTGCTTGTCTTAAAAAAACTGAATATTTCACGCAACCGATTTGGCGAATTAATCGCCTTGTCAAGCATTTTAATCTATTTCATGGAACCATTCTTCAGTTACATGGTAAGACTTTACATCTTCGGACAACCAACAATCTATTTCGCTAACGGCACAGAATTTTTTATCTACCAAATAATACGCGTTGTCATTTTGTTCCTCATTTTGCCCCTTGCAGTTTACGCGATTAAAAAAATATTTAACCGTAATATGTCTTCAAAAAAGCTTGTCACTCCTTAAAAATTCCTAAAATACCTCGGAATTAAGGCAACATTTACTTGCCTGTGTGTTTACTCAAAAGTTTTTTCTTAACTCCACTTTTGTGTGGAACGCGCGCACACACTTGAACACAAAAGCATTTGGATGTTAATTTTTAGTTTATCTGAAGGCTTTTTCTATTGATTTGAGTTTTCTAAGTGTGTCTTGGTCCATTTCTTCTTGTGTAATGGTTTTTGTGTTCGGTTCCTCTTTTTTAGATTTGGGGGCGTTTTGAATGGTAATATTATCTGCGGGTGGGGACGTTCTTTCTTCGTTTTGCTTTTGGTTGAAGATTTTGAATCGCATAGTTGTATTGAATATCGTGATTCAATATATATACTCGTATTACGAACTTCGATATATCAAACACGAACTCCGTTTAATTCACATTTTCTGTGTACACCTGTTTCGTACTTGAATGCTAAAATAAGAAAAAATGAACAGAAAAACAAAAAAAGAAGAAAAAACATATACAAAAAATCTTGTAAACATTGAAACTTTTTGGGGAAAAATAATTTTTCCCCTTTTGCTTTTGTCTTAATCTAAAAACTGGGATTCTAGTATCCCGCGTTTTGCAGTATCTTCTTCACTGACTGGTACGCAACAGATGTTTCAGGCAGGTCAATTAACGATTTTCCCTCCAGCACATAGCTTTCCACCAGCTTGTCGTAACTGATTTTACCCATATACTTCAGGTGCGTGCGGTTTTCCACTTCAGCGGTTGCCATCTCTGGGGGAATTCTGTTGCCTCCAACAACATAGAAGTTTTTGAAGTCAATTTTAACTTCCTGTGCAATCTTATACGCCCGTTCAACGTGGTGGAACGATTTCTGGGACGGGTCAATAATGTCAAAGATGTCATCTACCTTTGAAGCAATACGCCTGTTAAGGTGCTCCAAACCGCCAGGTGAATCGATAAGAACATACGCATAGTTTTTGGTCATGCCCTCTAACGCTGTTTTTAGGGCGTTGTTTGGCAGGCAGTAACATCCTTCAATGAATTTGGTTCCAACTGCCATGAAATCAAAATATTTTCCTTCGTATAATCCGACTTCCCAGATTTTGCCTTCTATACGTTTTGATGGGGGAACACCAACCGTTGTTCCTCCGCCTTCTAGAAAGGTTTCAACCAAGAGTTCGGAAATGGTTTTGCGGTCCTCTGCTTTGAGGTCTACTCCAACCATCTCTGCGAGGTTCTGGTCGGGGTCTACGTCTATTAATAGGATGGGGGTTTCGCCTTTTTCTATGAAGTATTTGGTCATCAAGGAAACAAAAGTTGTTTTTCCGCTTCCGCCTCTGCCCATTGTTACTATACGCTTCATTTAACAAACCTTCCAAACTGTTCGGTAACCAATACAGAGTTGCTTCAAACAATTTATAGTTATTCAATTTCTATCGTTTGCCAAACATTGTAATCAGTCAAAACCCTAAACTGACCCGCAAACTCCGAATCAAGCTCAGGGTCACCCGTATCAACCTTCAATCTTCGAAGACTCTTCATTTTATTCTCAGTTGCTATCACAATGATGTTGCCTTTGCCCACCTTACGAATAACCTTGGGGCTTATCTGCTGGTTGCCTCTGCCAAAAATAAAGCCCTGACCACCAATCGGAGTAACAACAATCTTTGCCGCTTTACCTTCAACCGCTTCAAGAATCTGTTTCTCGTTAACGTCCCTTGCGATTATCTTCTTATTAACAAAAACGTCCACACCCAGAAGCGTTTTCTTCTCATCCAAAAGGTCCCCAACCGTTCGAGTAGTAGTACCCGCAGAAACAACATACACAACATCAGGCTCCATGGTTTCTATCAAATAAACAGCAACCGCAGCCTGATTACGTAACTCACTCTCCGTCATGGGCGAAGCAATCTTAGCACCCTGAATCAACCTAGGCTCATACGGGCTAAGCAAATAACCATGTAACCTCGCAGAAACCCGACCATGACGAAACGCTTCCTCGTTGATGTCCATGACCTCTGCCTCCCAAAGCGGCAATTGCCCATCCAAAAACCGCAACGTAATCCGAGCCGCAGCCTTAGGGTCAACCGCAAAAACTGCACTATGCATCTTCACACCTGTTGGAACACCCAAAACCGGAACCGCAGACTCAATAGCATTCAAAACATCCCTTGCTGTGCCGTCGCCCCCACAAAAAACCAGCAAATCAACCTTTTCAGCAGCAATTTCTTTGGCAACATACATGGTGTCTTGGTTGACTGTTGCTTGTTTATTTTCTCCAAAAACTGTGTAATCAAAACCGTGGATTCGGGCTTCGTTTTCTCCCATCATGCCTGCGCCAACAAGCAACTTAATGTGTTGTTTGTAAAGTGCAAGCTCAGAAAGAAACGTTTCAGCCCGCATCGGAGCTACGGGTTTAGCTCCAAGAGAAACTGCTTTTTCTAGGATTTCTTTTCCATCTGTGCCCTTTAAGCCAACTGCGCCACCCATGCCCGCGATGGGGTTAACGATGAAGCCCACTGTTTTTGGTGAATCCTGTTTTTTGTTTGGTGTTTTCAGGGTGTTTTCCTTCTTTTTTGGGTGGATGTGGTTGACTGAACTGTTCTATAGATACTTTTTCAGGGCGTCTTCAAGTGGTCCGCGGCCTACAGCGCCAACGATTTTTTGTACAACTGCCCCGTTTTTGAATATCAAGAAATGGGGTATGCTCATGATTCCGAACCTTCCCGCGATGTCTGAGTTTTCGTCGACGTTGACTTTTCCTAGCATCGCTTTGCCCGCGTATGTTTTGGCGAGTTCCTCCATTACTGGGGTCATCATCCGGCAGGGCATGCACCAGTCTGCCCAGAAGTCCACTATTACGGGTTTGTCTGTTTGTAGGAAACCGTCAAAAGATGCTGAATCAAGTTTAACTACGCCCGCGTGGGTTTGGTCTAACATTTTCTTTATTTTTTCTTCTTTAATTTTTTCAAATTCTTCGTCTTTCGTGCTGGTCACCTCCAAAAAAGCATGTGTTCTTATTAAACTCCAAGTCCATGGGCGTCATTAAAATATTATGTTTTTTTGTAAACCATTGGGCGCTTCCAAAAAGATATGGTTAAATATTTTCAGAGACATTCAACATTATATATCACCGTTGAACACGGG
Organism: Bathyarchaeia archaeon; assembly: GCA_041653695.1. Taxonomy (GTDB): domain Archaea; phylum Thermoproteota; class Bathyarchaeia; order Bathyarchaeales; family Bathyarchaeaceae; genus Bathyarchaeum. The sequence continues at coordinate 17,770 of JBAZEV010000014.1, forward strand.
CAAAGATGCAACTACTTCTTGTGTAACATGCCTTCAATGCGGTACCTGCCCGCGTAAACCCCGTTAAAGAGGAACCAAAACATGTCTGAAAAAAAGACAAAACGTGTTGTTCTGAATATTGGTGGAATGCACTGCGTTACATGTGCCCAGACAATCGAGAAACGTTTACCCAAAATCGACGGTGTAATCTATGCAACCATCAATTTTGCTGCAGAAAAAGCAATCATAGACTACGACCCCGCGGTTGTTGACCTGAAAAAAATCGAAGACACCATCTCGGAGGTCGGCTACAAGGTAATACACCAGAGTGTAACCCTGAAGATTAGTGGCATGCACTGTGCTGTTTGTGCCCAAACCATCGAGAAGGCGCTTAACCAAAAAGAGGGTGTATACAAGGCGGTTGTCAACTTCGCGATGGAAACAGCCACCGTTGAATACAACCCCGAACAACTCAGCTTAGAGGGCATCAAAAAAATCGTCAAAGACGTAGGCTACGACGTCCTTGAACCCGAAGGCATGGAAGATGCCGAACAAAAAGAACGAACCCAAGAAACACGAACACTAAAACTCAAGCTGGCGTACTCCGCCATATCCGCAGTTGTTGTCGAATTTTTCAGCAACTGGAAAATGCTGTCCATAAGCGTACCACTAATCGACCCTTACATCCCAATATTACTGTTCCTTTTGGCGACCCCAGTACAGTTCATTGTTGGACGCGGATTCTTCATAGGCGCATACAAGGCACTCAAAAACAAAAACCCCAACATGGACGTGCTGGTTGCTATGGGCACATCGGCGGCGTATTTCTACAGTGTCTACGTTACAATCGTTGGCACGGGCGACCTGTATTACTCCACCTCCGTTATGCTTATGGCATTTCTGATACTGGGCAGACTCCTAGAAGCCACCGCAAAAGGCAGAACATCAGCCGCAATACGAAAACTCATGGGACTGCGAGCCAAAACCGCCCGGATAATACGGGACGGCGAAGAGCTAGAAATTCCCGTTGAATCAGTTCAAGTCGGCGACATCGTTGCGGTGCGCCCCGGCGAGAAAATACCTGTTGACGGCGTTGTGGTTGAGGGTTACTCTGGAGTAGATGAAAAAGTAATCACCGGAGAAAGCATACCCGTTGAGAAGCGGGTCGGCGACCAAGTTGTGGGTGCAACCATAAACAAGACCGGTGTATTGAAGTTCAAGGCAACCAAAGTTGGAGCAGACACCGTACTGGCTCAGATCATAAAGATGGTTGAAAACGCGTTAGGCTCTAAAGCGCCAATTCAGCGGATGGTTGACGTTGTAAGCAGTTACTTTGTTCCAGCAGTCATGATAATTGCAACTGCCTCATTTTTAGTATGGTACTTCCTTGGACTGGGATTCACTTTCGCGTTAACCGTATTTATCTCAGTCTTGATTATCGCGTGCCCATGTGCAATGGGACTTGCTACCCCAACTGCAATCATGGTTGGTGTGGGCAAAGGCGCAGAAAATGGTGTATTAATCAAAAGCGGCGAAGCACTGGAAACTGTTCACAAACTTCAAGCCGTAGTATTCGACAAAACTGGAACCTTAACAAAAGGCGAACCCGAAGTAACCGACATAATCGTTGCTGAATCAGTTGGTAAATCTGGTGCCAAAAACGTTAAACAATTAACCGAAACCGAGCTACTGCAGCTTGCCGCAGTTGCCGAAAAGAACTCTGAACATCCATTAGGCGAGGCAATCGTGCGGAAGGCACGTGAAAGTCACCTTGAGGTTGCTGAACCTGAATTCTTTAACGCTGTTCCCGGGTTGGGCGTTGAGGTTACCTTTAACAAAATGAAGCTTTTGCTGGGCAACCGAAAACTGATGGAACAAAACAAAGTAAACATTGAACAAATTGAACCCAAAATGGCGGCACTTGAACAAGACGGAAAAACTGCAATGCTAATAGCTGTGGACGGGAAATCTGCTGGGTTGATTGCTGTTGCAGACACTTTGATGGAACACTCCGTGGAGGCAGTGAAAACTCTTCAGAAGATGGGACTTGAAGTAATCATGCTTACTGGCGACAACACCAAAACAGCAAACGCCATCGCGCGGCAAGTCGGCGTAGACCGCGTGTTAGCAGAGGTACTACCCGGAGAAAAAGCCAACGAAATAAGCAGACTACAAAAAGAAGGCAAAATCGTTGCTATGGTTGGCGACGGAATAAACGATGCCCCCGCGTTGGCACAGGCAGATATCGGCATAGCCGTTGGAAGCGGAACCGACGTGGCAATGGAAACTGGGGACATTGTGCTTGTAAAAAATGACCTGCGTGACGTAGCGGTTGGAATCCAGCTTAGCAACGCAACGATGAACAAAATCAAACAAGGCTTGTTCTGGGCGTTTGCATACAACACTGCACTCATTCCTGTGGCTGCGGGCATACTTTACGGTCCCTTCGGCATTTTGTTAAGTCCGGTGTTTGGAGCAGCTGCGATGGCGTTTAGTTCGGTGTCTGTGGTTACTAATGCTTCACTGTTGCGACGGTTTAAACCAAAACTTGAAAACCAAAAATAGAACAAAAAGGGGGGAGGTGAAAACGTTTGGCAATTGACCCTGTATGTAAAATGATTGTAGACGAAAAAACTGCGAAACATAAAAGCTCATACAAAGGAAAAACCTACTACTTCTGTGCTCCTGGATGCAAAATAACCTTTGACGAAGACCCTGAAAAATTCCTTAAAAAATAAACAAGCACTTTCTTCACCAAAAACTGGTATAACCGCTTCGTTTTTTGTTGTTTAACAACGATAAGGTTATTAGTTTTTTTAACCAAAGAAGGTAAGTCCTGGTGGGGTGGCTGAATGGTTCAGGCGGCAGCCTGCAGAGCTGCTCTATCTGGGTTCAATTCCCAGCCCCACCTCCTTTTACTTGGTTCTAGTTGTTTGATTCTAAATTGTTTGTTGTTGGCGAACTGTAGATTGTCTCTATAATTTTTTCAATCTGTTTTAGCAGTTCTTGACGATTTGTCTTTATCTGAGCATTCACGTTTCTGGATTTGAGTACCGTTTCGTCGAGTATTACCCACCGTTTGATTTGAGCGGGGTGCTCTAACTCGGCGTTGAGTTCCTGAATTGATTGCTCGATTGCTTTGTTGTTTTTTTGTTGGTCTACCCATAAAACGGCGCTACAGTATGGTTTGTTATCGCCTACAACGATTGCCTCTTTTACGTGTTCAACAGTTTTGAGTGAGGCTTCTATTTTGTCTGTTGGAATTTTCTTTCCATAAGACGTTATTATCATGTTCTTTTTTCGGCCATGTATCCGTAGATGACCCTTTGATGTGACCTCGCCGATGTCGCCTGTTGCAAACCAGCCTTCTTTGAATGATTTCTCGTTTTCCCGATTCAGGTAACCACGCATGACCTGCGGACCTTTGATGAGTATTTCATCGTCGTGGTCTATGCATATTTTTGTGTTATGTAACGGTGGTCCCACAGTTTCTGTGTCGTTTGAGCCAAGCCTGTTCATGGCTACCAGCGGGGCTTCTGATAACCCGTAGGCGTTGTGTATTTCGATACCCAAGTTTTGGAAATTCTGCAAAAGGGTTTCACTTGTGCAAGCCGCACCCACGATAAGTTGGGCACATTTGTTTAAGCCAGCTTTTCGTAATACGCTAAACTTCAGGGCTTTTTTTAGCCAACATTTTTTTATGCCATTTTTAGTTTTGAAGTACTGCTGCCCCAACGGGTTTTTGGATAGTTCTTCCCAGACTTTTTCGTAGAACCGTGGGATGGCAAAAAACACGGTTGGTTTTGCTTTGTGCAGTGCGTTTTGCAGTTCGTGGAAGTCTTCAAGATAGTATATGTCCAGTGCCGCGGGAACAAAATACGGCGAATACGTGGCAGTTATGCCCTCCGCAACGTGGTTCATTGGCAGAAACGAAAGATACGATGCTTTGGTGGTACGTGCTTTCCATGGAAAATTTGAAGCTAAGGCTTCTGCAACGTAGCGTATGTTGCCGTGTTCTAGGCAGGCGCCTTTTGGTTCACCTGTTGAGCCGTAGGTGTAACGTATTGTTGCTAAATCCGAAAACTCAACTGGCGCAAAACCTGAAATTTCTCCTGTTTTTGCTTGTTCTAAAAATTTTGGCCAAGAAATAACTCCGCTGGGTGTTTGGGTGTTTGATCGTTGGCTGCAAAATGAGATAACTGGAATATCAGATGTTATGGAGCCGATTTCTTGAAGAACTTTAGGGATACCAACAAAGAATAGTTTTGCTTTTGTTTCTGTTAAGATTTTGTTGATTTCTGAAACAGGACTCGTGTAATAAATGGGACTGGAAACAGCGCCCAACAACCCCGTGGCTACGTCTATTATCAGGTAACGCAGGTTGTTAAGACCAACTAAGGCAACAACGTCCCCTTTTTTGATGCCCATTGCCTTCATTGCAGCTGCTGCACAGAACATTTCTTGGCGCACAGTTTTAGTGTCATAACTGATTACGCGCTCTTTTGTAATCTCATGATACCTTACTGGTTTAGCGTTGCTTTGCAGCCGGAACAGGATTTGTTCATGAACAGTTCTTTCTGAACGGTGAAAGAAACTGTAGTAAACTGCATGCTGCAGAATATTTGGCAGGATTTCCCGCCAACTAAAACCGTATTCGCCCATCAGCTTGTCGGTGTTTTCTTGTTTGAATTCTTGGTGCTGACTAAAATAGGGCGCTAATACTTCAAAGGCATCGCTTGTTTTCTTGTCAGATACCTTAAGTAGGCTCTTGAACTGGAGATAACCCTGCAGGGCATATCCTGTGGAAGGGGCAAAGATTACTTTGGGCAAGTTTATTTTCATTGATTGTTTTGCCCATTTTCTCACAAAACCAACCAGTTCTTGGGCAGTTGGCATCTTTTTCCAAGGTGCCGTCAAATGAAAAGTTAACCCTGCCGCTTGGTCGTCAAACGTCAGCTTAGTAACAGCGTCGGCCACGTAATCGACTGAAACTAAGTTTATTTTGAATTTAGGGTTAACTGGAACAACTCGAAGCTGCCCCGTTAGGTAAAGTCTAAGCAGGTAGTATACGGTGTTGAATGTTTTTACGTAACCCGTTTGTGAGTCTCCAACTACCAAGCTGGGACGAAAAACCGAGACTGGCAACTCATTTTTAGCTTTACTCACCAAGACTTCGCTTTCATACTTGGTTTGTTCATAACTGCTACAGAACCCTGATTGGTCTGTGAGGTCTGTTTCGTTGATTGTGCCTTTCTGTTTTCCTGCAACATAAGCGGTGGAAATATAAGAAAGCCGAGCAAGACCATGATGACGTTTTATCTCTTTGGCTAACTCGATTATGTTGGCTGTTCCTTTCACGTTTATGTTGCAAAGCATCTCTAATGACAAATTTGGTGTGGTGTTCGCTGCGGCGTGAATTATGTGTGTTGTATTCTGAACAAGCCTTTGGTAGTCACTGTTTTCTATACCACAATGGGGCTGAGTTACGTCGCCGTTAATTACCTTGATTCGGTTGCCTACTTGTTGTGTTAGTTCAGGCCATTCCCACCATGCACGTTTGAGCCGTAACGTTGCGCTTTCTTTGTTTTCGCCTCGGACAAGAACTACCACATGGGAATCGGGTTGCCTGATTAGTCGTCTGGCGATTTGTGTACCAATAAACCCAGTACCGCCAGTCAAGAAAACAACTGTAGACAAATTCCCGTTCCCCTTCTTTTCACCAACAGGGAATTTGCACATATAAAATCGTTATTCCGCGTAACTTTTCATTGATTAATTGTTGTTCCGTTCCAAAATATGAGTTTGCTGTACATGTATGTGTTGCTGGCGTTTAATCCATCATCATAAATTATGTCAAGGTTTGTTCCATATTCTTCCAGTTTGTTTGCAACATCTACACACAGACTGTGCGTAAAATCGTCCGCGTCCCATATACCCCAGACTTTGTCGTTTGGTCCTCTGAAACTGTACGCGTAATCTTTTGGAAGAACATATGCCTCTCTACTGGTGGCTTGGTTACTTGTTCGGGGGTTGTCTTTGATGTAATGCCAAAACTGTTTTAGTGCATCTAAATGTTCTTGCTGCAGTATCCCTTGGGTGTACTCTTTGTTTGCATTAAATATTGTAATATATTTTGCACCATTCTCGTAAGCTAACACCATGTCATCGTAAAGTTCGCTGCCTGATACAAGATATGGCCAATCGTTGTATGTCCATGTTATCGTTACGCCCCAATCTTTGTTTTGAACTGTTGCTGCGCCTCTGCACAGTGCAACGTTTAGCTGCCTGCTGTAGTTCCAACCGAACTCCGCAAAAACTGTGTCATACCCCGCCTTGTAATCAAACCAGTACAACGCATAATCTGACGTGAACAGTGGATAACTCATCGAACCGTTTTCTCCTTGGATGAACCAGTTCAGCCACATTTTTTCGTTAATAACAAACTGGGTTGCTGCGTCTGTCCAATTCTCTGCCTCCATGACACTGAACGGTCTGGGTGAAACATAATCAAGTTGACGTCCGCCGCCTTCGTCAAAGGCGTATATTCCCAAAAGTTTTTCACCCCAACTGTGAGTGCAATTCAACTGTGTACATACAAACCATTCATCTGTTCCAGGCGGCATTTCTGAGTAAATAATGAACGAGAACCCTTTTTCGTAAACATATTGGCATGTTTCATAAAGTTTGGTGATGTTGTATGTGATGCCAGTGCAACCTATCACAAAAAGATTGGTGTAGTTGCATAGTTCGTCTGCAAGTTTTTTGATTGCTTCAATATCGTCGTATGCTACATCTACGCCTACCCATGTCTCTAATGGTTCACCTTTCCGTTGATTTTGCCCCTGCCGAAAACTGTCAATACAAAAAGAAGCAACCAGCAAAGAAATTACAAGCACCAATACGAAGATTGTTAACTTCATCTAGGTTCAAGAAATACTATCGTGAATTAACCAAATAAAAGTTAAGATACTTTTTTTAATAAAAATGGCTTGTTTCTTAACGAAAAATTCTATATTCATATCCTGTTTTACTCAGTTAATGCACGGCTTGAACTGGGGAACATAAATTTGAGTGACGCTGAAACCTTTTTGCAACTAACGCAAGCTCTTTTAGATAAAACCCTTAGTAAAGAGGGTCTTCTCAATAAAGTGAAAAAAGACTTTAGTTTAATTCCTTTTTTGCTTGATGGTGTTGGCTCGTCTAAAGCATCTGTGCGGTATGGCTGTGCAAAAGTTTTAATGGATTTAAGTGAACAAAACCCCGAAAAACTGTATTCCCATTTCGATTTTTTCACCAAACTTTTAGACAGCAAATACCGAATCATCACATGGAATGCCCTTGCCATAATCGCCAACCTGACCCGTGTTGATACAAACAAAAAGTTTGATTTAATCTTTGACAAATATTACGGATTCTTAAATAACCCATACATGGTTACGGTAGCAAATGTAGTAGGCCACTCTGCAACTATTGCCCAAGCAAAGCCTTACCTGATACCAAGAATTGTGAACCACCTTCTAAGTGTTGAAAACATCTCCATAACCCCACACCTAACAGAAGAATGCAAACGAGTAATAGCCCAAAAAACCATTACCTCCATAAACACATTTTTTGACCAAGTTGAACAAAAAGAGAAAGTAATCTGTTTTGTCAAAAATCACGTTAATAGCCCAAGAGAAAGCCTGAACACTGTTGCAGAAAACTTTCTTGATAGATGGAACTAAAAATCTTCCTTTTTTGCTGATAAACAACCGGTCAGTGGACACATGGAATACTGATTCTTTTAAAAAAGCAAAAAAAGAAAAGGGTGAGAGTGGTTTATTTTCGTTTTCTGAGCATCATCAAATTGAGCACACCAATTACGATTGCAACGACAACAGCAACGATGAGTACTAAGTCTAATGTTGTGTACGAAATTGTCTGCGGGTACGCTGGCCAGTCACTGGTTCCATAGGTGGGGTACTCTGGATAAGGTTCTACCGCCTTTTCCACACCTACGTGTGCTGTCGCATATGAACTGCCGTAGGCGTCTGTACCCATGAATTTGGCAGTAATCTGGTATGTTCCCTCCGCGGGTGGAGTCCACAGCAACGCGAACGAACCACCCATATCAGAAATAACATCGCCAATTTTTTCATCGGTGCCATTTGAGTTTTTAACGTAGATTGACACTGGAACACCTTTCGCGTCCGTTGGCATTGCCTGTTGCATGACTTTGTACTCCATCCACGACGCCATGTTCACATCAGCTATTGCTGGGGTACCTTTCAGTTTGGTTGACTGGACTGTTATTGTGCCTGTTATCAGGGTGCTGTCGCCTGCTTTGATTGGATTAGATGAAACTGAAACTTCTGTTGCACTTGGGCCTTTTCCGATACAGTAAATACGGTTGTCATACCCATTGTAACACAACAAGTAACCATCGGCAATTGCTGTAACAACCATGAAACCCTCAAGCTCCCATAAGAGACCTCCATTGTAAGCATCAAAAGCGTAAAGTTTTTCGCCTCTGATCAACGGCATCGTTGGAGAGTGTTCACCAGTACCAGCAAAGACAACGCCTCCTGCAATCAATGGACCATAGAAGAATGGGTATTTGCCGTATGGCGTTTCTGTGCCCGAATCATTACTGTACGATTTCCAGCTTATTGTTCCATTTACTATATTGTACGCTGTTATCGAACCATCATAGTTTGCTGTGTACAAGTTGCCGTATGCAATGCAAGGAAGGTGGTTGTTGTATGTTCCCCACGGGTAATCTTGGGATTCGCTTTCCCACAAGAACTCTCCAGTCTGAGCATTAAAACCAAGCCATGTCATAGGTTGAATATCCATTATTGCGAAGACTCCTTCACCTAACGCAAAGTTGTACGAAAGCGCTGTCAACTCAAACGGTGTGGTGTATGCTACTGTACGCGTTTTTACGTTGACTCCATAAAGTGTTCGTGAACCACCTGACGTATCCATCAAATTCCCAATCAACACCATTATGTCGCCGTCAAATCCTGCAACGCTTGGAAAACCGCCGCCAACTCCATCCATGGTCCACTCAATTCCTTTTTGCCAATCGAATGTTCCCGTTGTTAGCCTGAATGTCCCTTCGCCGCCTGTCATTGTGCCCATCCAGCCTGCGCCTTCAAAGGCTTTGGTTGAGTTCCACATTGATATTGCGCCTGTGAAAAAGTTGAACGAAAACGCGTGAATTTCTCCGTTCTCCATGATTCTGTAAGCACTAGCATACGAAGCATTTGCCCATGTGGCTATCTGAGTGCCATCAAAAGCGTCATACATCTCCCATGTACCAAAGTCTGCACTCCACAGGTATGGACCGACTACGCCCATCTGGTTTCCAGTTGCATAATAATACGTTTGACCAAACGTGATTGTGTTATCTGGGTCTTGGTAGATTACTTCACCTGTACGTAGGTCAAGACATGTGTAACCCGGAAAAGTAGCACCGAAAAAGTCACCGCCTGCTTTATCATTGTAGTATAGTCGACCGTTGATTATTAGTGGTGGAACAAACTTAGGTTCATATGATAAACCTGGGTAGTATCCAAGTGCTCCAAGTTCTCCTCCTACAAGACCACCAAAAGCTAATTCTCTGGTTTACATGATGTGAGGTGACCGTGGTGCACTGCTGTATGGGTTGTATGCGCCAACTGCGTCAAAACCAAAGTTTTGCAGTCGATATCCTTCCATTAACCAGTTTCCTGAGACGCTCCACCATTCCCTGTTTTTGGCGTTTATTGGTCGTTCCCAGTAATCGCCCGTGAATTCAGTATCGTGGTATGATTCTACGGGGTCTTGTTGGACTACTAGTATGGTGTCATATGGGACTTCACTTGGTTCGTAAGTGTTTGTGCCTAATGTGTCCCCACGGAATTCAAAGTGGAATGTGTAGTTGCCGACTATTTCTGGTTTGAAAACAAAACCTGTTCCTCCCAGTGTGTCGCTTGTGGCTGCATCTCGGACTGTTGTGTGCCCATTTGGGTCTGTGTATGATATTACTAACCCTTTGAATCCAACTGAGCCTGGTGGAATTGGTTGAATCCACGCGGACACTACGATTTCTTGGTCTACTCCAACTGGGTTGGGGTTTACTGCAAGAAATGCCCGCGTGATGTGGTCTTCGGCTTGAACAAAAGGTATGCTTGTTATGAGTGCTGCTGTAGCTAGAATGATTACCATTAGTACCGTGTTTATAGTTTTATTTTTAGTTATCATTTATAATTTCCCTAATAATTCAACCTCCATTTTAGATTTAAATTTTGTCCACTTTGGACTAATTTATGATGTTAAAATAACTATTTTATGTTTAGTTTCTTGAAAAAATAAAATTTAATTTGAGGTGTTGAATGTATTTTTTATCTACAACCATTTTTTACTGTTGTAACTGTATTCAAGTTGTACATATCTACAAAAACTGGATTACTGATTCGCAACTCTTTTTTATGTTCAACTCGATAACCGTATACTGTTTGGGAGTTCAGATGAAATCAAAAAACATTTTCAATAACTTGTTGAAACAACGTGGATACTCCCTTAATACCATTGATAAACTCTGGAAATGGTACGATTACTCTGAACGAAAAGGCGTTGCAAGTTTCTAGCAACCCATTATTTGATATATCCAATTCTGTATTGTTCACTGTACCGGAATTCTGCTTTTAGAGACGCTTATGTATGCAGATAACTGATGAAGATGCTGCTCCTATTAGTTTTTGTTCTGATGTCTGGTTTCTTGTTTGTTTACCCCTCTTTGGTCGGGGTCCATAACGAGTTTGGTTTTTCGTTTTACCATCATCTTAGCTTGTCTAAACAGACACTTTTTGATATCCGAAAAACTGTAACCAGCATTTCAGTTCATTTGGTGAACACATTAAACTATTTGAAGCAAAACTGTTTCCGTGTTTTTCTACTCTGGGCTCTGAGCTTTGGTTTATGGGTGTTAAGTTGCTGTTCTTGGGTGTTGAATGCGCAGTTTAGTTACACCGTTTCTGTGTACCTTTCGCTTCTATTTTGTGTACTTGCCCTTTTCGTCCTTTCTTTAAGGGCTAAACCAGATTCTTTGTCCTGCTAATGTTTTTGTTCCGCAATTTGTATTCTGCCCCTTTTTTTGTTTGAAGAAAATATTTAATAGTACAGGATAACCCCACTATTCGCGTGACCTACGTGACCGGTAAACAAAAAGCAGTAATTCAGCTTTCTTTAATGACCGTGATGGCTACATTAGTCGCCGTGGGAACTTTGCTTATCAGAATTCCCAATCCCATGGGTGGATACTTCAATTTTGGAGACGTCATGATTTTTGTTTCCGCACTAACATTCAGCCCACTGGTTGGCGGTGTAGCAGGCGGATTGGGTTCGGCAATAGCAGACATAATCGGATTTCCAGTTTTCGCAATCCCAACATTGGTTATCAAAGGCTTAGAAGGCTTAATCGCAAGCCTTGTTGCCAACAAGAAAAGCATTTTCCGTGACGTTTTGGCGGTGTGTTTGGCTGGAACGGAAATGGTTGTTGGCTACTTTTTGGTGGAGTACTACCTGTGGGGGTTTGCTGGTGCAGTTGGAGAAATTCCTTTAAATATTTTGCAAATTGTTGTTGGCGGAGTAATCGGGGTTCCGGTTGCCCTTGTTTTGCGCAGGCGGTTGCCTCAGATTCTTAGGTGCTAGGTTTTGTCCGTAAACATTTTTACGAGGCTATGCTGTTTTCTAACCCAAACATGTAACAAGTATTTGTGGACTGGTAGATTATGGTCGGTAACTTGTCAGCAACCCAAAAACCGTTAAAGAAAGTTCATGTTTTATACCGTCGTGACCCACAAAAAATAGTTGATGCTCTGGTTGCCGAAGGCTTTGAAGTAGTAAACGAAAACCCCGATTTTATTCTCTGCTACGGGGGTGACGGCACCGTCCTGTTTAGTGAACGCAACTTTCCTGGTGTTCCTAAACTTATTATCAAGACTTCCCGTCATTGCCGACGTTACGACTACGACCTTGAAGACCTAACCAAACTGTTACAAAAAATCAAGTCTGGCAGCTACCAGATTTGCTCCGAAATGAAGCTTGAAGCACACACCAAAAACATGAGCCTTGTTGGTTTAAACGAGGTTCAGGTTCACCTTAAGTTGCCGATTTATGCGGTGCGTTTCTCGTTTTCTTCTAATGGAATAAAATACAGCGACTTGATTGGCGACGGGGTTATCGTTTCCACGCCATTTGGTTCTACTGGTTACTACTCGGCTACGGGTGGAACGCCTTTCAGCGCAGGAATTGGTGTTTCTTTTAATAATCTGCATATATGCAAGGTTCCAAGTTTTGTTGTCTGTGCTGACTCCGTTGTCCAGTTGGCTATCAGCAGGGGTCCAGCTTGGTTGGTTGCGGATAACAACGAGAAGTTTGTTGAACTAAACGCGGGCGACGTGGTTGAGATAAAAAAGTCTGTGGGTGCAGCAAATTTCATTTACGTTTCTGGGATATAGTATGTTTTAGTTTTTCGTGGGGTGAAAACATTTGTTGAAAATCGGTCACAGGGGCGCCCGAGCATACGAACCCGAGAACACCTTGCGTAGTTTTAGTTATGCGTTAACACTTGGTGTGGACGCCGTCGAGTTGGATGTGCGAAAAACAGGGGATAACCAGTTGGTTGTTATTCACGACGGCGACGTGGATAAGACTACCAACGGCAATGGTGAGGTAAACACGTTGTCGTTAGAGCAGATAAAACGGTTTGTAACCGACAAAAATGAACACATACCCACCTTGGGTGAGGTGTTGGATTTTTTGGGTGACCGCGTGAAGGTTTTTGTTGAACTCAAAGAGCCGGGCTTGGAAGAACTTGTTCTTGGTTTGGTTTTGCAGAAGGGTTTGGTTGGCAGTGTTGTTGTTATCTCGTTTCTTGAGCCTGTTCTGCGTAGAATACGGGAACTTAACCCAGACATCGCGACTGGTTTGGTTTATGTTCGCCACAAAAACCCCGTGCAAACTGCTTTGGATTTGAAGGCGCAATATCTGCTTTCGTTGTACCATTTCACCCATACAGCAAACATCAAGAAGGCGCATGACGCGGGTTTGAAGGTGGTTGTTTGGACGATTAACAACAAAGAAGAGGTCGAGGAGTACCGTAACAAGGGCGTGGACGGCATCGCCAGCGACCGACCTGACATACTGTTTTAGGCTTTTGTTGATTGTTTGCCTAGAAAAATGGAATGCTTTTAATCTTGTTTTGCCTTTGATGAACTCTGCTTGCATGAGGCTGCGTATGTATGGGTAAAAGTGTAACTCAGAAGATTCTGGAAAATCACCTTGTTGAAGGACGGTTTGAGCCCGGCTCCGAGATTGCAATTCGCATCGATCAGACTTTGACTCAGGATGCTACTGGGACTATGGCGTATCTGCAGTTTGAGGCATTGGGGCTTATGCGTGTGAAAACTGAGCTTTCTGTAAGCTACATCGACCATAACACCATTCAGATTGGTTTTGAAAACGCGGATGACCACCGTTATCTGCAGTCTATTGCCTCCAAGTATGGCATTTACTTGTCGCGGGCTGGTAACGGTATTTGTCATCAGGTTCACCTTGAACGTTTTGGCAAACCAGGTAAGATTTTGCTTGGTTCAGACAGTCACACGCCCACTGGTGGTGGTTTGGGTATGGTTGCGGTTGGTGCTGGGGGTTTGGATGTTGCTGTTGCGATGGGTGGTGAACCGTTCTATCTCACTTGTCCAAGGATTGTGAAAATCAATTTAACTGGCAGGTTGCAGCCTTGGGTTTCTGCTAAGGATGTTATCTTGAAGGTTTTGGAACTTTTTGGCACCAAAGGTAACGTGGGTACCGTGTTTGAGTACGGCGGCGAAGGCGTAGCTACGTTATCTGTTCCTGAGCGTGCTACGATTACCAACATGGGTGCGGAGTGTGGTGTAACAACCTCTGTTTTTCCGTCTGACACTGTTACGCGCCAGTTTTTGTGTGCTCAAGGACGTGAACATGACTGGACTGAACTAATTGCGGACGGTGATGCGGTGTATGACCGTGTTGTGGACATAGACCTATCTGAGTTGGTTCCGTTGGCTGCGTTTCCGCACAGTCCGGGTAACATCAAAACGGTTAAGGAGCTTACTGGTTTGACGGTTAGTCAGGTCTGTATTGGCAGTTGTACGAATTCGTCGTATAAGGATTTGATGACCGTTGCCCAGATACTTAAAGGACGAAAAGTTCACCCGTCTGTTAGCCTTGTTGTTTCTCCGGGTTCCAGGCAGGTTCTTGAGAATCTTGCCCGTGATGGTGCGTTGGCGGATTTGATTGGTGCTGGTGCGCGGGTTACAGAGCCTGTTTGCGGTTTTTGTATCGGTAACAGTCAGTCGCCTCAAACTGGTGCGGTTTCGGTTCGTACGTCTAACCGTAACTTTTTTGGTCGTTCTGGGACTACGTCGGCTGATGTGTATTTGGTCAGTCCTGAGTCTGCGGTTGCGGTTGTTCTTACGGGTGTGTTTACTGATCCGCGTGAGCTTGGTATCCCGTAT
>JBAZEV010000015.1:0-4966 GCA_041653695.1 Bathyarchaeia archaeon
GGGGTCCCGCATACGGCTACCATATGTGTAGGTTTCTTCTTCGATTTCGCCGGACCACAAATACTTCAGGGCATACCCGTTAACATACTCCATGTCACATGGCGCCATAAAATCCAGCAGCGGACGGTTCGCGGGGTTAGATATTTCGATGCTAAGGTTAAGTTTCTTGGTTTCGGTTATCTCTGAACCGTAACCAACCTTGAATATCTCGCCGTGGTACCAGATTTCATTCAACACCTTATACCACGCATCTGGGCAGTCAAAAGCCTTAATCACCGAATACTTCAACAGCAAACCCTCTGATGTAACATCCTTCGCTTGTACATGTTATAACTGTTTTTCAAAACAACAAAAACGGGGCATCCACCCCATTCAATCTTCAAGACTGTTAACACGGCGCTGCTTGTAATTCTCATAATCAGGCAAAATCCGGTCATACTCCATATCCATCAACGTGGACGAAACCACAAAATCCGCAGTCGAACGGTTACACGCAACAGGAATATTCCAAACAACCGCAATACGCAACAACGCCTTAATATCAGGGTCATGCGGAAGCGACTCCAACGGGTCCCAGAAGAAAATCAGAAAATCGATTTCACCATTTGCTATCTTGGCACCAATCTGCATGTCCCCGCCCAATGGACCGCTTTTGAGTTTGGTTACCTTCAAGCCCACCTCGTTTTCGATAATCTTTCCAGTGGTACCCGTAGCATAAAGCTCGTGCAGGCTCAAAAGATACTTGTTAAATTTTACCCACTCAACAAGGTCAAGTTTCTTGTTATCATGCGCAACCAAAGCAATCTGCTTCTTTTTCTTTATCGGCTTAATTTCACAATTTGTTACCATTTCTTATACACGCACAACAAATCTACTACCCAAAGCGAAAGAAAAACCTGTTGCCACAAAAAACTGGCGTTACTTGTCTTGTTTGTCCTGTGAACGGCAACCTTTCGGTTGATGAACACACCACGGGTCTTCCGCCAAGTAGTCACCATGAAGCTGTGTTGGTTCATGCAACGCGCCGCAGAAGTCGATTAACTCCGTTGTTACACCATATGCTCTTGCCCTGCAACCACCGCATACCTCGTTATGTTCGCATTTGCCACATTTTCCTTTAAGCATGCTAAAGTCCCGTAAATCCTTGAAAACCTTGGAGTTAAACCAGATGTCCTTGAACGATTTCTCGCGGATGTTTCCAAGACTAATTGGCATATACGGACAAGGCGTAACCTCGCCCGTGGGGTAAATACGGCAATAATACAAACCAGCCATACAACCTCGGACCCACTTGGACATGTCTATGCCTTCCTCTTTGGCAACCCGCATAAACTGGGGCGCACAGGACGGCTTTACGTTCAGCTTATGTTTGGTTGTTTTAGCAAGCGTACTATGTATCATGTCCTCGTACATCTGCGGAGTAATATCCTTAAGTTCCGTTCCCCTGCCCGTGGGCACCAAAAAGAACAGATGAAAATTGTCCACACCCAAACTCTCAGCCAACGCCATTATGTCATCGACCTCGTCATAGTTCTGCTGCGTAACAGTACAGTTAACCTGAACCTCGATACCCGCCATCTTTAACGCCTTAATCGCGTTCACTGCCCGCATCCAGCAGCCTTTAACGCCACGAAACTCATCATGCCGTTCGGGAATGCTGGAATCTAGACTAACCGCAACAGTCCACATGCCCGCCTCTTTGAGTTTACGGGCAACAGTTTCATCTATCAACATACCGTTGCTGCCCATACCCATCCTCAAACCGCGGTCTGCACCATACTTGATTAGCTCGTAGATGTCATCGCGTAACATGGGTTCACCACCGCTAAGAATCAACAACGGGCGGCTGACCTCCGCAATCTGGTGAATCAACATCTTGGCGGCGTCGGTGCTTAACTCGGTGCCGTAGTCAGTTTCTTTGGCGTTGATGTAACAATGCGCGCACTTCAAGTTACACTTCAACGTCACGTTCCAGGACAAAACCAGCGGAACATACGCCTCCGTGGACGGAGCATCCGAAGCAGGCGCAAGCTTCAACTGAAAATCACATTTCCCATCAGACGCCATCAAACTGGGTTGAGAAACAGTAAGCGGAAACGGCATAACCTTCTCAAACATCGCCTGAGCATGAGACTTACAAAAGTTCTTACAGAACAACTGAGAAGTAACCAACTTCTTGCCCAAAGCCGACTCGATGTAACTGTGGCTTCCATAAATTGGGCAATTCAAAAACCGCATAGAACCTTCACGGTTCTTCATATCCATCTTCTGTTCAATGAAATGGTCGCTGAGCATCAGTTTTTGCAGCTTCTCTTTGGCGATTCCAAGCTTCAACGAAACATTAAACGCAGCATCAACAGTTTCTTGTCCAAACCGCTTCTTAACACGACCAAAAGCAGCCTCAACTTGGCTATAACCAAGCTTCTGAGCTAATGCCTCGATAACCAAAAGCCCCTTAATCGTCTCATACTCCTGACGCAAACGCATCACAACAACGCAGTCAGCCCAATCAACAAACAACCGCTCAAGCATACCAGAAACCTTGGGCAACTTTTCTTGGAGCAGCCCCTCAACATCCTTTGTTTTCTGTTCTAAACACTGAAAAATCTGAATCTTCTCGTCAGCGCCCAGAACATGGTTCGCAAATTGGTCTGTTACATTGTCTTTGAATGGAACAATGTCTTGCAACAGAACATTAGCATCAGAAACAAAATCACCAAAAAACTTGGAAAGCTGCTCTGCAACGTCGGGCGCTTGAACTTGCAGGTCTTCAAGAACCACACCATACTCAGACGACATCTTAGAAACCATCGCCATATGATAAAGAAGAGAACCCTCCATCCCGGGGTCAGTGTTTCTGCCCGATACACCATGAAAAATTTCAGATGCTAACCTTTTTGCTGTTTCAAAATCCCCAACGGAAACAGCCTGTAACGCGTTGTCTAGTTTGGTTTTTCTTTCTTTAAGTAAAAGTGCCCATTTGTGACAGTGTGCTGCGTTATATTTTGTTAAGGATGTTCTCTCCTGTTGCGGTTTAAAGCCGTTAAGTGTTCTGAAGTTATAAATTCTTTGATTTCTGCTGAAAATGCTTCAACCTTGCCTTAGACACCACATTTAATGACATATAGCAGTTTCAAGTTTCAAACAACCGCAATCAGTGTAACTAAACAACCGGTTCATGCATTGGAGAAAAGGAAATATAATCCATCTTTAGAACTATTATTTGCAATAGCACACTACTTCAAACCCAAAATTGAAGAAGTTTTCATTTACAATAAATCCCTGAAAAAAATAAGCTGGAGACAAGCAAACATTGAATGAACAAGATACAAAACAAGCAGTAATATTAGAACACGTAACCAAAACTTTTGGAACCATCCAAGCAGTCAAAAACCTAGACCTGCAAATCGATGCGGGAACCGTTTTTGGTTTTCTTGGTCCAAACGGCTCAGGCAAATCTACGACAATGAAAATGATAATGGGTCTACTGAAGGCAGACTCTGGAAATGTTAACGTTTACGGAGTAGACGTATCAAACAACCCGTGGGACGTC
This sequence comes from Bathyarchaeia archaeon, assembly GCA_041653695.1. GTDB lineage: Archaea > Thermoproteota > Bathyarchaeia > Bathyarchaeales > Bathyarchaeaceae > Bathyarchaeum. Next base: position 3,554 of record JBAZEV010000015.1, read on the forward strand.
AAAAAAATCGTGGGCTACGTCCCCGAAACCCCCAGACTTTACGATTTCCTCACAGGACTTGAATACTTGGATTTCATTGCAGATGTTTACGGATTAGATGCAAACACCAAAAAAACCCGCATCGAAGAATACCTTAACGCATTCGAGTTAGAAAACCGCGAAAACGAAATGATAAGCGGATACTCACATGGTATGCAACAAAAAATCGCAATCATCGCAGCTTTACTGCATAAACCAAAACTGTTAATCCTCGACGAACCCCTAAGCGGGTTAGACCCTAAATCTGCTAAAATCATGAAAGACCTGATTCACAAACTGGCAAGCGAAGGCGTAACAACAATTCTAAGCACGCACGTTCTAGAAATCGCGGACGCGGTATGTGACAAAGTCGCCATCCTGTACCACGGCGATAAAATCACAGAAGGTACGCCTGCGCAGTTGCGTAAAGAATCTAAGATGCCTGATTCGACGCTTGAAGACATATTCCTCAAACTAACCGGAACAAACGACATCAAAGACATTGTTCAAGCGCTCGGAAAATGAAGTGACTCTCCTTGAACTTTAAACTAATACTGCACTTTGCAAAAATCTTGGCGCTCTCTTCTGTTAGAGCACAACGAATGAAAGGCTCTACTCCCACGGGATTGGCTAAATCTCCAAAAATAAACATCATTGTGGGCGTTGCAGCCTTTTTTGTTGTAACCTTTATTGCATACAGTTTTGTCTCAGGAGTTCTTGGGGACCTAAACTCAGCCGTTTTCATGTTCCAAGTAGCCATCTTTTTGCCATCACTTTTGACGTTGGCGGCAATAATGTATGGAATGCTATTCGAGTTCAGTCAATCGTCATCTGTGGGTTCATCAGACGTAATCAACTGGTTACCCATACACGCAGTAGAATTTTTGTTAGCCTCTGTGCTTTCTATGTTCTATTTCTTAGCACCATTACTTGGAATAGTATACGGCGCAGCCTTCGGGTTAGCACTATCAACAAACATGTTAGACGTCGGTTTACTCAGTTTAGCCGTCGGCACTCTGGGACTGTTTTTAGGTTCTTTCGTTCTGGAAATCATACGGGCAGTAACTAACCGAGTATCCTCATCAGTTTACAAACGCACAGGCAGAACCGCAATCGTCGTAAGAATGGTTACGTTCATACTCGTGTTTGTTGTTTTCATGCTCGTATCAAACGTCAACTTCCTGTTCTCCATACTTGACCAATTCATGGGCGGAATCCAATCAGCATGGTTCATACCAATACTCTGGCCATCTTTGATAATAATGAGTTACCTCTCCGCACAGACCTTAGAAATGGTGGCATACGCGTTACTCAGCATAGTATTCACCGTGGCGCTTCTTTGGGTCGGAGTAAAACTAAGAGAAAAATACTGGGTCCCATCACCATTCGCAATAA
>JBAZEV010000015.1:4976-32019 GCA_041653695.1 Bathyarchaeia archaeon
GCATCCTCAAAACCATACACACCAAAACAAGGCATTCTGGGAAGCCTAGGCTTCACCACCGCCGAATCCGCAATACTCAAAAAAGACCTACGCGGATTAACCCGACGAAAAGAAATGATGGTCTGGATTGCCGTACCCTTGGGCATCAGCGTCATTTCACTGTTTTCTGGTTCAACAGCTTTAGCATCTGCAACATCAACAGTAGACCGATTAGCAATGTTCTGGGGCCCACTGATGGGACTATACATGTTCGCGTTCTACCTCGCATTAACTGGTATAGGACAAGAAGGAAGCGCGTTCCTAAACCTGCTAATAATCCCCCTGAAAGAAAAAGAAGTAGCCAAAGCAAAACTGTCAACAGCCCTGATTCCAGCAGTTTGTGGCTTGATTGTAATTATGGCGTTAATACAGGTAATCATACCCCTCCGCTTAGAAGCCTTTATCGCATTGGCTGTAACATTGTTTGCTGCGTTGTTTGAATGCTCATTGGTTGGTTTAGCTATCGGCAGCCGTTTTCCAGACTTTGCCGAAGTTCCACGAGCAAGGTTCGTTGACCAAAAAGGTGTCTGGTTAGGAATGGCCGTTATTGCTGGGTCTGTGGGGATTACTTTTCTGCCGCTGTTCCTGTATGCGTATCCATTCTTAGTAAAAATTCCGCTTTTAGTTGCCCCAATTATCGCAGCAACAGTGGGTGTTCTGGTGTGTTATGTTTGTTACCGTGATTCATTAAACAGTTTAAACAAACTCACAACCAGAATCTGACCCCCCCTTTTTCTTTCTAGGGCTTATTTTTTGCTGTTTTTCTGGTCTACTGTTGATGTTTAGTTTTTTAACTGATTCATGCATTAATGTTTATGGATAAAAACACATCAATAAATCTGCATTGCATAAAAACTGCATTTATTGCGTTTAGACACGAACTCGTAAAAGATTTCGAAAGGTAAATAAGCTTCAAAATAAGTCTTAGTTTCAAACTGAGACTGAGGTAGCTTAAATTGGCTAAGAAAGGTTTAGTTGTTAAAGCAAAAGAACTGAAAACAGACGTTGCTATCGTTAAGGACCTTGAAGTTTCTGTCGGCAAAATTATTGATGACACATGGGAGGAACCAATGGGACCAACCCCGTTTCCATCAATCACCGATTTAAGAGATTGGGACTTTACACTTCTGCAACGATACAAACCATTTTACTTACCCTTCTGCGATGTCTGCTGTCTGTGCACATACGGAAAATGTGACCTATCAGGAGACAAACGCGGAGCCTGTGGATTAAACATGGCAGCACAGCAATCAAGAATTGTATTACTTGCTTGTTGTATTGGTGCTGCAACACACACTGCCCATGGCAGGCATTTAGTTCGCCATTTAATAGAAAAATATGGACGCAACATACCCCTTGACCAAGGTGGATTGAACATCGACATCGAGATGCCCGTAACACGTCTTGTTTGTGGAATAAAACCAAAAACATTGCAAGATTTAGAAGAAGCATTGGACTGGGCTGAAGAACAAGTTACTCACTGTCTTTCAGCTACACACACTGGACAAGAAGGCAGTAACCTAGACTTTGAGTCCAAAGCATTCCATGCTGGAATGGCTGACCAAGTTGGAATGGAAATCGCTGACATCGCCCAGATTTCAGTTTTCGGTTTTCCAAAAGCGGACCCTGAAGCACCCCTTGTGGAACTGGGCTTTGGTGTAGCTGACATCAAAAAACCAACAATCCTTGTCATTGGTCACAACGTTCCTTCAAGTGTTGGAATAATTGATTACCTGCGAAAGAAAGACTTGATGGGCAAAGTCGAAGTTGTGGGAATCTGTTGTACAGCACACGACATAACCCGATATGAGCCTAGAGCTAAGATTGTAGGTCCAATTTCTTGGCAACTAAAATACATCAGAAGCGGACTAGCCGACGTAATTGTTGTAGACGAACAATGTATCCGAGCAGACACCCTAGAAGAAGCACAAAAAGTTCATACCCCTGTAATTGCAACAAGCGAGAAAAACTGTCTAGGTCTGGAAGACAGCAGTAAAAAACCTGCAACTGAAATAATCCAAAGTTTAGTTGAAGGAAAAGCTCCTGGCGCATTGATATTTGATGAAGACAAAGCAGGAGAAGTCGCAGTTGAAACAGTAATTGCAGTTGCACCTAAAAGAAACAAATTCAGCATAATCCCCGACATCGAAGCAATCAAAGCAGCCGGAGCAGCATGCTCAGGATGCAATGAATGTGTTCGAGCATGTCCAAACAACCAACCAATTCCAGACGCAATGAAAGCCGCAGCAAAAGGCGACCTAACACTGTTCAAAGAAGTATTTGACAACTGTGTCGGATGCGCCCGATGTGACAGTGCATGTCCAAAAGACTTCCCATTGCATAGCTTCATGATAAAAGCAGGCGAAGAAAAATCTTGGAACGAAAAATTCATGATGCGCTCTGGACGAGGAGCTATACAGGACATCGAGATCAGAAATGTTGGTGGTCCTATAGTTCTCGGCGAAATTCCTGGAGTCATCGCTTTAGTTGGATGTGCCAATTATCCTGATGGCAATGAAGCAGTTGCAGAAATTGCTGAAGAATTCGCAAAACGGCGATACATCGTTGTCCTTTCCGGATGTGCAGCAATGTCCGCAGCCATGGTAAAAGACGAAGACGGAAAAACCCTCTACGAAAAATATCCCGGTGGATTTGAAGCTGGGGGTGTCCTGAACGTTGGTTCATGTGTCTCTAACCCGCACATCGCAGGAGCAGCAATTAAAATCGCAAGTATATTCGCTAAACGTAACCTGCGTGCTAACTATGAAGAAATTGCTGACTACATTCATAACCGTGTTGGAGCCGTTGGTCTAGCTTGGGGTGCAATGTCCCAGAAAGCAGCGTCAATCGCTTCTGGTTTCTGGAGACTTGGTGTGCCCGTTGTAGTTGGTCCACATGGATCAAAGTATCGACGGATGCTTCTTGGACGAAAAGACAAGAAAGAAGATTGGCAAGTATTTGACGCAAGAACTGGTGACAAAGTTTACATCGGTCCTGCTCCTGAGCACCTGTTCACTACTGCTGAGAGTAAAGAAGAAGCAATTGTGATGTTAGCCAAGTTGTGTATGCGACCAAACGACCAATCTAAAGGCCGCAGCATGAAACTGACTCACTACATTGACCTGCACAAACGATACTATGGTGTCATGCCTGATGACATACACCTATACGTCAGAAACAAGATGGATATCCCACTAACAATGAAGGATGAAATCGTTAAAATCCTTGAAGAAAAAGGTTGGGAAGAAACAATAATTCCTGACCCAACGTTGTTAGAAAGAATGGTTAGGAAAAGAGGTTGATTACGATGAGTGTAAAAGCAGATCCTTGGCAAACAGCAGAAGTTGCAGGGCCTAGAAAGGCTCTTGTCATCTCAAAACCTGAAATCGTTGCGGCAATGATTAAACGGGCAAAACGTCCCGTCATTGTTGTAGGACATTTAGCTACTGAACCTGGCGCAGACACTGAAAAAATGATTGACTACACCATCCGTTTAAGCAAAACAACTGGTATTCCTGTTGTTGCTACTGCACATACAGCGCGTGACCTTGTAGCAAAGGGATTCCAACCCGCTGCCGCTATGTCCGCAATGGATATCGGCAACAGGTTAAAAGACCCAACATGGACAGGTTTAGACGGAAAAGGACCCTATGATGTCGCGGTCTTCATGGGCCTACCCTACTACATGGAATACCTTATCTTGTCTGGGTTGAAACATTTTTCAACACACATCAAGACCATCAGCTTGGATCGCTACTATGATCCTAATGCTAGTTGGTCTTTCCCAAACCTCAAAGTTGAGGAATGGGCTCAAAGTTTAGAGACAATAATAAACAATTTAGGAGGAAATTAAAAAAATGTCAATGTTTGATGACATCCCCGTGGATGTTGGAGTAATCTACGAAGGAGAACGAATCAGAAAAGACGGAATGCAAATAGAACTTGGCGGTCCAAAGCAACCTGCAAAATTTGAAATAGTCCGTGGAAAAAGCATGGACGAAGTCGAAGACGGCAAAGTGACAATCATTGGTCCCGACCTAAAAGACTTACCTGAAGGCGGAACTGCGCCTTTTGGTCTTTTAATTGAAGTTGCTGGTGAAAAATTCGAAGAAGACCTTGAAGGTGTAACCGAACGTCGACTCCATGAATACCTTAACTACATCGAAGGTATCATGCACCTAAACCAACGCTACGACATCTGGATTCGTATAAGCAAAAAATCTTTCCAAAAAGGATTGACCTCCTTTGCATTTGTTGGAAAAGTTTTGATGCGCCTCTTCAAGAGTGAATTGCCCTTCATCGAAAAAATCCAAATCACTTTCATTACTGACGCTGTAAAAGTAAAAGAAAAACTTGACGAAGTCATGGACGTATACAACCACCGTGACGCCAAAGCCAGAGGAATGAAAGACGAAGATGTAACCACCTTCTATGGTTGCACTTTATGTCAATCATTCGCGCCAACACACATGTGTGTAATCACTCCTCAACGGTACTCAAACTGTGGTTCAATCAGCTGGTTTGACGGACGCGCATCTGCACAGGTTGACCCAAAAGGTCCAATCTTTGCTATCGAAAAAGGTGAAGTCCTTGATGCCGAGAAAGGTGAATTCACTGGAGCAAATGAAGCTATCCAGAAGAAGACCCTTGGTGCTGTTGACCGTGTATGGATGTATACAGGCTTTGGTTACCCGCACACATCATGTGGATGCTTCGAAGCAATTGCATTCTATATACCTGAAGTAGAAGGATACGGAATCGTTGACCGCAGCTACAAAGGCGTATCAGTAAACGGTCTTGCATTCTCAACTTTGGCTGACTCAACTTCTGGTGGAAGACAAATAGACGGATTCCACGGAGTATCCATTGAATATATGCGATCACCCAAATTCATGATTGCAGACGGTGGATGGGACAGAATCGTTTGGTTGCCTAAAGAAATCAAAGAACGTGTCAAAGAATTCATCCCCGCAGACGTTATCGACAAAATAGCTACTGAAGAAGAAGCAAAAACAATTGACGAACTGAAAATATTCCTCGAAAAACAAGGACACCCAGTCGTTAAACGATGGACCGCAGAAGAAGCTGAAGAAGCAGCCGAAGCCGCTGAAGGCGAAGAAGTTGCTGCAACTACAATGGTTCCAATGTCAACAGCCACAATGTCCGCAGGCGGATTCAAGATAATCTTCAAGAACGCCAAAATCCACGCAGAAAAAATAATAATTAAACGCGAAAAACCGACAAAAACTAAACGGTGAGTAACATGCCGGAACGTGCGGATAACGAACCTAATCTAACGCTACCTCCTGAGCTCTTGGACCTACTTGTAGGTAACAATGAGCTTGAGCTTCAAGACGTTGACATACTGATTGATGAACTACAGTTCATACTCCAACCAGGAGTTATGGCAGCGGCTCCTCAAGTTGCTGCGGCACTAAAGGCAGCTAAACCAACTTCACTGTTGGATGCTCCTTTCACTTTTCCTGTGCAAAAATATCCTGGTCAAGTCGCTCAAGTCACGCTTGGAGCTACAAAGAGTGAAGGCGGAAGCCGAGGAAAAACAGTTGTAATCGGTGGAGAAAAATCTCCAGCTTTCTACACATTTGAAAATCCAACAATCAACCCCCCAGTAGTCTCTTTTGACGTTTTCGACTCCAAAGTACCATTGCCTAAAGCTGTGCGAAACGAATTAGGCGATGTGGTACAGGACCCTGTATCTTGGGCAAAATTTGTTGTCGAAAAATTAGGAGCAGACATGGTTACACTACACCTTGTCAGTATCGACCCATTGAATCCAAAGCCTTCTACACCTGCTGAAGCCGCAAAAATAGTTGAAAGCGTGCTACAAGCTGTTGACGTTCCTCTAGTTGTTGGAGGCTGTGGTGACCCAGAGAAAGACTTGGCTGTCTTTGAGAAAGTAACTGCTAGCTGTGAAGGAGAACGCCTTCTCATAAGCACAATTACTTTGGACATGGACATCGAAAAGTCTGCGAAACTGGTCGAAAAGCACGGTCATGTTGCTTTAGCGTTCTCTCCAATGGACCTTAACCAAGCAAGAGAACTAAACAGGCGTCTACTTGAGTTTCTGCCTAAAGATCGGATAATCATGGACACTACAACAGCTGCGTTAGGCTATGGACTTGACTATGCATACACCATTATGGAACGTGCACGGTTAGCTGGTCTGATGGGCGACCCCGAACTACAGCAGCCAATGTCCTCTGGAACAACCAACGCGTGGGCAGCCAGAGTAGCATGGCAAAACATGGACCCAATCTGGGGCGATAAGACCCTTCGAGGTCCACTTTGGGAAGTAGTAACTGGTTTGACCTTGATGTTAGCTGGCGTTGACCTTTTCATGATGTTACATCCTGCAGCAGTCAGAACTCTCAAAACCACTATTCAACGATTAACCACTAAAACTGGAACCCTGGACTTGGAAAAAGTCGCAAACTGGGTATCCTCTAAAATTTAAAGGTGATTATGCATGTCCGGAAAAGAAAGTAAAGGCGGATTAAAACAGCTTAGTCCAATTGACATTTACTCACTGCTTCCAAAAACAAACTGTAAAGTATGTGGCGAAGACAACTGTATGGCTTTTGCCACTAAACTAGTAAACCGAGAAGTCAGCTTGAAACAGTGCACTCCGTTACTAGACAAAAAATTTGAGAAAAACTTCAACAAACTTTCTGAGATGCTTAAACCATCCGTAAAAGAGGTTACTATCGGTGTTGGTGAACGAGCAGCAGTTGTTGGTGGAAAACTGGTTATGTACCGTCACGAACTCACATACAATAACCAAACAGCAATCGCAATCGACGTAACCGACGAGATGACTGATGAAGAAATCTCTGCTCGTGTGAAATATACTCAGGACTACAGTTACATCTACATCGGCAACAACCTTCAACTTCAAATGATTGCAGTCCGTTCCACATCAAACGACGCCGAAAAATTCAAAGCAACCGTAAAGAAAGTTGCAGAACTCACCAACATACCAATCGTATTATGTTCATATGATGCTGCTATTGTTGAAAGCGGTTTGATGGCAATTCCTAAAGACCGACCTCTACTGTATGCTGCAACTAAAAACAACTGGAAAGAAATGGCTGAATTGGCGTTAATGTATAACTGCCCATTAGTTGTTTCTGCACCAAACGATATTTCACTTCTGCGCTCTTTAGTAAAAACCATGATTGCCTACGGAATCGAAGACCTAGTCTTAGACCCTGGAACGTTCACTGATGACGGCTTGGGCGAAACCATAAACAACTTCACTATGATTCGCAGAGCAGCATGCAACCTAGGCGACGAACTACTTGGCTACCCAATGATTGGAACCCCAATCGTTGCTTGGAGCACACCCGCAAAAAATGCAACCTTGAACGTGTGGAAAGAAGCACAAGTTGCAGCTATGCTAGTTGACCGCTACGCAGACATTTTGGTTATGCACAACACTGAAGGATGGGCATTGTTGCCTGTTACTGTGTTACGCCAAAACATCTACACTGATCCACGAAAACCAGTCGCTGTTGCAGCAGGCTTACGCGTAATCGGCGAACCAAACGAAAACTCTCCAGTGCTGATGACATCAAACTTTGCGTTAACCTTCTACACTGTAGCACAAGACCTTGAATCCTCTGGCACTGATGCATACCTGATTGTTGTTAACTCGGAAGGAACTGCCATCGATAGTGGTGTTGCAGGCCGAAAACTAACAGCAGAAACAGTTGCAGACGCTATCAAAGAAAGCAAAATCGAAGAAAAAGTAAAACACAGAAAAATCATCATCCCCGGTAAAGCAGCACGTATCAGCGGAGAAATCGAAGAATTATCCAACTGGCAGGTTATGGTTGGTCCACAAGACTCTTCAGGTATTCCAAAATACCTGCAAGACAAATGGAAGTAGCTTTAGTCTACTTTCCCTTTTTTGTTTTTAATTTTTATTTTTTCTTTTTTAACGTTTTTTAATGTTTTTAGATAGCACAAAACCATTTTTTGGTAACATTTCCAGAACCCTTTAAATACGTCCTTAAAAGCAATGATGGTATAAGGCGGATTGAATATGCCTAATCTTGAAGATTCCATAAGAATCGAAAACGTTGTGGCGTCTGCGACTTTGAATCAAAGCATTGACCTGAACGCTGTTGTTAAGGGTAACCCCTTAGTTGAATATCGTCCAGAAAAATTTCCTGGACTAGTTTTCAGGTTGAAAAAACCAAAGACTGCAATTCTAATCTTTAGTACCGGAAAAATGGTTTGCACCGGAGCCAAATCTGAAGAAGAATCAAAAAAGGCTGTTATGAAGGTCGTTAGGGAACTCAAGAAAAGCGGTATTTACATCACTGGCAAACCCGAAATACGGGTTGTAAACATTGTTGCTTCTGCGAACCTTTTGGGACGAATTGAACTCGAAGATTGTGCTTACACTCTAGGAAAAACCATGTATGAACCTGAACAGTTTCCTGGTCTTATCTACAGAATGGATGACCCCAAGGTTGTCATTCTGCTTTTTGCAAGCGGGAAACTTGTCTGTACTGGAGCCACTAAAGAAGAAGACGTTTACCGCGCTGTCGACAAACTTCACAAAGACCTTGAGGAAAAAGACCTCATCTACTACGAGTAACTTGAACCAACAAGGCATAGCCTGATATGATTTTTCACGGCTATATGCCCTTTTTTTCATATTTGACAGATTCAGATTAATTACTGTTTAATGTGAGTATTAGTTGCCAAAATTTTTGGTTTGAAAAAAGTAAAAAAGAAAAAAAGGTAAAAAATGTGAAGCCGCAAGATAGATGCTAGCATCTAATATGCTTAGTATCTATTTCTTCTCGGGGGTCTTCGTTTAGCGTAACATTCTCTACAGTATACTGGCCTACTAGAGTCTGGCTTGAAAGGAACTTGACATTTTTGTCCGCATTCAGCACAAACTGCTTCGTGCATTTCTCGTGGTCCACCATAAGACATAAGGATTGGCACCTCCTATTCTATTAAGAGAATTAGTATTATCGTTAGAACACTAACTCTGAATCTTTTTACATTAAAGTTGCTTATAAAGTTGTGGACAATTATTCAGAAACAACTGTTCATTTTAACATCATTTAATGAGTCTAGCGTTATTTTTAGACGAAAAATGTTACCCCATTGATATACTTGCCCTGTTTTTTTGTGGCTAATTTGAATTGCTCAAACTCTCTTCGTAAAAAAGAATTTTTTGCTGTTCTTATGTTGTGTGAATTTCTATTATGTTGTAATTTGTGTTTCAGCGACTTCTTGAATGTTTAATCGGTCTGCCATTTGTTTGTAGTTTTCGATGTAAAGAATGCCTTTAGTTGTTGTTTCGTATACTTTCTTTCCTTTTTGTGTGATAACCTTCAGGAAGCCTTTGTTTGCGAGAAATGAAAGGTATTCGTTTACTTGGCTAAAGCTCAGGTTTACCATGTACATTATTCTGGTTTTGAGTTCTCCTCCTTTTGCTGCTTCCATGATTTCAGCCATTATGTTTAGTCGGTCTCTGCGTTTCCATAACGATTGTAGTTCATTGCTTTTCACTATAATTCCTCGCTAACTTTGTTCAGTATTTTTCTTCTATGCATTTCTTGATTAAAATACTGTATTTCCTACCTGAACATATTACGAGAAAAAGAATATAGTACAACTGTACTGGTGGTTACGCTATTCCAAGGTGCTCAAGAAGGATTCTTAGCCCTATAGTAATCAAGATTACGCCACCCAATGCTTCAACTCTGTTTTTTAGAATGCACCCGAACCTGCCTCCGATATGAACGCCAAAAAATGACAACAAGAAAGTAACGACTCCTGTTAAGATTACCAGTGATACGATTGAAACATTTAACGTTGCCACGCTCAATCCAACTGCTAATGCGTCAATGCTGGTGGCTATGGACAACAGCAGTAATACTTTGATGCTTAGTGAGGTTACAAGTTTTTCCGAACCATCTTTGAAACATTCGTATATCATTCTGGAGCCAATGAATGTTAACAGAAAGAACGCTATCCAGTGGTCGAACTCTGAAATTAGGTGTAACACGTAGATGCCTGCGTACCATCCGATGAGCGGCATTATTGCTTGAAAGAAACCAAAGAATACGGCTATTTTGATGGCGTTTGACCTTTTGATTTTTTTGGTTGCAAGTCCATGTGCAATTGCCACTGAAAACGAGTCCATCGCTAACGCCACGGCAATTAACAGCGTTGTTATGTCCATTAGACTTCACCTTGCTGGGGTGTTGTCTTTGAATAATACTGAATGCCTAAAAGTGTTTCTAAATTACGGAGTAACCATGATGGTACCATTTCGGTTGTTAAATAAAACGGGATAGTTGGGTGCGTCGAAAATAACTGGGCAGTCACCCATGGGCTGTAAATGTATTGTTTTATACAACATACCTGTATGCAACATATTCTCCAGCGGTTGAGCTTTTCCTGATGACTCGCACTATGTCGCCTGGATTGCCGCCAACAGCTATGACCGATGGGTCAAAAGAGTTGATACGTGGTAGCTGGTATGCTTCAACTTTGAATTCTTCAAGGAATTTTTGTTTTTCCTCAGAATTAAGCAATTCATGTTTAGACACATAGTCGTGGTCAAAAATCATGAATGACGGGAATATGCTTGGTATTAATTCGATGTTACCTATTTTAGCGCGGGACTTTGCTGTGTGAGTGTATTTTCCAACCGTAACGATGATACCTTTCTCGATTTGTGCATCATCCATGGCTTTCTTGAGTTGTGTTACGTACGCAACTCCTACCGTTCCGTCGGTTGTTACTGCCCAGATGATTACTTTGTCTCCTTCTTTGGTTTTAATGGTGTAGCTGATGGCGTTTTTTATCTCTTCTTCATTTGTTACTTTGTAACCGCGAAGCTTTATGAGAACCTTGGTTTTCTTCTCTACCAATGTATCTGCAGAACTCAACTATTCATTCCTCAAGCTAAACAAGTATTTAAGGGAAAAACGGTTGCAGACCCTTAAACTTTACGCTATTTTCTGTTTGTTTTTGCTAACTTTTTACAGTTTAGTCACGTTGATTGCTGACACTGGACATGAATCTTGGGCTGTTTGGGCGTTTTCAATATCCGTGTCCTCAAATGTTCCAACAGATTCGTTTTCGTCTGTTTTGCCGCCAATGACCGTTGATTTTTCTTGGTTGTCTGGTTCAAAATGTGAAGGGTTTAAGGTGTAACATGTTCCGCAGGCGATGCATCTTGTTCGGTCAATTTCTATTTGGTATTTCATTGGGTTGTCTCCTTAGTTGGTTTCTTTTTTCTGTTAAGCACTTAAGTTTTTGGTTCAAAATTGTTTGTTCAAAGAATTTAGACCCGTTATACATGTTTAGATAAACCATACAAAACTATTATTTAGCATAAATTGTCCTTTCGTTTCCTTAAAACTGGTGTTACTATAATGAAGACAATAGATATCGCAATGATAGGCGTTAGCGCCGCTTTATACGCAATAGTTGGTGTAATAACAAACATGGGACTTGTAAGCCCCGTAGTTGGCGTAGTTAAGTTTTGGCCTGCAGTAGTAGTTCCAGCAATTTTTGCGGTTCTTTATGGTCCATGGGTTGGTGGAACTGGTGCCGCCATCGGTATTTTTATCAGCGACATGGTTCAACCTGGGCATGGAATTATTTTGCTAAGCTTAACTGCTGGGTGTACATCCAACTTTGCGATGTTCTATCTTATTGGTTACATTTCTAGAAAGGATTTCAAGTGGTACAACTTACTTTTGGTGCTGATTTCTGGTGCTGTAGTGTTAACTGGAATGATTGGTTATCTGTTTGCGATTGAGATGTTGACTTTTGATGTTGTTGCCTTGTTTCTTGGTGTTCTATTTGCATGCGTTGCCATAGTGGTTGGTGTTGGTGTTTGGAAACCTGAATGGAAAAGTTACGGTTTATCATCTGTTGTAGGCCTGTTTGTGGGAAGCGCAATTATAGGCTTCACCCTTCTTGCATACAGCTACTTCCTTCCATTGCCACTGACTGGGTTTGAACACAACGCGCCCTTCTATGCCAGTATCCTTTGGCTTGTTTGGACATTTGCCACTGAAATACCGTTCCTTGTAACCATTGTTCCACCTGTCCTTAAAATCTGCTACAAAGCTTTCCCATCTTTGGCTCCCGCAAATAACCGATAAGAGGAAAAACACGTGCTCAAACGAGCCAAAGCCTTCTGTCCTGCGGGAGTTTCCAGCTTTTTTGAAATCTGTGACAGAACTCCCGACGGCAAACTTTTTTCAAACCCCGAACAAGTTGGAGCTAGAGGTGGCGGTTTTTCGCTTTCTAAAGGTGTAACTACCGAGGTCATGGTTTCTGAGGCATCCAAAAAACTGGTTCAAGTATTCATTAATGGAAAACCTTGTCCAGAAGCAGAAACAACAAAATCTGTGGTTGATGCTCTAACCGCGAATGTTTCGGATGTTCACTCCGTAACTGTTACGCACCTCGTTGATGTGCCTGTTGGAGCTGGTTTTGGTTCCAGTGCAGCTGGTGCTCTTGGAACTGCGTTGGCTCTTAGCAAGGCTTTGGGATTGAGTCTTACATATAATCAGTTAGGAAGAATTGCTCACGTTGCTGAAGTGAAATCCAAAACAGGTTTAGGAACCGTTGGACCCTTAATGTTTGGGGGCTGTGGGTTAACCATCGAACCTGGTGCACCCGGATGTGCTTTGTTGGATCAGATTCCCATTTCTCCTGACCATAAAATTGTTGTAGGAACTTTCAGGTCATACCCAACTAAAAAAATGCTTTCTTCACAAGACAAACGGGAGATAATCAATGTGTGGGGACAAAAAACACTCAAGAACATCCTTGCTGACCCGTCGCCTGAGAACTTTATGAAATCCTGCAAACTTTTTGCATTGAAAACCAGTTTTGTAACAAATCGTGTGCAGCAACTGTTTGAGCTTGCCGAGTCTGCTGGTGCTGTTGGTGTTGCACAGAATATGGTTGGTGAGGCGGTTCATGCTTTAGTTACTGTTGACGCTGTTGATGCTGTCTATGACGCGTTTAGAACAGTTTTACCTGAAGAAAAAGTTATAATGGCAGACATAGATTTTCAAGGCGCACGTTTGATTGGATGTTGAGCCATCGTGAAGAAACAGTTTGAAAACGTTGCGGTTGGTGGAACATTTGACTTGTTTCATACCGGTCATAAAACATTGCTGCTAAAGGCATTCGAGATTGGAAACCATGTTCTTATTGGCGTTACTTCGGATGAATATGTTAAAAAATCACATAAAAGCCACGAAATTGCGCCTTACAGTGAACGTTTGACGATGTTGAACAAGTTTTTGGAACTTAACGGTTTTTTGGAACGCTCCGAGGTTGTTCCTTTAGATGATTCGTATGGTATCACGTTGTCTAATCGGTCGATTGATGCAATTGTTGTAAGCATGGAAACTGAGCCAATGGCGGAGAAAATCAACGCGAAACGGAAAAGCTTGGGTTTGCCCTTGTTGGCTGTTGTGGCTGTGAGTATGGTTCTGTCTGAAGACCATTATCCAATATCTTCTACTCGGATTTGGTTTGAAGAAATCGACCGTGACGGAAATCTGCTCTAACTTTTTTGGTTTTGGATACTGTTTAAAGCATCTTTATTCCTAATTATTTAGGACGTTGGTGCAGTTTTGAGGAGAACCGGGGTTACAAGTCTTCCGCTTCATTACGGTAAAGCTCCTAGGTGGCTTGTTTTTCGTATGCAAAAACTTGCCAAGGAAATGGTTGCATTAATGGTGGATGAGCACGGTGCCGACATGTTTCTGAGGCGGGTTTCTGACCCTTTCTGGTTTCAGGCTCTGGGTTGTGTTTTGGGTTATGATTGGCATTCGTCTGGTGTGACCACTGTTTTAACTGGTGTTTTGAAGACTGCGATTAACTCTCAGGAGCTTGGCTTGAATGTGTGCGGGGGGAAGGGTAAGACTTCTCGTAAAACGCCTGCGGAGATTGACGTTTTGGGTGAGAAGTATAATTTTTCTTCCAGTAAAGTTGATGACCTACTGTATGCCAGCCGTATGAGTGCCAAGGTGGATACTTCTGCGATTCAGGCGGGTTATCCGCTTTATCACCACGCGTTTTTTGTTACTGAAAAAGGAAACTGGGCTGTTGTTCAGCAAGGAATTAATGACCAAGATAAATCGGCGCGCAGATATCACTGGTTGTCTGATAACGTGAAAAACTTTGTTGTTGAGCCTCACGACGCCGTCGTAGGCGACCTGAAACGGGACATTGTTTTAGACATGACCGCCAAAGAAAGTGAAGCCTGCCGAAAAACTTCAACCGATATCGCCAAAGAGGACCCGAAAAAGTTGCAGAAAACTTTGTTATCTATCCGTCCAGTTCATCAAAGGTCTTTGCAGGATTGGATTTCTCAACCGCTGGGTAATGAGTATTCGGTTGATGCTTTCTCCATGCCTGGTAACCTGAACTGGAAAGTTGTTAAACGTGTGTATGATTTTCAGCCAAAAAATTATGAAGAGCTACTGGGCATCCAAGGGGTTGGTCCCGCAACAGTTCGGGCATTGGCTTTGGTTTCTGAGTTGGTCTACGGGGAGAAGCCGTGTTGGAGAGACCCGATTAAATACAGTTTTTGTGTTGGTGGAAAAGACGGCGTTCCATACCCTGTGGATAGGCGGACTTATGATGAGGCTATTCAGATTTTGGAAAACGCTGTGAAACAAGCCAATGTTGGAGACAAGGAACGTGTTAATGCTGTGAAGCGGCTTAAGTTTCTGGCAAATCGTTGAGTTTTAAATATTTTATTCATTTTTTGTTTGTTTTCGGTTTTGTTTGGCTGGTGTGTTGTTGTTACGTATTTGTTATTGGCGTTTGTGGCTTTTTGGGGTAGGATTTATATTAAAGAACTATTGTATCGTATGTCTTAACTAATACGTTATTTCGTTTGTATGTAGGTTTGCCATATGCCAAAAAAAGCTAACATAACAATAAGCCTGCTACCCGCGGCATCCAACACAACAGTCAACGAAATCCAAACACGAATAAAAAACGAATCAACCATACCAATGTGCCAAAAAATCGAACACGTAACAGTAGAAAACCACGAAGAATCCTACATGGACCTGAAAAAACACGGAATCTCCAACAACGTTGCCCGTAACCTCATGGAATTGTACACAAACAAATAGTCTAGCCAACCCGCCTTTGATTTTGGCTATTATTCATTTACCATTTATTTTCTGTTATGTTGGTTTGTCTCTTACTTCTGTTGTTAAGGTTAATTCCGCAAATAGTTCCTTTTTGGCTTTGCACACTGGACACGTATACGGGGGGTCTTCACGGTAGCAAACGTAACCGCACTGTTTGCAGTACCATAGTTTCTTTTTGATTTCAGTTTTCACCGCAGATTTTTCTTTTGACTTTTGGCTCAACGTTTCCATGGATGCTGTATGTGCTCTCGCCTGTTTTTCTGTTGGTCTGCGTTCAGGAATCGGGTGAAGCGGCGTTTTTCCTTCTTGAACGTCTTTAGTTACATATAGCGCACAGTAGCATTGCCCAAACTCTGTTACGTCTGGGTCACGGTAATCACAAGGACAGATTATGTCACTGTCTATCTCGATGTTACCTGAAGCCAGCCTGCATGGGCAGGAAGGATAACCGTAACGTTTCTCGTTTTTTTGCAGCCCCTCCAAAAGGTTTTGCAGCATTTCATTGTCTGGATTCAAGTAGTAACCGTGAGTCTTTGCGTCACTTTCTGCCCGTTTCTTCACATCATCAACTGTTGTCAAAGCTCCAACACCTTCGCTAACTCCTCAGGGCTTGGTCCGGTAAGCAAATGTTTGCTATCAACAATAACCGTCGGATACGCAAGGCGCCCACCGCGACTCAGAATATCGTTCATGATTTCGTTTCTGTCTTCAGTGCTGCACAAATCGATGTCAACGTATTCATATTGGATGTTGTTGTCGTTCAAGAAATTTTTTGCGCGCCTGCACCAACCACATGTGCTGAGTGCATACAATAAGACTTTATGCTTGCCATTTCTTCCAGGCACTTTTACTGTTTGCATAACATCTCCCAATATTCTTCATCTTTCATTGTTTAAGAACTAATTGTATTTTCCAACAATGATACTGCTGGGCATTTGGAGTGAACACACTTACAAATTATACCAAAATCATGTGGTCCGCGGGTGTTGACCCTAACAACAACCTGTAGTGGTCATGTTTTCCTTGTTGCTGAATTCTCTCAAGTTTTCCTTCTGCAACAACAGTTTCGCCCTGTTTTGCATGTTCACAAAACCTTCCACGAAATGACACAATTTCTTCGATATGTTCTGTTCTTGTGCCTTCAAGGACTTCCACGTTGCCAAGTTTATAGCTGCATGGCGTGAAAAGTGACTCTAAGTCATCCAATATTGTTGCCCTGATTTTGGAGCGTCCTTCTGGCTTGTAAATGATGCTGCCGTATTGTTCTGTTATTTCGTTGTGGTCCTTCACGAACCGTATAAAGAAGTCTTTTCCCATGAATTTGCCGTGGGAAACTTTCCGGGAGTCTGTTCGAACAAAATCTTCAAACGAAACAGCAGTGTCCTTGGAACGAAACTCATACAACTCCCTTAAACCATCCAAGTCGTAGGCTTTGATTGGGCTGGTTTTGTCTTGAAGTATGTTCTTCATTGTTTTTGCTACTTTATGCCCTGTTTTAACGCCGTAAACAATCAGGTCAATGTCCGAAGCCGCATTTTGAAGACCAATCAAAACCGAACCGGAAACACCCAGTTTACTCCACGGCACATCTGCGTTTTCTTTTATGGACTCCATAAACTGCAGCGCAGCCGTTTCTGCTTCGTCAAGAACATCCTTTTTTCGCAGATTCTCCAACCCATCCGCTGGTTGGTAATGCTTTTTTATATCCAGAGTAGGAACTTCGCAAAGTGTTGTATTAAACACGGGGTCGTTCACAAGATACTGTGGATATTTCTCTTTAAGCAAATCGTAACGTTTGTCAAGTGCATAATATTTGCTGTATTTTATTTCCTGCTTTACTCTAACTCCGTTCGGGTCGGGGACATAGCGGATAAACGCCACAACCCTATCTGGGGGGTGAACCACCCCTTTAACATCAAAAAATATGCGGTCTAAAGACTCTACTAAGTCCCCTTCTCTGGCATTCATGCTGTTTTCACATCTAATCTGGAACAATAACAGCATTAGCCTTCCTGATACTAATTATGTTTTTTGAAAAAAGGAAAAAGAGTGGTGCTTTACCTGTTGTGGTTATTTGATCAGGTTGAATATACCTGATCTTCTAAGGCTATAGTATAGAGGCAAAGCGATTGCAACGGTCAAGACTACTGCGACTATACGTTCTACTGGGTAAATGAAGATAATGCTGTTCCAAATCTCGGCTTGCAAATCAAACATCCATATCGCTAAACTGCTTCCAACAATGTGGTCACTTAACGTTCCCACAAATGCTGCTATGGGAATACCAATGCTTAGTTTCTTTATGTTCGAAAGATCCGTTGACCAAACTGCGAGCTTTGTTGAGAAAAGCAATGCTACGACTACGGCGATTATGTGCATGAATGGGTATACTATTGCTTCTCTGCCATATGGGTGTGCATAGAATGCGAGAATCGCGGTTGTTAGCATTGCTGCTGATATATATCCACGTTTTGTTATCATAAATCCTGCACTTAATGCACCAATAGTGGCTGGCAAAAAGGACAGAAATCCAAAAACTGCTCCTGACGGGTTTATGAACATGCCAATAACTGACCCGATTAAAACTGATATTCCGCCTGAGATTGGTCCAAGAATAATGCCGATGAGTGGTGCACTTACTACTCCCAATGTGATAGAGCCTGAAACGCCTATGGTTATTGTGAACGGTAATGAGCTTAGAATAGTGTGTAGTGCTGCAAAGACCGCTATTAGTGCTATTCCTTTTGATGTGTGTATGTTCTCAATCAATTTTTTCACCAGTTATCTCTGTGTAATCTTTTACATATGTAATTTTTTACACTTGGTATCGACTGTTTGATATATAAAATTTCCTGTAATTTCCAGTTTTCAGAAAAAATACTGTTTTCAACAATGAACCTCTATTAGTCTTCAAATATGATACAAATATGCCCGTTTTCTGGGGGTTGTTTGATGCTGTTTGTTGTTTTTTCAGAAAAAAGGCCGTTTTCAACAATGAAGTAATATTAGTCTCCTAATATGCTCGGTGTGTGGGGGGTGGGTAATAAATGAATGTTCTCCCCGCATTTGTGTTGTGTGCTGAATGTTTGTCTTGTTTTTGTGGTTGTTTGTTGGTGTTTTTGGAGTTTTTTTGTTTTTTATTTTTGATATTTTTATTCGTTATTTTTGTTGTTGGTGAAATTTTTTTTGGATGTTTTGGTTGCTTTTGATGGCTAGTTGAATGTTTGTTCAACTGGGGATTTTTGACTCTGTAAACGTTCAAAATATGAAAAAATTTATATATGATTGAACAACTGTTCAATCAATTTGATGAATGTATGGAGAAGCGTGTAGATGAGATTTAACTACTTCCCCCAAAACAACAATAAAAACAATACTATTCACGTGAGGTCAATATCATGGCGGTAGGAGATATAGCTTGGGTATTAACGGCAACCGCGTTGGTCATGTTGATGACGCCTGCACTGGGTTTCTTTTATGCGGGTCTTGTACGAAAGAAAAACCTTGTTTCAACCTTGGTTCAATGTCTGATTATTTTTGCTGTCTCTAGCTTGGTTTGGACGTTTTGGGGCTACAGCCTCACATTTGGAACCAGCGTCAACGGTATAATCGGTGACCTGTCGCTGGTGGGATTAAACGGCATTGGCATAAATACTGTAAGTTCGTACGCGCCTCAGATTCCTGAACTGCTGTTTTTTGCGTTTCAGTTAAAATTCGCGGCAATAACGCCTGCCCTTATCATCGGAGCGTTTGCAGAACGAATCAAGTTCCGTTCACTTTTAATCTTCACCATACTTTGGTCAACTTTCATTTACTCGCCAGTAGCCCATTGGGTATGGAACACAAATGGTTGGCTGAACTTTTTAGGCGCAGTTGACTTCGCGGGTGGAATAGTAATCCATGTTACTGCAGGGTTTTCAGCATTAGCTGCTGCCTTGGTTATTGGTAGGCGAAAAGAACTCAAGACCGAGACCGCTAATGGATGCTGTAATGGAACCGAACACCGCGCCTGCAACATCCCCTATGTTATATTGGGGGCGTCCCTGCTTTGGTTCGGTTGGTTTGGTTTTAACGCCGGAAGTGCATTAGAAGCAAACGCGTTATCTGTTTCCGCTCTTGTGGCAACTAACTTGTCTGCCGCCGCGGCTGCAACAAGCTGGATGATTGTTGACTGGTTAACAAAAGGCAAACCCTCGGCAGTTGGGATATCTGTTGGTGCTGTTTGTGGATTGGTAGCTGTTACGCCTGCTTCAGGTTTTGTCACCGTTACATCTGCAATACTGATCGGTTTGGCGGCAGGAGTGATATCAAACTTGGTGGCTAATTGGCGTATGGCAAAAACAAGAATCGACGACACGTTAGATGTTTTCGCGTGCCACGGAATAAGCGGCGTTTGGGGGTCCATAGCAACTGGGTTGTTTGCGACCACTTTAGTAAACAATGTTAACGGTCTCTTCTACGGTAACTTAGACCTGTTGATTGCTCAAATTTTGTCCGTTGTAATTGTTGCTGTTTACTCGTTCGTTGGATCGTTCGTATTGCTGAAAATAATCAATGTTTTCTCACCACTGCGTGTAAGTCCAGAAGAAGAAGACAGAGGTCTTGACCTAACCCAACACGGGGAAGAAGCATACGACCTAGGGTTCTAGAGCCAAGCCTTATTTGCTGGCTCTAATCTTCTGCTCTTTTTTCTGTTTTTCCCAAGTTTCGCCAGCCCTATTTTAGTGTGCACACAGTTGCTCATGAATGTGTATAATTTATTTGGTGATTCTACTTTTGGTTTGACAGGTTTTTTTGGTTTGTTTTTTAGCGTTTTTTTGTGTTTGGATTAATCATTTGAAACTTGTTGTATGTTGGTTTGTGACTTGTTGATGCTCTATTGAACAATTATTCAGAGTTTAACACTTTTATTAGTAAACATTCACTGAAAAGAAAATGTTTATATACAAATAAGCAATAAATAGCTTTTTAATTGAATGAGATGTGATTCAGTATGACAGCTCTAAAATCAAATATTGAATGGATCGACATCGGAGTCGTTGGACTTGAAGACTTCATTCCAGGAATACCCAAGGGTGACGCAATACTGGTTCGAGGTGACCCCGGTACAGGCAAAACCATCGTATGCTTACAATTCCTTTACAAGGGTGCAAAGTGCGGCGAAAAATGCCTGTACATCACCACGGAAGAAAGCCCAGAATCAATAATGCGTACTGGCAGAGAACTATGGTCTGACTTTCCAGAACTAGTCAAAAGCGGGGTAATAAAGATCGCCGACATGTCCATAACTGCAGAATATGCTAGTGCATTTGGTGTACTTGACAAAGCTGAAGCAATGACCATTGCTGAAAAAGGATTTGCTGCACAACCGGGAGCAACTAGGGTCGTAATTGATTCTTTATCTTCACTGGATAAGCGCCTTTCTGACGCTGATGAATTCCGAGAAGTCTTCATGAAGCTACTGCTGGAAACCAAACAAGCAGGAGCAACCGTGGTGCTCACAGCAGAAGGCATCCCCTTGTCTCCAGATATCACCGAATATCTTGTAGATCACTTGGTGTACCTTGACTACCGAAAACAAGACACGCAATGGACGCGCGTTTTCATTCTTCGAAAATCCCGAAGTGTTCCACTAAAGCCACAGATCCTTAAACTAAACATTGAACGTGGTGGTCTATCAGTGGAGGAAACACCATTCGCGTTAAATCCTGTGTGGTTCCAAAGCAAAATCTAAGAATGCTGGAATGTCTTTCAGCAATAGCTTTGTATTGTGTGCCTCACATTTGTTGTGTGGTTCACTTTTTCTTCTTTTTTATTGTTTTCTTCTTTTATGCACGATTATTCAGTAATACTTTTATGTGCAGAAGTAATACTGTATTGTGGGTTTGAGGTGTGGCACTGATCCTCATCCAACGTAGTAAAGCACTTCAGTCTCAGTTTAATGGTGCTTTGATTTGGTTGGGACCACATCTTAAACCATTCAACCAAAACGTCATGTGTACGCATGTTCTTTTTAATGAATGTCTTTTGCGCGCGATTTTTTTTACTGCTTTGTTCTCATGAACGTGTATATTTTTTTAGGGTCACGTATTTTGGTTTGACATGATTTTTCTTGATTTATTTTTTAGTATTTTTTTATGTTTATTTTAATTAATGATGTTTCTGTTATGTTAATATTTGTTTAATTAATGCTATATTGAATGAACATTCAGAGTTTAAGGAGTTTGTTAATAAATATTCAGTGAAAAGAAAATGTTTATATATAAATAAGCAATAAATAGCTTTTTAATTGAATAAGATGTGATCAGCATGTCAATGCAAAAATCATCAAACATCGAATGGATCGACATCGGTTTGGATGGACTGGAAAAATTCATTCCAGGAATTCCAAAAGGTGATGCAATACTGGTAAGAGGTGAACCTGGTACCGGCAAAACTATCTGCTGTCTGCAATTCCTTTACCGAGGCGCAAAAAACGGCGAAAAATGCCTATACATCACAACAGAAGAAACCCCTGAAACAGTAATGCGCACCGGAGGAGAACTCTGGTCTGATTTCCCTAACTTGATCAGAAACGGGTCAATACAAGTCGTTAACTTGTCAATCACTGCAAGCTACGCCAGCGAATACTGTCTAGTCGACAAAACAGAAGCCATGGACATAGTCCAAAAAGGGTTGGCTAAACAACCTGGTGCAACCAGAATCGTAATTGACTCGTTGTCTTCACTGGCTAGGCGATTGTCCAACTCTGACGAATTCCGTCAAGTCTTCATGAGGCTACTAATGGAAACCAAACAAGCAGGAGCAACTACGCTGTTCAGTGCTGAAGGTATTCCCGAAGCTCCAGGAATTACAGAATACCTTGTTGACCACTTGATTTACCTTGACTACCGAAAACATGACGTTGTATGGACACGAGTTTTCCTTCTCCGTAAATCGAGAAGCGTACCCATGAGACCTCAAATACTAAAATTGAACATACAAGCAGGCGGACTGTCTGTAGAAGAAATACCCTTCTCACTAAAGCCTGTTTGGTTCCAAAGTGGAAATGAATAATTGGTGATAAATGATGAGTTTAGATTCAGCAACTGAAGCATGGGCAGCGTTCCAGCAGAACTTCTTCGTAGGATGGGCACCCGTAGCCATTTTCATAATGGCAACCGGAGGATTCGCCCTGTTCTATGCAGGAATGGTCCGCAAAAAGAACGTAACCCACACAATACTACAAATCAACGTAGGTTGGACACTAGCGTTCGTAACCTATTTCCTGATAGGTTTCCCGCTGGCGTACTACGTATCGAACCCTGTTATCGGTATACCGCAGTTCATACCCACAATCGCTAACCCGTTACCTCCGTTGTTGTCTGGAACCGGTGCATACGGAATACCCGCCAGCCCGTCTGGTATGGCGGATCTTGCAACGTGGTTCAAGATGGCGATGTTTGCAATCACCACCGCGGGCATTGTTCCCGGAGCTTTGGCTGAACGTGACAAGTTCTGGGGCTGGATCATTGCAGCTGTTGGTATAACCGGATTCATCTACCCCGTGGTTGAACACTGGGTCTGGGGTGGAGGCTGGTTATCTCAGATAGGCTACATTGATTATGCGGGCTCAAGTGTAGTTCACATGCTCGGTGGATTCCTTGCAATATCTGGTGCTATCGTTATCGGTCCAAGGATTGGGAAGTTCGTTGGCAAAAACAAGATGCCGCGTACGTTCTTTGGGCACAGTATTCCGCTGTCTATGATTGGTGCATGGTTGTTGGCTTTCGGTTGGTTCGGCTTTAACGTCGGCTCAAGCGTAGCAACAGACTACCAAACAATCAACGTAGAACTCGCGTGGGTCTCACTTACCACAGCAATGTGTATGGCAGGAGGACTATTCGGTGCAGCCATTACCTCAAGAGGTCATGCATTAACCAGCATGGTTGGATTGCTTGCTGGAGCAGTCGCTATCTGTTCCGGAGCCGCAATAGTTCACCCACTGGCAGCGTTCGTAATCGGTATCGTTGCAGGTGTAATCACAACATTCGTCACGGGACTGGTAGAATACAAGTTGCACATCGACGATGCATGTGCATGTTTCCCAGTTCACGGAGCATGTGGAATCTGGGGAGTACTCGCAACAGGAATATTTGGTGCACAGGCACTCGGAGCACACCCAATATACGGGTTCCCCGATGTAGCAACGTGGATACACCAAATCGGAGTACAAGCAATCGGTGCAGGCTCAATCGCACTCTGGGCATTAACAATGGGACTGGTAATGTTCACGATACTCAAGAAAGCAAACCTACTGCGCGTATCACGTGACGCAGAACTATACGGACTGGATATCGCACTGCACAAGACCCTAGCATACCCCGAAGACATGATGGAAGACATCTAAAAACAAAAGCGCCTAACGGCGCAACCCCTTTTTCCTTTTTTAAAGAAAATACTGATAACCAGATTTTAAGTTTATTTTGTAATACGGATATACCAACAGATACACTGGCGATGTAACTTTTAAGTTTTGTTGAATATTCTGTAAGCCATTGTTTGTTCAATCTAAAATGTTTTGTCGCCGTAAAAAGGGGTGGAAAATTAATACCACAATAATAAAATGAAAATCAGTAAAATTCATAGAACACAATTTGATGTCATAACCAACTAATGGCATAAATCGTAATTCGCTAACTTTTGTTCATCTGTGACAAATAATTTACCAATAGTCTATTCTACGCTTTTTGTTAAAATGAGTTTGTTGTTTTCTTTGATGAATATGACTACGTCACCTTTTTGGTATCCGAATTCTGTTCTCGCTTCTTTGGGGATTGTTATTTGGTAGCGTGCTCCAACCTTTGAACTCCCCAGAATTTTCTTGACCATATTAAACACGGATACAAAAGGGTTATATTCACTGTTTTATGATATACCATGTAAAATATGAAAAATATGAAAATACATATGATATTTTGTTAGATGTAAGTTACGGGGGTTGAACAAAGATGGTATGTATTTGGCACAAATGGAAAAAACGAGTGGAATACGTAAGAGGTTCAAATGTAGAAGAAATAACATTGATATGTAAAATGTGGAAAGACCAAAAAAGAATACAAACCAGTCAAAGGCTAACACAGAATTCAGTTTGTTACGAGCGCATTATAGTTAATTAAATATATATACGAAAGGAGACTGATTTGAGCTTCTTTTCTTTGGGTTGATGTTGTTTTCAACATTACGAAGGAAATGTTGAAAGCGCTGTCAATTGCTCAAAGGATATATCTGCTTATGGTGCGTCATCGCAAGAAAGAAAACAAGATGCTGATCCTTATTCATACCAGTAAAAACAACTAGATGTCGTAATCAACATTGGCACCTTATTTATAGAAAAAAGATTCCGGTTCTGGCACCAATGATGATTGACAAAAATTGATCCCCTTTAACTACTGATTTTGATTTTGTGACAATATTCCACGTTTTAAAGCTAAAAAAACAAAGAACTGTGTAAATGCGGATATTGTAGCTGCCTCTATTGCTGATACACTTTCTAGCCCCGCAATTGATCCTCCTCCGAGAGTGCTGAAAAATGTAACACCGGCAGTAATACTTGCATCTATTAGTGCATTTTCCCAATCAAATTTCTGTGTTGTCACGTCTATGCTACTGTCTGTGTTGCACACAAAAAAGCCACGTATGGTTAAGGTGGTTTTTTTGAAGTTAACTTTTAGCATATTTTTTAGTTGTGGAAAGAGTCTTGTCAAATAATTAACCTCCTGTTCAAATGTTTTTTTGAAATGTAGTGCGATTGGGTAAAAGTTAAATTGTGACTTGAATTGGGATTTGTTTTGCTTGTATGCTCAAATGTATTGGTCATGATTTTTACTAAGTCTTTTTGTTTTATCAATAAAACGAATTGTTTCTCAAAGTTAAAACAACATTGAGATTAATTGAAAGCAGACATGAATTTTGTGTTAATTCTTTATAATGTGTTATTAATTGAACTTTCACACATCTCTCTCTATTTCTGAAACTGTTCGTTTTGCTTTTAAATTATTAATAGATAATATAACCTTGTTATGCAATTCAACGGGGGATTTTGGATTGGATCTTAAGAAAATACTAGCCTCAACGTGCAGACAGAAAATTATTAAAGAATTGTCAAAAGTTAAAGACATTCACATAATGGGTCTTGTACGTAAAACTAACAGTACGTATAACGAAACACATAGAAATTTCAAAATTTTAGAAAAAGAGGGCATATTAAAGGATCAACGTGTTGGGCGTATGCGCTTTATCAGTTTGAACCGGGAAAACCCACGAACAATAATACTTCTTCAAGCATTAAAAACATTAGAGTCAGAAAACAAGCTGATAAGATTACACTGACTATTTTTTGTCAAGTTATCATGCTGTTCTGAAGTATTGTTTCGTAAACTCCGTTTTAAAATGATTTTGACATCAATAATTTTTGATGCAATATGTGGTTGAACATATTTTTAGTTGAATTTCTCTCTTCAGCTTCTGCTGTTTGTAAGCAAGAATTGCAAGTATGTGAACAATTTGTTGTTATCGACAAGGATACTTGTACGGAATATGTGGAAATATTGAATGCTGATGAGTCACTTTCAAACAATAAAGACTTAGCTTAGATTTAGTTCGTTAATATGTCTGTGCAACAATCATCGTTGCCTTTAAATTAATAATAAAAGAGGTTGATGTTGTTGCCTGATTTGACTGTTTTAGCGTGGTGATTCCATAAAACAGAGCCAACGTAGCGGATGCCATAAAAGAAAATTTGTTCATATCTTCCAAAAAATGCAGCGGTCTTTGTAGAAAAACCAGAATATGAAAAAATGTGTGGTTTAATACATCATAGAATGTTACAATTTAAAACGAAAAATCTAGACGTCACAATAATTTAATATATGCTTGATTGCCTATATTATTTTAGGGTGGCTAATTATGAGAAAGCATAAATATTTTCTAATACTCATTACTTTGACCATTTCAGCAGTATTTTGTAGTATATCAATCAATTTTCCTGTTCAAGCCACTTTTTTCGATGACTGGCCAATGTTTCGTCATGACCCCGCACACACAGGGCATTCAGAAAGTTCTGCGCCAACAGAAAACATAACCGTTTTGTGGACTGCTGAAAAAGGTCTTGTGGGGTCTCCTGTTGTAGCAAACGGCTTTGTGTATATGCACTCTTCTAGCGAACTTCGTTGTCTTAATGCTTCAGACGGACAAGAAATATGGAACGTAACCAGTGCATATGTAGGTGGCCAGGATTATTCTCCCGCCGTCTATGAAGGTTACATTTACACACCAGGTGCAGCCTATAACGCTTTTACTGGCACGCTGTTTTTAAATTACACATACTGTAAGGCATATGGCTCGCCAACAGTTACTAACGACATAATCTACATGGGTTCTCCAATTACCAACTGTTTCTTTGCACTGAACGCGATTACCGGTCAAACAATATGGAATTTCACAACAGGAGGGGAAATTGAGTCTTCTGCTGCTGTTTCAAATGGTTACATCTATTTTGTATCGTTTGATGACAACATTTACGCCCTTGACGCTTTTAACGGCACGAAAATATGGAACTTTAAAGTAAACAGTTCCCTCGCTATTTCGTCTCCAGCAGTTTTTGATGGATGCGTCTATGTAGGTTCACACGATAACGTCTACTGTTTGAATGCAATAAATGGAACAAAGTTATGGAACAATTCTAAGACAGGATGCACGTCATATTGTTCACCTGCAGTGGCTAACGGTGTTGTTTACATAGGTTCTATGGACAACAATCTTTACGC
>JBAZEV010000016.1:0-31814 GCA_041653695.1 Bathyarchaeia archaeon
ATAGATATGGTTATATATAAACGTTACGTTGTTAGGTTCTGTAAAGTCTTCGGTTGCTCGGCGTTTTCCTTACGGCTGTAAAAAATCGGTTGATGAGTTATTACGGCGCATCTATTTGTTGGACTTCTTTGCATTACAAGTTTTATGAGTAATCTGAGAATTTTCAATTGATGTTTTTCCCCCTATAGAGAAGGGAATTTTATGGTCTAATTCATAATCATTAAAATCTATTTTTTGACCACAAATAGCGCATATTTTATCGAGCGATAGCGCCCAAGCAATTTTTCGTTCTTCTTCATTAAAGGCACGTCTTGTATCTTTGGCAACCAAATAGGGAATGATTAACTGTCTTACAATATTATATCTATTTTGCCTTGTTGATTTATGTGTTGAGCGTTTTTCGACATTTTCAACATACTCACGCACTAGTTTGCTATCAGCTTCTTTCTCAGATTGTCGAACATGTTTATCAACTTCAGACGCAAAACATTGTAAACGGCTTTTTATGGCTTCATATTTTTCAGGGGAAAAATAATACATTTTTGATAAGTCATAAATTGCTAGAAACAGAGAATAAAAATCTGGTTTTCCTTTCCACCTCATTTTGGAAAGGTCATCCCCGAAAATATCCTGAATGAGATGTTCAACATAATTAAATTCTTTGAGAACGACCTCTTTTTGAGTGAACTTCTCGTCATATTGTTTATAGAAACCGTCAATTGAATCTTGGTCTTTTTGTTGAATTCCATGAAGCATTCCGATAATAAGCTCGCTTATGTATTCTGCATCAATCATCCGTTTAATCTCGTTAGGAGTTACTATCTTATTATCTGACCAAAAAACATCATTTTCTGCAATATTATTTATCATTATAAGAAAATGACCACCATAAGTAGCATTTCTCAATTCTTGTGCATTCAGAGGCATAACATACTTGTTTAATCTACGAAAAACCTCTTTTACTTCATTCAAATCGCTTGTTGGTAATTCTCTAGTAACTATTTGATAACTCCAAAAATCTTTTTTCACACCATCGGGCAAATCTTTGAACTCTTTATGTGCATATTTGCTTGAACACTCGTCTTCGAGTAAACTATATTCACCTTCAATATACTCTAATATCGCTCGCATTCTTTGTTGTCCATCAACAACAACATAATTTGTTGAACCGTCTTTGTTGGTTTCTATTTGGATATAAACTTCAGGCATGGGCATATTATTCAAAATAGTGTCTATTAAAAAACACTTAGTTCTTTCAGACCAAACAGGCTTTCTTTGAAATGGAGGTTTTAGCTCTAATGAACCTTGTTTAAACCATTGGTAATATTGTGCAATTCTATATGGAGTACCTGGAGCGTTTGGCACACAATCAACCTTGTTATACCTTTCTCAGACCCTTTTTTATAAGGTTAACTACTGTTTCATTGTTGTTTTTTAGTCCGTAGTCTATTTTATACTTTAACACTTGTTTCCACGTAGCTTCATCAATATCAAGTATCAGTTTTTTTGCCATATTAACAACCATTAATAACTATTAATGGAAATATTTATATATGTTTCTGTCCAATGTTATTAATAACTGTTAATAACTATTAATAACTATTGGTGGTTGATATGCTGACATTCCAAGAACTCCAAAAACTCCGTGAAGAACGAGGTTTAGATATTTACAATAACAACAGCAAAAGCATACGAAATGTTAACTCTCTTTCATATCGGGTTCTTTCTCAAAGTGGAAACGGAGTTTATACTGTTTCTAACATAAACGGTGCATGGGTTTGTGAATGCCCAGACCATAAATACAGGGGATTAAAATGCAAACATGCATGGGCTGTAGAGTTCAGCATAAAACTCCGAAAAGAAGTCCAGAAAGTTGCCGTAATTCAAGAACTGACAATCTCTGAATGTGTTTACTGCAAATCTCAAAACATTAAAAGAAATGGAGTTAGGCACAACAAAAGCGGAGATATTCAAAGATTCGTCTGCGAAGAATGTGGTAAGACTTTTAGCATAAACATTGGCTTCGAGAAAATGAAACACAACCCTAAAGCGATTACGACAGCAATGCAACTCTACTTTGGTGGCGAATCTTTGAGAAACACCATGAAGTCTCTTAGACTTTTGGGTGTGGAAGTTTCTCATCAAACCGTCTATAACTGGATTTCTAAATATGTTGGATTAATGGAAAGATACATCGAGAAACTCAAACCCGAAGTCTCAGACACTTTTAGAGCAGACGAACTTTGGATGAAATTCAAAGGCGACATGAAATATGTCTTCGCCATCATGGACGATGAAACCCGTTATTGGATTGCTCAAGAGGTTGCTGAAACAAAATTCAAACATGATGCAAGAAAATTGTTCCAGATGGCTAAGAAAGTCACAGGAAAGAACCCTATGACAATAATAACCGATGGTCTCCCCGCGTACCATGACGCGTACAAAAAAGAGTTCAGAACATTAAGCAAACCGCGAACTGAACACATTCGCCACATTAAACTCAAAGGTGATATGAACAACAATAAGATGGAACGCTTAAACGGAGAGATTAGGCAACGTGAAAAAACTATGCGAGGACTCAAACGTAAAGACACTCCAATACTCAAAGGCTACCAAATATACCATAACTACATCCGAGAACATGAAGGACTAAACGGAAAAACACCAGCCGAAGCATGCGGAATCAAAGTTGAAGGACAAAATAAGTGGAAAACTTTGATTCAAAATGCAAAAATTCAATGTAACTTGAGTTGAAAACAATTCATCTGGTTTTCAGTGTGGTGTATATTGCATCTTGAACATCAAGAAATATAATATCGACAAAAAATAGCATTAGTTTTTTATACTGAATAATACAATCATTTTGTTTAATGACGGGGGATTATTGAGTGACTGAGTTTGAAGAGCATATAAAAAAACACGTCAATGAAACTTTCCAAAAAAGTCAAATTCCTCTCAAAATAAATCACATAATTTTATTCCGTCCTGTTTTTCATGAATCACCTTTTGAAAATTTGGAAATAATTAATTCTTCTAAACGATTTATTTCGTGTAATTGTGTACATATGCAGATTACAATGAGTCATGGAAATTATGATTTTGAGGTTGAATTAAGATATGTTAACAAAAATGGCAGATTTACAAATGAATGGTGCAGAATACTTTTTTGTGATATTTTCCCTGACGAAGACCCAGAGACCATTCAAGATAGGTTATCTGAATATGCCAAACTTACGGGCATGATTGTCCTTATGGCGTTAGATGAACTTCCATAAAAAAGAGAGGATTGTTGAAGCTATTCCTTTAAAGCTTCAACGAGTTTAGGCAATATTTCGTCTGCTTTTGCTGTAAGCTGGTAAAAACGACCTGCTTTACCTTTGGAATGTGGCGGTTCTATTACTTTAAATTCGCTTGTAACAAACCCATGTTTCTCTAATGTAGATAGATGGTATGATACAAGTCGACGCTCTGCATTTGTTTTATCTGCTAATTCATTGATAAATAGTGGCTTACCTGCTGCTTTTAGGGCTCTATATAGTTTTAGCCGTTCAGGATGTAATACGATTACTGCGTCCTCTATCACATTACTCACTAGGTTCGCCCCCAATTTTTTCACATATTGCTTTATTATTTATGATGGATAATAACTTTGCGGTTTATTTTCCACGTGGAAAAACATTTTCCACATAAAAACAGTTTACGCTAATACACATTTTAAAGATTATGAAGCTTAAAACAAAACTGTTAACCCCTAACGGTTCTATGATTTTTGCATAAAAACCCTAATAGCAGTTAATGATAATATCCGAAGATTTTTTACAGGGGAAAAATCCGACAAAGACTTGACAGAACCAAAGACACAATCTAATATTTGACCCCTTTGGTGGTCTGGGTGTTTTCTTTTAAAAATCTAAAAATGCCTCTTTTTTAGGTCCATCTATATTCAAGTGACATCCTTGTAAAAACATCATTCCAATATATTGAGGTCCTTCCATGAAAAGAGCTGGTAATGTTACTTCATCATCTAAAACATGATTTTCTATTTGTACTATTTTTGCATTTGGAATTGTATCACATTTGACTGTATCATTATTTGCCAAATTAACTGTGCCAGTTCCAGTCACTTTTGCGTGAATGGCATAATTCACAGGTAATTTTAACCCAAAACCTGTTCCAGAAGTAAAACCTGTATCAACCAACACGTCCAAGTCTTTTTGTGTTCCGTGAATATCAACGACTATATGTAATTTTATTTTGCCATTACACTGCATTGTAAATGTTGGCAAACAATAATTGCCCCCATCTAGAGTTGAGCGATTGTTTCAAAGCCTAGTTTTTTTATGTAGTAGTTTTCGGCTAAGTCCATTTTGGCTAATTGTTTATTTAATTCTTCAAGAGTATCCTTAACAACCAATATTTTACCTGTAAATGTTATAGCAGTAAATTTACCGTTGTTTCTTAACTTAAAATCGGTTGGTAGCTCAGATATTATTTGTTCGCCCAATTCAACTTTTAGTTCAACATTACTAGGTTCTTCCATCAAAGATTCGGTAACGTAGCATTTTAGCAAATCAAAGTAAGTTCTAGGGTAATAATATTGTACATCAAAATCATTTGAACACATTCCAAATCTTTGTAATAACAATGGCATTTAGCTTAACACCTTTTTTAGAATTTCAACAATCCGACCAACAAATTCCGAGTTTGTCCCCTCTATGTCAACACGTTCCACATTAATTTTTCCATCTTTCCTATCATGCCCTATAAAAATTACATCTTTAGAGTCAGAGAAAGTTATTGCCATATGCGTTATAATTGAAGTGGGTAATTCTTTTTTTAGTTCGTCTTTGAAATCCCCTAATAATAGGTCTTCAAGTGTAAATCCAGTCATACCAAAAGAAATGGGTTTTACATCTATTTTCTTATTTGTTGCCATTTGAAAACCCTTTCATAAACTAATATTTCGGTTGTCAGTATATATGTCTTATTTCCGAAGATATATTGAATTTGTGAATATAAAATCTATATGTTGTTATCAACCGATTTTTTACAGTCATTCAGAGAACGTTAATCAACCGAAGACTTTACAGAACCTGTTTTCACGTTTTTTCGACTCTGAAGACGCCGCCTTCTTGGGAAACCCGTATTTTTGTGCCCAAAATCTGTTCAACCAACCAGATATTGGTGTCTAGATGATCAGTTACCTTCCGCGTGAAATACACACAGTTTCCCTCTGCCAAAGCAATATACGGAACAAGCATATCTGCAAGATGAACATCAACCGTTGCTCTTGTTTCAGCTTCTTTACAAAGGTTTTCTGCGGCTTCTTTACCCACCTGTTCGCTGGATTTACGCAGTTCCCCGATGCTGTCTGCGCCCAGAACCATGTTTTTGTTTGGTTTTGTCCACAACGCGATAGAACTGCCTTTTTGTAGCGGGTTGGATTCGTCGTTTACAACCTTAATGTTTGTTTCATATCCCTTGCTTCTGAGTATTTTGGCGGCTTGGTTGGCTTGTCGTTGGGCAACTTGTTGTTTTTCAAGGAATGTGCAAACTGAAACGCCTTCTATTTGGTTTACTTGCTCATATTCGGTTAAACTGATTGGTTTAAGTCTGCCACACGAGTTAACGTTCAGGACTGCTTCGCCCATGCCTTTTGGGTAGTAACCATATTTTTTGACGGTTAATGAAGAGTTTAAACCCATTTTTTCAAGGGTTGGCAAAAGCACATTTTTGATGTAGTTTATTGTTGGGGCGAAGCGAACATCTGTACCGCCGTTGACAACGTGGACTGTTATGTTGCCTTTGGCGTAGGCGCATATTGGTAAAACGGTTAACAGTAGCATGGATATGCTTCCTGCGGTGCCGATTTCTGCGGTTACCTCGCCGTTTATGGTGTTGTTTGGTTTGAACCATAGTTCGCTTGAGCCAAGTTTTGCTCCTTGTGTTTGTGCATCGCAAAGTTTTGCTGCTGTGTTTACTGATTCTAGGTGTTGAGGACGTAACCCCGGTTGCGTGCGTTTGTGGCGTATGTTGTAGATGTGCAATGATTCGCCAGTGATTGCTGAGAGCGCAACAGAAAGCCGTAGTATTGTTCCACTTCCGCTTTTTTGGCTGCCGTCTACTTCTAACATTTTGGGTCAAGTAAAAGGATGGTTTACACGGTTATTTATGTTGAAATGGTGGTTTGTGGTGTTCGGGTTTTTGTTGAATGTGTAGTATCAC
This sequence comes from Bathyarchaeia archaeon, assembly GCA_041653695.1. Classification (GTDB taxonomy): domain Archaea; phylum Thermoproteota; class Bathyarchaeia; order Bathyarchaeales; family Bathyarchaeaceae; genus Bathyarchaeum. Next base: position 6,226 of record JBAZEV010000016.1, read on the forward strand.
AATAAAGTTTTTCTTCTTAGAGGTCCCTAAGTTTTTTGGGGGAACATTTTTTGAGTTGGATGGAAGAGTTAAGAAGACTCCACCGGAAACCAAAAGTGTCCATCACCGAAATTAATGGCTTCATTTTAGATAACCCCTTGTGGGGGGCTTCGGTAGTTCAGAATGCGTTTGAGATAGAGATGTACAACGAATTTTGTGTAACATGCACAAATTTTGATATCTGCTGGGAAAAGCTTGGTTCAGTTAAAAGTGATGTCCATTCAGGTTGTATATGCAACGGTTTTTACACCAATGAACAATCAGCCGCGAACAGACAAAAACTACGAGCATACTTCAGAGCAATCCAAGCGATACTTAACATTTAGTTTATGCCCTGACTGGTGGATGTTTCAAACAGGGAACCACTGGTTTCCTTGTTTTGTGTGACTGTTTTCGTCAGAATATGAGGTCAACTTTCAGGTGTGTTAAGTATCCAAGTAGACCAAACAGTGGAACAAACATTGTCTCAATCACGTTTCCAACTGATAACTGAAAAACAGACAAAACCAGAAAACCTAGCATAAAAAGGAACACACCATAAACACATAAAGACTTGAAGTTATGGAATGTTTCGGTTGTTTTCCATTTGATTTTGGTTCCACAAAACACAAGCACAATAAACAGTGGAGCAAACAGCAAAAGTGCATAAGTCTTGTATCTTGGCAAAGATTCATGGAAGCCGTCGCGTTCGTCGTGGTAGATTCTTCTTCGAAATATTGCGGGTAAATCGGGTACAAAGTTGCTGTAGAAAAACAGAATGTTTGCTAACAGGATGGAGTCTAACGTGTTTTGGTCCAAAATGAAAAACATTGAGCACCCATATATGACACATACTGGTAAAACAATCCATTTGAAAACTTTTATCAGAAGATGCAAATGTTCAAAGGTTTCGATTTTCATGAACCATAAAGAAATTTTCACTCTTAGTTTTCGGTTTACCCGTTTGAAGTAACCCAGAACCAGTCCATGAATGTCCTTGTACATTGTTCGGGACATGGACCGCGAAAAATTTTTTGCCTCTTTGTATGTTAGTTTTTGTTTCAAGAATGGGTATAATGTTTTTCGTAGAGAATAATCAATGAAAGGTATCCACAGAAGGAATAACGCAATGAATGTGATGTTGATGTATTGCCCGTTTTCCCAAAGGTGGTATGAAACGGGTGTTAACTGTTGATTTTGTGTGAGTATGCAATATTCTTCGTATTCTAGAATGGAATAATAAAGTTGGTTTACCCAAACTGTTGTTGCTACTATTACCGCTAAGAAAGCCGCCGCAAACAACATTTTAGTTACTTGCTTATTCGTCCTTTACGCCAGCGTCTGTTACTTGTCAGGAACAGACAAAAAAGGTTTGTGCAGTTTTGTGCAAAAACCGGTTTTTGTAGGACAAAACAAATCAATAACTTATTCGTAAAACATTTCTGGGGGCAACGTTAATGGCAGAAGAAAAAACAAACATCCAGAACTTAGCTCGCAAAGTCGAGGACCTAGTAAATGTTTTGAACACAATCTCAGCAGACCTTACCGAAGTAGTAAAATCGCTTAAGGGCGTAACGGGAGCCAGTGCACCAACCTCAGCGCCAGTTGCAGCGCCAACTCCAGCAGCGGTTAATGCTCCTGAAAAGGTGGGTACCATTAACGCGGTAAAACAGGCGTTTTCTCCAGACCTTGTGGCGATGCTGCTGTTTGATGAACGGGAAAACTTTTTCATCGTAAAACCCCGCAGGTTTTTGGGTTCAGACAACTTCGCCAAAATCGCATCGGTTGTCCGTACCATCGGCGGGGAATATGTGAGTTCAGGGAAGAATTCGCATTTCAAGATTCCCAAGCAGTAAAAAACAGAAAAAATACTGTTTTCAACAATGTACCTCTATTAGACTACAAATATGCCTGTTGTTTACTGTTTTTCTTCTATGCCTTGTATGAGTTGGTGGGTGTCTGTGCCTACGTTTTCTCCGATGTAGCCGCCTTCAAGGACTCCGAAAACTGGTTTGTTGAATTCGCCTACGATTCTTCCGATTTGCCTGAAGCAGTCTGCCGTCAAATTCAACGAAACTATGTCTCCTTGGTGGGCGTCAAAACCAGCCGATATCGCTATTTTTTGGATGCACTTCATGTTTACGAGTTTGAATGCCTGTTTTAGGGTTTTCAGGTACAACGCGTCCCCAGCCATTTCAGGTAACGGGTAATTCAAACAGTTGGCATATGACCTGAACCCTGTTCCTGGATATGCGGGGTGACGATGAAGAGAAACAACTGTGACCTTGGGGTTTAGTAGAAAAATTTCCTCGGTTCCGTTTCCGTGGTGACCGTCAATATCCAATATTAATGTTGGTTGGTCAAGTTTTTTGACTGCAACCGCGATGTTGTTGAAGTAACAAAAACCTAACGTGTGCGCATTCAATGCTCGTCCGTTTCTGCCCGCGTGGTGTCCTGGTGGTCGGGTGATCGAAAAACCGTTTCTTTGTGACGCAACTACCGCTGCACCCGCTGAGAGCAAGGCGTATTCGTAGATGTTTTCTGGTGCGGGGGTGTCTCCGTCAAAGTATGTGTTGGGTTTTGCGTTTTTGATTGTGTCCACATGGTTTTGTGTGTGGACGTCTAGGATGTCTTCTTCTGTTGCGGGTTCGGGTTCCACAGATTTGTAGTGTGGTGTCAGAAACTCAACTGCTTCTTTTATGCGTTCTGGGTTTTCTATGTGTCCGGGCCAACGGTACTCTAGGCATTTCTCGGAAAATATCAGTTCCATTTTGTGTCCACCTATTGGAGAGCATTTTCCAACAATGGATAGTGGTGTTTATAGCAGAATCTTGATAAGTTCTTCGTATCTGGCTTTTGCGGCGTGGTAAACTTCGTTTCTGAGGTTTTCTCCTGTCAGGTTCATGCTTCGGATTAGTTCCATTCTTTTGGATAGCTCTACGTCGCCGAGTGTGCTGTTAATCCAGCATTCAAAGTCTTTTCTTGGGATGTGGAATTCTATGGATTGGTTTTCGATTGTTTGAATTTTTTCAATGAAACTTTCTAGGCTGTCCGCGTATATGCCTGTGTTTTGGTCTAATCCATTGTAGAATTGGAATGCTTTTTCTATTGGGACCGTTTGCAGAATAGTTGCCGCTAACGTTTGGTCCATTTTTGGCATCCCGATTGCCTGCTTGCCCAGTGATGTTAGTTCATAGCAGTTTTCGGTGGGGACACAAACATAATCAGCGTTTATTAGTCCAAACAAGTAATCCAATATTGAAGAAGGATCAAGTCCAACTTTTTCTGATATTTCTTGAAGGGTCATCGGTTTTGCTTTGACCCATAATCTAATCAGAATTTTACCTCTGATTTTGCTTTCACTCATCAGCTGCACATTCCAGAAGATAATTACTGTTTTGTGTTTTTATCTCTAACGGTATGTTGGCATGAAATTTGTTTTGTGTTGTTTGGTGTGGATTGCATACGGGTAACGTTTGGGTTTTTTTGGTGTTTTGTTTTATGCTGTTTTAGTTGTTTTTTATGGTTGTGTTGGTTGTGGCGACATTTTTTGATGTGAGCATATCATGTATGCTGTTTTACGCCCTAAATATGAAAAGGTTTATATTTGGGTTTATGGTGTATTACTATACTGATATGTCTGAAAAAGGACATATTGTATAGGAGTAAAACACGTATACACATCAAAAAAAGGAGGTAAAACCCAATGAAACGAGTATTCACAACAAATTGGTATCTACAAAGAGTCTACTTCCCAACCATAGTCATGAACGAAGAAGCAAAAGAAGAAAAAAACAACTAAACGTTTGAGGAAAGGTTGAGACGAAAAGAAAACAACCTTCTTTGAGTTCTCCAAAGTTGTTTTAAACTTCATTTGTGTGTTCCCAGTCTCGACCCCTCAAAAACGTTTAGCTGCAAAAAACGGAACTGCCTTCGATACTATGAAGGCAAACCTGTTTTTGAATATTTTTCAGCAATAGCACCAGAAGTTTTAGTGCGTTTGTAAACGATTTCTTTTAAGGATAAACGTTATTTACTAAACTATTTTTATGGAATGGTATGGCGCATTAATGTTTAAGGCTGAACCTATGTTATAAAACGCCATTTTACCCACAAAAAGGAGAACCACCACTTGAATGATATTGAGATAACGTCCGTAACTAAAAGCTTCGAAGACTCCAACGCAGTTGACAGGCTTTCATTAAACGTTGCCCGTGGAGAAATGCTTGGTTTGCTTGGTCCCAACGGCGCAGGCAAATCAACGCTTACAAAAATGATTTCGGGGATGCTCAACCCCACATCAGGTACAATAACTGTTTGTGGCTTAAACATTCAGGAACAACCAACCAAAGTCAAAGAACAGTTAGGTGTTGTCCCCCAAGACATCGTTTTGTACGATTACCTGAACGCCAAAGAAAACCTTTCCTTCTACGGCAGATTATACGGTTTATCGGGAAAAACGCTCAAAAACAAAATCAAGGAACTCCTAGAGTTCACGCAGCTGGACGAAAAAGCAGTAAAACGAAGCATCTCCAAATACTCTGGAGGAATGAAACGCCGCGTCAACATCGCCGCAGCGTTACTGCATGAGCCCCAAGTTATCCTTTTGGATGAGCCAACAGCGGGTCTTGACCCACAAAACAGGCTTGCGTTATGGGAAATAATCCACACATTGAAGAAACAGGGAAAAACCATCGTTTTAACAACTCACATGATGGATGAAGCAGAAGAACTCTGCGACCGCGTTGCAATCATGGATAAAGGCAAAATCATTGCTGTGGGTAGCCCACGTGAACTGGTTAAAAAAGTCAAAATGGAAAACACCATAACCGTTGTTCCAGACAAGGCGTCTGCAAATCTTGTTGATGCAATGAAAAACGTGAAAGGCATCAAAAAAGCGTATATCGCATACGATGAAGCCGAGAAAACCGAAACTTTGAAGGTAATCACAGACAACCCCGACGACATACTTCCAGACGTTGTTGCCGCTGTTGCCAAAGAAGGCGTTAAGGTTTTGTCGGTTCAACTTTCAAAAGTAACCCTTGAAGACGTGTTTATCATGCTTACAGGACGGACCCTGCGGGAGTGAAAAAAATGAAAACTAAACGAACAATAAATCAGGTAGCCGCAATCGCAAAAACAGATTTTCTGGGCGTACTCAGAAACAAAACAGCAATTTTCTTCACGTTACTGTTTCCGCTGTTTTTCATAATCATCATCGGGTTCACGTTTGGTCAATCTGCAACAGGCGACATGAGCCGCATCTCGGTTGGCGTTGTTAACCTTGACGGCGAACTAGTTGCCGTAAACGCAACCAACTCTGTGAACAGCACAATCGGCGACGGATTTGTTCAAGCATTGGCGTATGCTAACTTTACGGTTAAAACATATGGTGAATACGGTGACATGGACACAAACGGAACCGCAGCCTACGCGATACGTCACGGCGACATAAACGCTATACTTATAATTCCATCAAACTTCACGGAGTCGCTTTCATTCCAATACGTCGATAGCATGGGAATGCCTCTTCCAACGAAAGCTCGGCTTCAACTGTTTGTTGACCCCTCAAACGCAAACGGCGCATTGATAACCCAACAAAGCGTGTTAGGTTTCATCTCGGGTTTCGTAAAACATTACCAAGAAGTCGTAATCGAACAAACCCCCCAAGACATGAAAGCCTACGTGGAGGTTGTTGCTGACCCAGTTATCGTTACAACAAGCAACGCAGAGATAACCGGAACCGAACTACAGTGGATAGACTACATGGTACCCGGAACCTTGGGGCTTGTATTGCTGTGGAGTGGACTAAACCACGCATCAATGACAATTGCAACTGAACGCACAAGAGGAACATTCCAGCGGATGGTAATCGCACCTGTTTCTCCAACTACTGTTTTGCTGGGAAAATTCATCTCAAACCTTGCGCTTGTTTACATGTCTGCAGTAATCATGCTGGTAAGCGGAATCCTGCTTTTCCAAGTTCACCTATACTGGAACATCCCCGTAATCGCGTTGGCAATCTTTCTGGGTTCACTTTCAGCGATTGGAATCGGGTTGATAATCTCGTCGCTTACAAAAAATGAAGAAGCCGCAAACTCCATCGCAGTAATAATCAGTGTACCCTTGCAGTTCTTTATTGGCGCATTCTTCCCACTTAGCATGATGCCCGAAGCAGCCCAAGCATTCGGTAATGCCCTTCCATTCACAAAACTGGTTGACGCAATGACCGCAATAATGACCAAGAACCTGCCCTTTGATGCGATTACACCTGAACTGCTGTATCTGACTGTTTCGGGTGTGATACTGTTCCTGCTGGGCACAATAGCATACAGGATAAGCCTCAAACGGCTCTAAACAGAACACGGGCAACTGTTTATTAGCTCGATTCCCCCATTTTACAGTTGGGGGCGTTTATTTTTGACTAAAACAATTAAAGAACAAGTTGCCCAGTGCATCGAAGAAGTGCGACCGCACCTTCAGGCTGACGGCGGCGACATAGAACTGGTTGACGTGGTAAAAGACACCGCAAGAGTGAAACTAAAAGGTGCATGTAACGGCTGCCCAATGTCTGCGATGACCATGCAGTGGGGCGTAGAAAGCTGCATTAAAAAACGGGTTCCAGAAATCAAAAAGGTTGAAGTTGTTACTTAAACTCGGCACAAGTTCACTTGGAGCCATTGGGAATGGGTTTCTGTAGTTCAGTATAATGTATTTTATGTGTTGCACTTATTGTTGTATCTTAATATTCTTTGTTTCAAATGAGCCACAAACAAACAAGTATTCATGTTTTTTTGTGGTGTTAACAAAACTGGTGCTCAATACATCATATTCACAACTGTTATAGTTCTACTTTATTGTATTTTTGAATCAAAGTGGTTAAGACTTTTGAAGCTACGACGAAAAACTCTGTTGCTCATCGGTATGACCAGCATAATAATTATCGTTTTGTTACAGGTCACATCTCAGAGAATACTCTTGGACAGTTTTGCTACCCTTGAGACTGCAGACACACAACGCAACGTTGAGCGTGTCCTTAGTGCATTATCTGATGACATGTCTAATCTTGCTTCTAATGCACATGACTGGGGTGCATGGGATGACACTTACACGTTTATTCAAGACAAAAATGAAGAATACATCGAATTGAATCTAGCAGACAACACGTTTACGAGCTTGAAACTCAATGTTATATTATTCATTGATGCTTCAGGGCAGTTCATTTTCGGCAGGTGTTATGACCTTGAAACTGAAGAATTTACATCAATCTCAGAGTGCCTTCTGCAACAATTCACACCAGATTGTGACATGTTGCAACATCCTGACCCCGATAGTGTGATAACTGGAATTTTGCTTCTTCCAGAAAACCCATTGCTGTTTGCTTCACATCCAATACTTACAAGCAAAAATGAAGGCCCAATTCTTGGCACGATCATTATGGGCTACTACATTAACTCCAATGTAATAGATGAATTAGAAGTGACAACTCATTTATCAATCAAAATCGAGCGCCTTGACTCGTCTGAGCTACCCGCAGATTTTCAGAAATCAGTCGCATCCATATCTGATGAAAACACCATTTATGTAAATCCACTTGACCAACACTCCATTGCAGGTTACACCATAATTCACGATATAAATGGAGAACATAGCCTCGCATTACGTGTAGACTTACCCAGAAACATATACGAAAAAGGCAAAGACACAATTAACTATTTCATGTTGTTGTTACTATCCACGAGCCTCGCGTTTACTGGAGTAATTATGTTACTTTTAGAAACCACTGTTTTGTCACGATTAGCACAACTGAACACAGGTATCAATTACATAAAGTCAAATGGCAACCTTTCAAATCGGGTATCTGTAAAAGGAAACGATGAATTGACTAATCTTGCTGACGAAATTAACGGAATGTTAACTACTCTAAATATTTCTCAGAATAAAATACAGGTGACAAACGAGAAATTGCATGTTATTGGTAGCTTAACAAGGCATGACGTTCGAAACAAGTTAGCTGTAATTGCAAACAATGTGTATCTAGCTAAAATGAAGGCAAATCCTGAAACTCAAGAGTATTTGAAAAGCATCGAGTTAACTATCGACCAAGTGGGAAAAATTTTTGCTTTCGCAAGAAACTACGAAATGTTAGGTGTAGAAAAACTAGATTACATAGACGTAAAGAAAAGCATTCAAGAGGCAGTGATGATTCTAGAGGTTAACACCGTAAAAATTTTGAATGAATGCGGGGGCTTGACTGTTCTTGCTGATTCGCTTCTTCAACAACTGTTCTATAACCTGATTGATAACAGTCTAAAACATGGTGAAAAAGTCACCAAAATCAGAGTTTACTACGAAACCCAAGGAAACGAACTAAGAATAATATATGAAGATAATGGCGTTGGAATGCCTGACAATGAAAAAGAGCTAAACTTCAAAGAAGGCTACGGCAAAGGCACTGGCTATGGACTGTACTTGATACGAAGAATATGTGAAACTTACGGCTGGGCAATCAAAGAAACCGGCAGATCAGGTGAAGGCATCAAATTCGTTATTACGATACCAAAGATGAACAAAAACCAAAAACTAAGTTACTACATCGCGTAACCTACCAAAAAACGGTAACTGTGTTCTAAAACAGGTTCACTGAACCTAATCTCTTTCGGTTAAATGACACTTTCCGCCTGTTGGACAAAACTTCTCGGCGTGGTTCTCAACCGTTTGAAAGAGTGCCCCGATTGTTTCTTTGTTGGCAGAGTATATGCGCTGTTTTCCTTGCCTTGTAATGTAAACGAAATTGCATTCAAGAAGAGGTTTAAGGTTATGCGAAATCATGCTTTGTTCCTGTCCCAGAGCATCCGCAAGCTCGTTTACGCTCATTGGCTGGTTCATCAACTGCTCCAGTATGGCTAACCTTGCAGGGTTTGCCAAGTTTACAAAGAACCTGTGGCAGGTTTCGCTTAACCCCTTCTTCATTGTTGTTCAGCTTCCCCGTTTTTTATTGTTGTATTGCTTTAAGGTATTCCTCTGATGTGATTTGTTCGCATTGGAAGCAGAACCATTGGTTTTTACTCATTGGCTTAGCTCCAGCAACATGATGAATATTTTTTCATATGTAGAATCATTCATATAAATTCATCGGTAACCAAATAGTAACCATGCAAAAAACTACAAGTAAGCCTCAGACGCATACCTGCGCATCATACGGTGACTGTTAAAATAGTATGCAACCTTTCCAATCGAGTTCTTCATCAAATGTATCCAGTCATCCCTGTGATCGTAATACTTGGGAATAATCAGATACTCCAATTTGTCATACAACTGCGTAATCTCACGGCGCCGACGCTCGGATTCTTCCAGGTTCTCTTTCGATGATGGTCCAATCGCCCAACCAGTTACGCCCTCAATACAGCCCTCCACCCACCAGCCATCCAAAACACTGAAGTTAATCACACCGTTATGGGCTGCCTTCATTCCGCTTGTCCCAGAAGCCTCAAACGGCGGAATCGGAGTGTTCAACCAGACATCCACACCCGAGGTAAGTTTTGCAGCCATCTCTAGGTCATAGTTTTCAAGGTAAACTATTTTCATCTGGTCTTTGAGGTGGTCCTTCATTTCATGGATTTCTTCGATTAACCGTTTTCCCATCCAATCATTTGGATGCGCTTTGCCCGCAAAAATTACTTGCATCTTTCCTATGTTGTCGATTTCTTCAAGCCGCTTCAGGTTAGAAAACAGCAAAGTAGCCCGCTTGTAACCCGTTGCCCTGCGCGCAAAACCCAACGTCAAAACATTTGGGTCAAGCTGAACACCTGAACGTTCCCTGACGTAACGTATCATGCGTTCTTTTGCTTCCATGTGTGCCCGCCAAATGCCCTCGTCTGGTAGTGTGTCCACCCGCACAAGTAATTCGGGTTCGTTTGCCCATCCCGGTAAATGTTTGTCGAAAAGCATCCGGAAACATTCGCATGTCCACGTAAACGAGTGAACCCCGTTCGTAATCGCAGAAATGTTGTAGCCCGGAAACAGCGTCAACGAGAACTCTTTATGCCTTTTCGCAACCCCGTTAACATATTTGCTTGTGTTCAACGCCAAACGAGTCATATTCAGTTGGTCTTGCCCGCCAAGTTCTTTCATTTCTTCTAATGGAATGATTTCACCTAATACTTCTTGGACTAGGTTATACGTGAATTTGTCGTGTCCCGCCTCAATGGGTGTATGTGTGGTGAATACGCAGTGGTCTCTTACCGCGTCCAGGTCAATACCATTGTTTCTTAAAAGTTCCAACGTCAAAAAACTTGAGTGCCCCTCATTCATGTGATATTTGCCAATCTGGAATTTTGCGGCTTGAAGCATTTTTGCCCCGCCGATTCCAAGTATGATTTCCTGTTTTAGGCGGTATATTCGGTCGCCACCATACATGGACGAGGTGATTTCCCTGTCCTCTGGTGCGTTGCCTTCAACATCAGTGTCCAGAAACAGAACCGGAACAAGTGCACCCGTGGGACTTTGGTAATCGTAAAGCCATGCTTTGACTTGGACTGGACGGTTTTGTATCCTGACTTCAATTTTGTCAGGTATTTCCGTCATGTACTCTGCGGGGTTCCAGTCATCTGTGTGTTCAATCTGTTTTCCGTTTACTAGTTCTTGGCGTAAATACCCCTTTTTGCTGACAAGAGTAACCCCAACCAGCGGAATCTTAAGGTCAGCGCTGGATTTTATCATGTCTCCTGCTAATACGCCTAAGCCTCCGCTGTATGTGTGAAAATCTTTGCTCAAACCGATTTCCATGCAAAAATATGCGATACGGTTTCCACGTAAAAACAACCTTTTGCAGTATTCACCACAGAAATGGTATGTTTTACCCCTGATTTGGGCTGTGAACTTCTCTTTTGCTTCAGTTAAGGGCATACCACAAACAGGGTCTATTATCAAGTCAAAGCCTCTTTAAATCACACAGAAACTGGTGGACCGCAATATTTTAGGGTTCATTCTCCTCAAACGATTTTAGGTTTTTACTAAGCGTTCTCAGTTGCTTAATCCGCCTAGCAGTTGCCGTGAACACCCTTTTACGTAATGTATCTCCTTTCAACTTTTTGTTTGCATTACTAATCACCGCGATTTCGTCTGCAAGCTGGTCATCGCCTATTACTTGGCGTATCCAACGTTCGAAATCTCCTTTTTCAGCATGGAAACGTATCGAGCTTTCGTCAACATCCTTGAGTGCTGAGGCAAACTCGGTTAAACTGTGAACCGTCAAAATAGAAGAACGCCCAAAATCGTACGAAAACGTGAACCCCATACCTGCGGGGAGACGCCGTAAGATTCGTTTGGCTGCAAGTTCAGGTTTTTCCAGTTCTAAACGCATTCTAGCTTCTAGGTCTGAGAGTATTCGGGAATAAACCGCAAACGCTTCAACTGGGCTACCCATTGCACTGAAGTAATTGTGTACATCTCCAGGTCCGCCTCCTTTCATGCTCATGTAATACAGGTGGTCGCTTACTTGCAGGTAACGCCACAGGCGGGTTAACTGGTGGTCACCGATTCCTTTCACAAGTGGTTCAAGTTCTTTTAATGTGTCATAACAGATGTTTTGCATCGGGTTGCCTATCCACGCGGTGGGGTCACGTTCAATGTCTGCCCACGAAACTGTGCTGTATTCGTGAACCTCTACCTCGCCGACTGGTTCATGGCGTGTTACCACCTCTGTGGGTGTCCGCCAGTTCAGGTGATGCCACTTGTTTACTTCCATGGGTAAATAACGCAGAAACTCGTGGATTCCGCCTTCAGGCCAGTGGTGTTCACCAAATGTTTCGTAGTCAATAAACAAAACAACAACCTGTCCTTGTTCTCCCGCCAACCATCGGGCATATTTTGTGGCGTCTAACGGGTACTCATGCCACTCCGAGGACGAAAACCGAAAACCGATATCGTCTGAAAGGCGGTAGTTACGCAACAAAACTGGAATGCCTACATCTTTGGCCTTGTACACATAGTTGGGGCTTCTTCCATTGAGCGTTTTCTCGATGCCTTCTGTTACTGTGCCCTTGTAACCCATTTCCTTCATCGTTTTGGCGATACCGTTGTTGTATAACAGTTCAGTGTTCTCGATAAACGTTGGCTCAACACCAAACAAGTCTTTAATGCGCTCACGATGCAGTTTGACCTGCTCAATAAACTCGGAACGCTCTGAATCATAAAGGCTCGCCAACGAGTGATAATACGTTTCCTCCAAAAACTCTACGCAGCCTGTTTGTGCCAGTTGCCTGAATGACTCAACAAGTTCTGGGTTCCACAGTTCACATTGCTCAAGAAAAACGCCTGAAATACCATAGGCGACCTTGAATGGTTTTCCTGTGGTTTTGGTTTTTTCGATTTGTTCCAAGATTATCTTGTTTGCTGGCAGGTAACACTTTCTTGCTGCACGGTCAAACACGTAACGGTTCAGTTTGTGGTCAAAATATAGGTCAAACAACCCGTTCTTTGTTACTTTACCTTTAGCCAAAAGGTCAGAGTGAAAGTTGCGGTTCAATCTGAGTGGTTGGTGAACCTCAAACATTAAACAAACATCTGTCATGTTGACCACAAAGCTAAAGGGCACTAGTCCCTGAAGACAGACTGTTTTGTTCCTTTTTATAATTTCTTATTCATCAATAATTTTTTAGGATTACCAAAAAATGTTTTGAATCATTCTGCCGAATGCTCTGTTATTGTTTTTCCATAATCTTAGTTGAGGTTCCGAAGATTGCAACCGAAATGAAACCTATGATAATTTTACAGTAAAATTACAGGTTGCGTTTAATGCCCCTTACATAGTGAAAAGATTCGCCGCCCCGAAGAGAACAGCGACCATCGCCGCAATGCCCAGAATCAAGAGTGAAATCTGTTTTGTATCTTTCTCCTTTTTCTTGATTTCAGTATCCAAAAGAATTGCAAGAGTCACGATAAAGATTTCAACGAAAACTATTGTGCTGCCGTATGTAAATTGTCGTATTATGTAGTCTGCTGCTCTGTAGGATGGTTCGTAGGCACCATAAACAATGTATCGTAACGAACATTTTGCCCCATGAATCCAAAGAGAATAGATTACACCTAATACAACCATGTTTTTCATGTTGAATTTGCGGTAGTAAACAAGAATCAACGCTGAAACCGCCACCATCGTTGCCCAGATTACTTGGTGAACTACAAGTCTTGTTTCTACCTCGAAAAAGGACATGTAACCAATAGATACACCAACCATGGCTCCTATTAGACAAAAGCTTACAGGCTTGATGTATTCCTTTAAAGTTCGTCCAGCAACGTTTCTGTTTCGCAATAAGAACAACAAAGACGCAAAAATAACCGAATACAAAACCAGATACGCAATAACTTCAATGTAGCTTGCCATGGTTCAAATGCCCCCTTTTTTGGCTGTTCTATAAACAAGAATTCAAACAGTCATTCCTTTTTATTGAATTATATATACTTAAATTTTGTGGAAAGTTGTAGATAATATATACAATCAAATCTGTGTGACAAAAAACCGTTATGAAAAATTCTTAATGCATAACCTGAACCATTCCAAAACAGGATTTACCCCAGCTCAAACGATGTTAACCCATAGATGTTCTCCAGCGGCAACTGGAGTAATCTGGTATACATCCTGACCGTAGCAAAAACTGGTTGCATACCATACCTTTGTGCCAGCTCAACCGCTGACCTGTTTGGTTCAGGCACATCCAAAAACACCGCCTCACCGTTTACGGTAGACATGAGGCTCTCAAGAATCGCGGTTGCTATCTCTTGTGTGCCCGCAAAAAGCGGTCCAATCTTATGTCCCTTGAAGCATTTACGGATTACACCATACCCGCAAATTTCGTCTGTGTCTTTGTTTTGAACCATAAACGAGTGCCCATCTTTTTGGAACAGCCAGTAACTCAGGAATTCCAGTCTGGTTGTTGAAAAGCATTTGGCGTCGTAGGCTACGATTTTGTTGAAATCTTTCTTGCTGATTGGCATGCACAGGTTGGACAGTTTGCCGTTGGCTACACCCGAGTAGCGGTAATTTTTGTGTGCTAACCTGAAACCTAGAAGTTCATATTTTGTCTGCATACCCAAAACTCCGTCCAATCCAGCGTTGAAGCTTTTGCAAGATTCTTCTAAAAAGTTGAATAAGGTGGTGCCTATGCCTTTTCCGCGCATGTCGGGTCGCACAATGAGGAATCCTACGAATGCGTAGTCTTTTGTGTATTTCACTATTGAGAGTGTGCCGACGATTTCATTGTTGATTTTTGCGGCATAGAAACCCTTCGGGTCTGCATGGTAGAAGCTTTCAGCGTCGTGGATGCCAGGATTCCAACCTTCTTGCCTAGCCCAATTTACTGCTGTGTATACTTCCTGTTGTGTCATTTGAGTAATCGCTATTTTTTGTTTTTCAGCATCCGTGGCGTCCATACATAAACGTGGCAGCAAAACCTAATAGTTATTTCGTAATACTGGATAACCTACTTTACAGTCAACTTCTTAGGTTTGCGCTGTCTTTTGGAGAAAAAGAGGCACATTAACATGGGTTTAGAAGGCGAAGCAAAGAATGTCTAAAGAAGCAAATGACAAACCGGTAGCAGTCTCTAACAAAAAAGAGGAGTGCATTTATGGTCGAAAATGGAACACTGTTCACAACGGGTATTTCTCCGACCCTAAAGTAGCTTATCCGTTGATAAACGTCATCAAACAAGCCATAGAAATGAATCAACCCAATGTAGTTGTAGACCTTGGCGGTGGAACAGGCTTCATCTTGAAAGAACTGCTAAAGCACCAAGTGCCCTCGAATATGCGGTTTGTAAACGTGGACGTTTCTGCTCTGCAACTTTCTGAATGTGTTGACGACCGAATAAACTATCTTCAAGCTTCGGTAGACCAAATCAACAGAAACCAGTTTCAACCCGATGAGAATGGACTTATGATTGTTGCACGGTCGTTACTGCATTACTTCGGCTACTCGGGTCTAATTCCTTTTCTGCAGCACATCAGGCGTCAGCTAAAGGAAGGCGAAATCTTTGTTCATCAATCTGCCTGTTTCGAAAAAGAGGAAGACACACAATGTTTAAACTTGGTTTACAAGTTGATGTCAACGCCTAAATGGTACACTACAATCGGCAACCTGAAGTCAATGTTGAAGGACGCTGGGTTTAGTGTGTGTAACGTCTGCCCTGCCGTTAAACTTCGGTTAGAATCTGATGAGTTGTCTGAAAGATATCAACTCAGTCCGCAGCAAATCGCTTTAATCAGCAAAGAAGTAAACCAAAGGTATGGTCAGAAACCTGAGTTGTTTATTTCATCTGCTGACTGTTTCACCATTTGGTTACACTACTCAATTTTCACCTGCAAAGCAATCTAACCATAAATTCGATAATCAAAAATGGGAAAACTAAGATATACGCTGTTGACGTAGAAACTGGAACCGCGATTTATGCGATGTTTTATAAGATAACCCGAGAATATATTTATTGATTTTTGGGGGAATATGTTTAATGTGTGAGCTTTCTGGTAAAGTTGCGGTTGTAACCGGCGCCAGTCAGGGCATTGGCGAAAAGATTACATTAGTTCTTGCCGAGAACGGAGCAAACGTTGCGGTACTTGATGTTTCGGACCTGATTTCGGGTGTAATCAAAAAGATTGAGAAACTAGGTTCTAAAGGGTTGGCTGTTAAATGCGACGTCACTAACCCCGTACAGGTAACTGGGGCAGTAAAGCAGGTTCTGGAAAAATTTGGAAAAATCGACATCCTCGTAAACAACGCGGGGATTTATCCATCTAAACTGTTTCTGGACATGACAGAAAACGACTGGAACAAGGTCCTGAACGTTAACCTGAACGGCGTATTTCACTGCACAAAAGCGGTAATCCCAACTATGGTGCAACAAAAATACGGAAAAATAGTAAACATCGCATCCATCGCAGGGTCAACGGTCGGTTTTCCTGCGCTTGTCCATTACTCGGCAAGCAAAGCAGGCATAGCAGGATTCACAAAGGCGCTGGCACTGGAGATGGCAAAAATTGGAATCAACGTAAACGCAGTTGCTCCAGGGCCAATCGAAACTCCGGGAACAAAATCAAACCAGCAAATGTATGAACAAACAATCCAAGCAATACCCATGGGCAGGTGGGGACTTCCATTGGATATCGCAAATCTTGTGGCGTTTCTGGCAAGCGATAAATCAAGTTTCATAACCGGGCAATGCATCGTTATCGACGGCGGTTACACGGTACAGTAGAAACAGCAAAACACTCTGTTACGATTCAATAATCCGAAGAACCTCTTTTTCGTAGGCAGGCCGTCTGTAAGATATGTCTTCAACATACGTCCGCAACGGTTCAGCTATGCTCCATGCCTGAGAAATACAGCCCCGCGGAAGATGTGGTTCGTTGCCGTCGAAGATTTCGCTGACGGTTCCTAACGCCGCCAAAACCAGTTGGTCACGGAACAGTGGCTGTAAAAAGTTTTTGAATGCAAAGTTTCGCCACGGCTCTGCGTAACCTTTTGTTTTCAAAAACGCTGTTGTGAACGGGCCAATAAGCCAAGGCCAGACTGTGCCGTTGTGGTATGCATTGTCGCGTTGGGTCCAGTTTCCAAAATATTTTCCAGCATATCTTGGGTCATCTTCTGGAAGCGTTTTCAGTCCATACGGGCCCCATAAACGTTGATAAACAACATCAATCAACCTTTTTGTTCGGCCGATGTCTACTATTGGGAAGTCTAACGATGCCGCAATCAACTGGTTAGGCCGTAATGCTCCGTCCACGCCTTCATCGGTTATCACGTCATATAAGTAACCAGCTTTTTCGTCCCAGAACTGTTTCAGAAAACTGATTTTAGCCGCACGCGCCATGTTGTGATATTTTTCTGTGTCTTCTTGTTGGTTGAACTGTTTTGCAAGCAACTCCATAACCCGTAACGCGTTATACCAGAGGGCTTGAATCTCTACTGCTTTGCCGCTTCGGGGTGTTACAAACTGTTCTGTTGTAACCGCGTCCATCCACGTTAACTGTGGACCATGTGCAATCAAGCCGTCTTCATCCATGTGAATACCAAAGATGGTTCCTTCCACGTGGTGGTCAATGATTTGGGTTAATGTTTTCCATAGGTGTTCTTTAACGAAACCGAAGTCGCCCGTGTATTTGAGGTACTGAAAAACGGCGTTGAAAAACCATAACGTTGCATCCACCGTATTATACAGTGGAATATCCCCCGCCTTGTCAGAGAAACGGTTCGGAATAACGCCGTTGCTGCTGTTCTCCTCAAACGTTAACAGAATCTGTTTAGCATCCTCAAAACGACCAGATACAAGCGTCAAACCCGTCAACGAAATAAGCGAATCACGTCCCCAGTCATCAAACCAGTTGTAACCCGCAATAACAGACTTCTTGCCTGTAGACGCCCTGAAAACAACAAACGAATCCGCAGCCTGAATAACCCACTTTAACCAGTCTTCAAGTTCTACGCCTTTGTTTTGTTTTTGGAACAGCTCCAACAAACTTTTTCGGCGGTTCAACTCCTCTGTTTGCAGTTGTTCAATGTCTTTTACTGTTCGGCCAAACGAATTAAACAGGCGCTCAGATTCCTCAACAGTTTTTCCGCCCGCAGCCAGAACAAAGAACTTCTTTTCCTCGTTGGGGTAAACAGAGAACTCAAAAAAACCGGGTCTGAAATAGTCGTCGATGCTGTTTTCGTTTCGGGATGCGTCAACTCTGAAATGGACGTTATTAACCCACCAGTTCTCTTTTACGTATGCGCCTGTGTTGCCTGCAGATAAAACCAGTGCCGACAACGAGTCCGATGGCGATACCAATACGCCGTCCAAGTAATAGTCTTGATTAAACGTCCAATGAACGGAGTCTTTGTTTGTTATGTCGTAGATATGCCGTGAATTAACCAGCGGAGAAACGTTGATTGAAATTTTTTCGTCTGAGCCATTAAACGCCTCGTATACGACTGCGGTGGCGTTTTTCATGTACGGCATAAAAACCGTTTTTTGAACCGCAACATCATTAACGGCATACCTGAATGTGGGCAACGGGTCTAAAATGAAGTCAGACAAAAAATTGTAGCCCTGCGGATAGACTGTATCTTTGAATTCGTTTGTGCCTAGCATACAGGTTTTGTTTCCAACTTTTATTTCCTCATCAAGTTTTGCCAGCAAAACCCAGCGGTTCACAGGAGGATTTAATGCCGCAACAAGTAAACCATGATACTTTCGGGTGTTTGCCCCCAACACCGTGGCTGATGCATATCCGCCTAAACCGTTGGTTACAATCCATTCTCGGCTCAGAGCCTTGTCTAACTTTGAGAGAATGTCGTGTTCAACACAGATTTTTGGCAAATTCAAACCTGTATCTGCCTCACAAGAATACTATTGTAACATCTTGGCTATGTTTTTTCCTGTCTGAACCTTGAAATGGTTTGCAACTGTGCTGCATTTACTGCGCAACAACAAAGCATGAGGCACAGGTAACTCAAGCTCCGTCAATGTTTCTGCGTAACCCATGCCTTTTGCAACCACAAAATCAACCGAGTTGTATAAATGCAAAAACTCTTTGGAGCATTCTTCAGGGAATAAACCAACAGAATCCGAACCCGTAGTAACCACCTTGTTTGCTACTTTGTCCATTCCCACAACTTTAGCATCTTCCAAAGTGGCGTCATTAAGAATTGGACCATGTTTAACCGCAACCGTAACATGTACACCAAGATTTTTTAGTTCCCTAACAAGCAACGTGTCCAACGCGATTTCGCCTGCGTTGTCTGTCAAGTAAAGAATAGTTTTCGAGTTTTTGGCTTTTTCAAAAATCTGGGCGATTTCATCCAAAGCTAAATCAGTTTCAGCTTGTTCTATCAGTTGTTCAAGGTCAGAAAACTTGAATGGATTATCTGGCAAATCAAACTCCATAATGTTACCAACAATCGCGGAAAGGCAAGCTTTTCTGAAACGCAGAAACGGCGAGTTCTCTTTAGCAACGATGCTCTGAGCCAAAGGCAAAACTTCCAACGCTTTTTGGTTGCTTATTACCTTTTTTTGTTTGTAAACATCGGGGTTGCCTGTCATCTCTTTTATGATTCTATCCCGTTTTGTTCCCAGATACGCCGAGTTAGCTGTTGGCGCGAATTCTTGTGTTAAAAACTCCAGAATCGCCGCCAATGTTTTAAATTGGAGTTCCTTGTCGTCTGTGGCTTCTTGGATTTGGAGGTAGCCACGGTTAAGAATACAGGAGATGCACCGCAGTTCAACTTTCATCTGTTAATCACTTTGACTTTTGACCTGTAACCTGAACCGTAGTTCATCTATTGTTATGTGATTTCAGTAATGTTACTTGTTTACTGCTTGGGCAAACTCCATCATAACTTGGCGGGGGTCTTTGGCTTTCACGATGCCGCTGGCAACCAAAACGCCTTTAGTTCCAAGCCTTAACGCCGCAGCAACATCCTCACCGCGAGTTATTCCTGCGCCACACAAGGTTATTGCATCTGGGTTTATGCGTTTTACAAGTTCAACTGTTTCTGTAACTGCTTCAGGCTTAGACTTAGAAACTGGAATGCCTGTTCCAATCAGCTCTGGAGGCTCCAACGAGATAATGTCTGGTCTAAGCGCGGCGGCGGCTTCACTTACTGCACCGTTGTTTGTGCAGAACACAGAAACCATGCCTGCGGCGCGGGTTTTAGCGATTATTGCTTCGATGTCGATTAAACGTAGTTGTCGTTCAGAGTGGTTAACCAACGTTCCAACTGCTCCTGCTTCTTTTACTGCTTCCAAAAGAATATGCCCCGTGTGACCGCCAGGGGAGATTGGGTCTATGTGTTGGGCAAAAACTGGTATCGAAACCGCGTTACAAACAGCTGCCAAATCCACAAACTGGGGAGCAACAACAATGTTTACTCCTGTTTCGTCGGCTACTTCCTGTGCCATTTTTGCTAGGTTTACCGCGTTTTTTCCTGTCGACTCAAGGTATGTTTTGAAGTTGACAAAAATCATGGGAAATTTGAGGGTTTTCATCAGATATCCGCCACTTACAGTTTACACGTGAATGTCCTTAAAGAGTTAGCCACAAAAATTAATGTTTCCCAATGTGTGGTATTGATTTTTGGTAAACAAAACGGTTCACGGCGGAAGTAACCCGTAATGTTATCCCGTGTATGCTGGCCGCTCAGTAGTTGTAAGTGAAACCGTTGTGGTAACACCTGAACGCCAAATCGTTAACATGATAAGCTGATTTGGCGAAACCTTCAATTCTATGTACGCCGTCCAATCCTCAAGAGACAACGTAGCATGACCGTCCACAGCCAAAACAATATCCATCGCTGTAATACCCGAAGACCCAGAAACGGCAGGTCTTAACCCCGCAATAACCGCAGGATAGTTTTCGATTACGCTCATTATCAGTAACCCATTTTGGTATGGGTCAACGTTGATGATGTTTTCTGACGCGATAACATCTGGGGTCAACTCCAACAAACTAAAACCCACAAGCGGATGCTTATACACGCCCTGACTCAGCAACGCTGGAATAACCCTGTCCATAATATTTACTGGAACCGCAAAATTGAAACCAACATCAGTTCCCGCGTTTGTTATCCCAACAACCTTCCCATACATATCCAGCAAAGGTCCACCCGAACTACCTGCTGCGGTGGTCAAGTCTAACTGCAAAACAGGAACTATTATCGGGTCAAGGTCAATTAAACGGTCTACTTGGCTGATGTACCCCACTGAAAGACTCTCTGTAAGCCCCAGCGGGTTACCTATAGCAACAACCTGTTGCCCAGTACTGCATTGGTTACCCAACGTTAAAGGCACAATATCAACTGGGGTGCTTGGCACGCTCAAAACGGCGATGTCTGCGTAGGCGTCTGAACCGATGATTGTTGCCTGTGTACGGGTTCTGTCGTAGTACTCGATTTCGATGTCTGTTTGGTCTTGCACTACATGGTTGTTGGTGAGAATCATGTTAGGTGTATTGAACACAAAACCTGAACCCTGCCCAATGGCTGACCGTATTACAACAACAGCCTTGTAGGATGCCTCGTAAACCTGTGTGGGCGTCAAAGTAAGCAGTTGGTCAAAAATGTCTTCAATATTCGACAAGTTGGACATGAGGTTTTCAAGGTTCTGCACAGCAGATTCAAGTTCTGCTATGGATGAACGTTGGTCAAGAGTGTTCAGTTGATTTCTAAGGCTTGTCAGGTCTGATGTGATGTCTTGGATGTCGTTTTGTGCTTGTGTAAGCGCTGTTTGAAGTTCGTTTATCTGTTCTGTTTGAGTGCTGAGTTGCCCAACAGTGCCTTGCAGTTCATTGATTTGTGTCTGTTGAGCTTGCAGTTGGTCTAACGCGTTTTGGAGTTCATCAAGTTTGTCTTGTTGGTCTCCAAGTTGGTCTAAGGCGTTTTGCAACTCGTTGAGTTGTTGGGTTTGGGTGTTGAGTTGCTCCTTAACGTTAATGTTGTCAAGTAACAGATATGTATTAAAAGCTGATAGAACAACCGCCACAACAGCAATAACTGCTAATGCCTTTAAGGTGTTGCTAGACATACAACCTTGGAATAGGCTAAGAATTTGTTTTAAGAGTTTGGGTAAAACCTGAACCCTGATTTGTTACCTTGCTATGGCTTGTTTTGGTGCCTGTTCTTCGATTCTTGACAAAATTTTTTGCAACGACTGGTTAAGCGGGTGCTCCATGTTTTTGAATGCAAACAGGTATTCGCCCTCTGACTGCAAAATGTCACATGAACAGGGCACCAACGCAATAATTGGCAGTTTATTTGTATCCAGTTGAAGCCGCGTTTTACCCGATAACACCGTTTGGGGTACCTTGTTCACTATTATTCCAGTCTTTTTTTCGTACAAATCATAAAGGTCATGCAACATCCTCTGTGTTCCCGCAACGTCAGAGCGGTCTACAGACGTAACAACTAAAACAAAATCCGCTGCAACAATCGCATTAATCGATGAATACTGCAACCCAGGACTTGAGTCACAAATCACATAATCAAAACCCATGTCACCTAAAAGCGAACTTTTCAACATAAGAAGCCTACCAAGCGCCTCCATCTCCCATTTGCGGTCTTTAGCGGACATGTCTCTGATGGCTTCGGTTGATGGGTCAGCCAGACCAACAAACAGTTTTCCCCCATTTATGTAACTGGGTGTTTGGTCGCTCAAGATATTCTCGATTCTGCATGCTTTGCTTAGGTAATCGTTTACCCAGCAGGTTGTCTCGTTTTCGAATGTTGAAGCAAGGCTTGGTGCGCGAAGATCCAAATCCAGTAAACAAACCTTTTTGCCACGGGCAGCAAACGCCACCGCCAAATTCACTGATAGCAACGTCTTGCCTGTTCCGCCTTTATACGAGTGTAACGTGATGATCAATCAGCATTACTCCTTTTGGGCGTTGATGGTGGAGTCTTGTTTTTCCCGCATCCAATTCGCAACCATGGTAAATGTACATAATTAGGCTATATGAACTGTGTGAAGTAAGGAATTAGACACACAATATATTCCGAAACCGAATATTGGATAAATACACCCTGTTTTGCTTGTTTGTTCTTATAACAGAAAATCTTTCTAGCTTCGTTAACAAGATATTTTGGCAGTCTTTTGTGGCGAAGCAACGATGCGAAGAGTAACAGGCGGAAAACGAAACCCAACAGTTGTGGGACAAAACAAAAAACCAAAACCTACTGTGAAGAATAACCTTTGGGTTAAGCAGCTTCTGGATAACTCGAACCTTGCCGCAGACATAAACTACGATGAAGAACGCCTAGTTTCCACCGCAAAAGGCAACAGCTTATGTGCAATCTGCAAGGGTGGCAAGTTTTTGTGCGGTAAAACCCGTTGCCCGCTCGCGGTAAGGTTTGGTTCCTATTTTCGGTCTTCGCAACTGTTGCAGAGCACTGATTTAGATGGGGCTTGTCCGCCAGGCGTTTTTGTTGGTCGTATCGGTTACCCGTATGTTTATGCTGGTCCGCTTGTGCCGCCTATTCACGAGGACACCAGCCAATATGATTTGCCTGAGGTTTGGTTTGGTAAATCTATCGACGAGATTGTGGGTTTTCGTTCCATGCTTGTTCGGGGCAAACACCGTGTTCATGTTACCAAGTTTGAGGATTCAGGCAGAATCATGGACCAAACTATTGATTTGGCGTTGTCTGTTAGCCCTGTTGATGTGGAGTTGGCTCTGAAAAAGAAGCCCACCTCTGCACTTGTTATCGATGACCAAGTTCAACCGTTTGGTCCATCTGCGCCGCTGAAGAACATGAGTATCTCAAACCCCAAGTGGGACCACCACATCCAGAAAGCCTACTTCGACGACGACCTAGGTGCATCTGAAGCAGTTACAAATCTTTTTGATAAAGGAACCGTGGTTACAAAAATTCAACGAGCATTCAGCGTCGGCGCGTTTGGAGTAAAAAACCATAGGCGGCTGGTTCCTACGCGTTGGAGCATAACCGCGGTTGACAGTATTATCTCCAAGGATATGATGGAAAAAATCAAGACCTTTCCAGAGATTAACGAGTACCGCATCTACGAGTCTTGTTACTTGGACAACCGTTTCGAAATCTTGATGATGCCCCGCGAATGGAGTTATGAAGCTATGGAAGCGTGGTATCCTGGTACTGCATGGAACCAAACAGGTAACAATACCCTCCTGTATTCAGACGTGGAAGATTATAATGGACGCACAACATATGCTAGTATTGGTGGCTGTTACTATGCTGCCCGTTTAGCTGTTGGCGAATTGTTAACAAAAGAACGCCGTCAAGCATCGGTTATTGTTTTGCGTGAGGCACACCCTGGATACATTATGCCTGTGGGTGTTTGGCAGGTAAGAGAGAATGTCCGTAATGCGTTGCAGCAAAAACCGTTGAAGTATAACACATTCAACGAGGCATTAGCCCGTATCTCACAACAGTTCCAGATTCCAATCCAGCAGTGGATAGACAAAAGCGAGCTTATGCGGAAAACGCTGTTCCAGAAACGGCTTACAGATTATGTTAAGCAATAACAAAGTCTCTTTTTTCCAGTTTTTTTGTGTTTGGGTTTGTTCTAGAACTTTTTACTATCTGTTACTTACCTATTGGTGGCATTGAAATAAGGATTAAAATGCTTTTGCAACAAATCAGGTTCGTTAAGCAATTAAACTGTGTGGTGCATAGAAAACGACAAAGAAAGACGAAGTAAAAGTAGTGGCAGAAATCTTGCGAATTGCAGCTAAAGGGTCTGATGAAGGGGAAATCATAGACCGCTGTAAACTGGATTCGATGTCCGCCGATAACTATCTGGCAGCCCTCGAAGAGTTGAGTTTTCTTGATATGGAAGACGAAAACAAAAGGAACTATCGTACAACCAAAAAAGGGTTAGATTTCCTTAATACTTATCACAGGCTCAGGTGGCTTCTGTTGGGAAAAGACAACGATTTCATGTTAATGCGGCTTTTGGAGCAGATGGAAAGAAAAGAATCTCACCCATTCTACGTTAGTTAATCACCGTTTTGTGTGTAAACTTGGTTGAGTGGTTGGTTTTGGCAACGGAAAAGAAAAAAGACTTTGATGTTGTTGCAGACATCCTGCGTGCGGCTACGTTGGGCTCTAAAGAATCTGAAATCATGGTTGGCTGTAACCTAGACCGTGAAAGCCTAGAAAAATATGTGCCCGCCATGATGGTGCTAAAACTTGTAAACCTGGAAAAACTGAACGAAAACTATTACCGAACAACAACCAAGGGCATCGAGTTTCTGCGGTTTTATCATGGTCTGCGTTGGCTTGTGTGGGGCGAAGACTTTGATTACACTTTAATCAAAACTTTATGCAAAATAACTAGCGAAGAAAGCCCCTGCTACGTAACCTAACAAAATTTTGTTATGCCTCAAAAAAGTCTGCAAGTTTTCGTGTTTCTGACCTTCGCAAAACATCCGCACAGGCTTTAGGTTCCAATGTTTTGAATTCCAGCCCCAGACTGGTTAACAGTGTTTGTACGCCTTTTGCAAAACGGGGCGCTACAAGTATTCCCCGTAGTTCCCTGTTTGAAACCGTTTTCACGTAGTCAATATACTTTGCCAGCTGCAACGCCGCGTTTTTTCCCGCGGTTACCCGTTTAAGTTCAACAACCAACAGTTTTCCGTTTTTGTCTAAACCGTAAACGTCCACAAATCCGGGTTCAACCTTTTTCTCGTATGAAATGGGTTTAAAACCGTCCTCAACCAGCGTGGGGTCTAGCAGTATCGCTTTTTGCATGTCTGCTTCGCTGGCGTGTAACGAGAACTCACCGCGGTCCACCAGCTTCATAACCGTTAGGACATGTATGAAGTCAAAGGAGAATTTAACGGACTCTAACGGTTTTTTGCGAAAAGCCCGCACCTGAAGTACATCATCCTTTACGCGGGTCTGGAACATGCAACCTGATGGCTGCCAGTTAACAGGTTCGTACCCGAATGGGCGGTGAACCAGTACAGAGCCGTCTTCTTTTATCATGACGATTCGTTCGCCTGCTTCAAGTTTTGAGCTTGCCCGTCCTTTGTAGTCTACCCAGCAGTTGCCAACCAGA
>JBAZEV010000017.1:0-31736 GCA_041653695.1 Bathyarchaeia archaeon
TTCATTTTGGTAGATTCGGTTCATTACAATCACCATTTCGGGCTTGTTCTTCCTTAGAATTTCAGGCGACATTACTTGTTTGCCAACACCCGGAATATACTTACCATGACGAAACGGATTGATGTCAACAACATACTCGATTTCATTACTGACACCAAGCGTAGAAAAGAACGACACACATTTAGAACCCGAACCCCACACAACAACCCGTTTTCCATCGGTGTAAAGTTCACTCAAACGGTTTTTCCACGTCTTTAATGTTTCGCAGCAATTCTCAGAGAAATATTTTACATCAGTTGCCAACTCTTCGACGCTTTCTTCTAGGTCATGCACGGTTTCTGCTTTTCGGTTTACCGGTTTTGCTTCGATTAAAATATATTGATCGTCAAAATCTTTAGAAATACCAGTTATATCAAACTGGCAAGAACGAAACAGTCGCGCCAGTGAACCAGAACTGAAATAGGAGCAGTGTTCATAGTAAATATCCCAAAATGCTACCTCACGTAAAACTCGATCAACATCAGGTACTTCAAAGAAAACAACTGTATCCAAACGGTTACCAATCGCACGTCGCACACTACTGACAAATTCTGCCGTGTTAGGAATGTGCTCAAGAGCATGACGACAACATATCAAATCTCCATGATGGTTATCGTACTTATCGGAGTAATAATCCTGTATGAAAGTCAAACGGTCTGAAGTCTTGGTATTAACACGGTCTTTTATGTATGCAGGGTCAATCCCTACACCTGAATTATTGCCCAGTTCACAAAGTGACGCCAAGAAATCACCCTTCCCACAGCCGATCTCTAAAATTTTCTTGTTATGCAAATCATGTTTCTGGATCAGACGGTTTGCCAGATTCTGAGCAAAAACATTGAATGTCGACGAAAAGCACTGCTGGTCTTCGTATGTTGATGAATAATCCCGTACCGAAGGATCAAAAGCAACATTGGAGATGAAACCGCACGTGTTACAAAAACCCAAGACAAGTTTACCCCGAGGAAAACGCAGCGCCTCTTGGGGTGTTGACAACATTATGCAAGTATGAACTGGAATATTATCCGCTTCATAGAATAATGAAATTGCTTGTGAACCACAACTCTGACAAACGTAATCTGACGACATGTGTATTCGCAACCATAAGTCTTAAACAATTTTCGGGTATGGAATCGGAATAATGAATTTACCGCCCATCCGCCGGTAAGTTTCCTGTTGTTGCAATATTTCTTCTGCCCAATTCCAAGCCAACAGCAAAACATAGTCAGGCATATCTTCCAAAAGCTTCGCCACCGGAAAGATAGGCAAATGATTGCCTCCCATGTAGCGACCATGTTTGAATTGGTTCAAGTCAACTACGTAATCCACAATAGTATTATCGATTCCGCAATAACTTAGTAGTGTTGTTGCTTTTGCTGCGGCCGCATAAGCTGCGATTCTTTTTCCTTCACGCTTTAAACGCAACAGAATCTCTCTTAGTGCGTTTCGTGTTTCAGATATGCACTCAGCAAAATCAAGATAAAAATCAACATTGTTAATTCCCTTGATTGACTCTTCTTTTAGGCATAATCGAACTGATTCACCAACATTTTCGTGAGGCTCCACATACAACCGCAATGATCCTCCGTGAACATCAAAATGTTTCATATCATTAATGAAAAGCGAATGTCTTCTGAACAGATGATCCAGAGCGGTTAATGAGAAATAACACAGATGCTGATGATATATTGTATCGAATTCACGGTTGCGTATCAAGTCAACTACATAAGGTACCTCTAATACGGCTACACCAGAATCCTTCAGTATTGTTCGGATGCCCTCTACAAAGTCATTGAGATCTTGAACATGCGCTAACACATTATTAGCAATTAAAACGTCAGCCATCAACCCATCTTCTCTAAGCTTGGCCGCAAGTTTCTTTTCAAAAAAAGTACAAAGAGTTTCAACACCTGCTTTTCGTGCAGTTTGAACAGGTTCTGTCGCTGGATCAATCCCCAGAACGGGGATTTCGTGCTCCAAGAATTGTTTAAGTATGTAACCGTCATTGCTTGCTGGTTCGACTACTAGACTGTTCGAATTAAGTTTCCGTGATTTAATCAGTTCCTCTACATTCCCCTTGGTGTGTCGTATATAATCCGTTGAGGTGGAAGAAAAATATGGGTAGTCTCTGCAGAAAAGGACTTGTGGATCCACAGTTTCTTTAATTTGCACAAGCCCGCAGTTTGGGCAATAAACTAGGGTAAGGGGAACTTTCAGTTCAGGTTTTTCTAATTGCTCTTTTGTGAGCAACCCATCTGCCAGTGGTGTATTCCCGAATGTAATAACTGGGTCTAAATTAGGATTTCCACAAGAACGGCAACCTGTTATTTGTTTGTATGCCGACGGTTTACTCATTTATTGCTGCATCTCCAACGCAGATTGTTGTCCAATCGGCCGTTGCTAAGGTTTTCTTCGAGATGTTTGATACGCCGGTATCTGGGGCCTTCAAACTCTTCGAGACTGAATTCTACTTGTTTATAGGTATCGTAAAGTTGTTTAGCTCCTCGACGTGCATTCCATTGTGGCTTAAATTTAGGTAATGTTTGTTTTATTTTACTGAAGTCGACTTTGTATGAACGTTTGTCTGGACCAGCGTCCTTTGAATATTTAATATTGCAGTTAGGTACCGTATTTTTCACGATTTCAGCGAGTTCTCTGATTAGATAGTTCTCCTCAGTTATACCAACATTGAAAACTTCGTTATGAACCAATTCTTCTGGGGCATCTAAAGCGGCTATAAACGCGCGCGAGATATCTTCAATGTGCACGATTGGTCGCCACGACGTTCCATCACTTTTTAGCAGTATAACCCCAGTTGTGTGTGCCCAAGCAACGAAGTTGTTAAGGACCAAGTCAAACCGAAGCATAGGTGATACGCCATAAGCTGTTGCAGATCGTAGGAAAGTTGGGCAAAAATTGGAGTCCGCCAATTGCGAGATGCCTGCTTCAGCGCGAAACTTTGATTCTGAATATGGAGTAATTGGATTTGATTTTGATTCCTCATCAACTATGTCAACTCCAGAGTCACCATAGACACTACATGATGACGAGAAAAGGTAACGTTTGACCCCCGCCTTTTTAGCTAGTTTTGCTAAGGTAACCGAGGCTTCATGATTGATTTTGAATGTAATCTCTGGATTGAAGTATCCAAGCGGGTCATTAGACAGCGCACAAAGATGTATTACGGCATCAAAACCTTTCAGGTCTGAAAGAGTAACTTCACGGATGTCTTTTTTGATATATGGAATACTTTGGATATTTGCACAAAGTGAACGATTACCAAAGGTACATCCTTCAAAAAGGTCGCTATCAAGACCTACAACTTCATGTCCTTGCGCTTGAAGCAGAGGCAACATAATTGTGCCAATATAGCCTTTATGGCCGGTTAATAGTACACGCATTTTCAGGTCCTTCGTTATTTTATTATTTTATTTCATCAAGTCATTAACAACAGCATTTATTCTATGAATTTCGAGAAATCATAACTTGATTTTTATAGGATACCCTAAAAACAGATGCTGATAGCACCCAGAATATGTTAAGAGCAAGAAACTCAATGAATAGCAAGTTACATCAGTTTTCCATCTGGATTTTTTACATATAGCCTTGATGAATTTTAACTAATTATTTGAGTTACAGAGCGGCTCAGATCATCTTTCCACATTTTCCAAGGTGCATTATTCTCTTTCAATAGTCTTTCAAGAAGCATCTTCTCAGGAAGTGTGTCCATGCACTGCCAGAAACCTTTATGGCGGTAGGCCATAAGCTGATTATCCTTTGCCAATCTTTCCAGAGGGTCTTTCTCCCAATGAGTATTATTGTCATCAATGTAGTCGAACACCTCTGGTTCCAGAACAAAAAAGGCACCATTTATCCAGAATCCAGAACATTGTGGTTTCTCTTTGAACTTCATCACGCTGTCCCCGTTTAAAATAAGGTGACCAAAACGGCTGGGTGGTTGCACTGCGGTTAATGTTGCAAATCGACCATGTGAACGATGGAACTTCAACAAGGAGTCTAGATTAACATCAGATACGCCGTCGCACCAAGTCAACATGAATGTTTGATCATCCAACAAAGGAGCCAACTGTTTGATTCGACCACCCGTTTGCGTTGTCTGTCCA
Organism: Bathyarchaeia archaeon; assembly: GCA_041653695.1. GTDB lineage: Archaea > Thermoproteota > Bathyarchaeia > Bathyarchaeales > Bathyarchaeaceae > Bathyarchaeum. The sequence continues at coordinate 4,164 of JBAZEV010000017.1, forward strand.
GTATTAACCAAATGTACTATCCAATCTGGTTGACCTTGATTATTTTTAGCATATGAGACAGTTTCATTTGTATCTGTTTTTACAATTACGTTCCTGTTAAAATTACAATATTCCTGCATCCAACGCGTTATGCATTCACCTTTGTAACCAAGTGCGATCACAAACTCGTTGAAGCCGAAATGTGAATAATGCATCATGATGTGCCAAATAATTGGGCGCATCCCGATTTCCACCATTGCCTTTGGTTTACTTGAGGTTTCTTCAACAAGTCGAGAGCCCAAGCCCCCGGCTAAAATTGCAACTTTCATTTAATCTCTCCTAACGTTAAATTATTGCGAATCTGCTTGACGAATGGAGCTAACTTAATTCCTAACCGTGAACGGGTTAAATAGAAAGTTCCCATTTCATCAACAATTTGAATCCACCCAATTTTTGCGAACCATTTTAAAATCTGTGCGTAACTTAACAGTCGCTCGGACAACTTCAATGAAGCACGGTTCACTGACTTAAAATACTCAAGGCATATCCTTGACCATATGAAACTAAACCTGTATTGTCCGACCCACCAAACTATTATTTCGTCATAACTCAGTTTTTTGGTCGCCGACTTGTTTGAAAGTGCTTCCTGATGATATCTCCGAAAGAATAACACTTCAGGAACTTCGTATATCCTACCGAGCAGAGAAATTTCTGCCAGCAGATTTATGTCAGATCCAATAAATTTTCCCTGAAGTTTGGTTTTCCTCAGTAAAGTTGCCCGCATCAGTCCGAAGATAAAAACCCATGAGTTGTCTTCATACCGCCTTAAAACAAATTCACCGAAACGTTCGTGTGGTTTTGGTAAATCAGTTTTCACTTTGTGGGTGTAGATGTCTAACAGTTCGCCGTGTTCATTGATGCGTCCAGTCTTGGTGTGACACAAAACAATCGATGGGTCGTTGTCAAGTACTTTGATGCATTTGGATAAAAACTCTGGAGCAAGCACATCATCGTGTGCTGCCCATTTAAAGTATTCACCGGAAGAATAGCTAAAGGCACGGTTATAATTTGCAACAGCACCGATATTGATTTTATTACGATAATAACTGACGCGTTTGTCTTTTGCCTCATACTCTTGACAAATTTGCTGGGTTTTATCAGTAGAGGCATTATCTACAAGTATTAGCTCGAAGTCTGTATATGTCTGATTCAGTATTGAATCTATTGCAGCTTCAATGTAGTTTTCGCCATTGAACACAACCAATCCTATGCTAACATGAGGTGTGTGTTTTTGTACAGTCAGGTACGCTGCCTCCGAGCCAATTTACTGTATATTATCGTGTGCTTTCTTAAAGGCTATTCCGATTTCTGATACTCTTGAATTTAATCATTTGTTACCAAAAATGGAGACTTATGGTGGAGACACCCAATACGGGTTAAACCAGCAAAGCGTTACGCAATTTTCCATTTGAACAGTCAACTTCTAGACTTTCCAAATCTGAGTTGAAAAACTTCAGGTAGATAGTATTATCCATTATTACATTTGATTGATGACTCCAAATCTCGCATCTTTTGAACTCATTTCCTGTTTCAGAGAAACTAATTTTAACCCCTGAACATAATTCAGGTGACAGTGATTTGCTATGCCGTTTTGTGAAAACTGCGGAAAAGAACTTAAACCAACCTCAAAATTTTGTGGACATTGTGGTACCCCAATAAATGTTGGCACACAACCAGTCCCTCCACGTGCGCCTGAACCAGTTGTGGCTGCGGCACAGCCTGCGCCTCAGGCAATTGCACCACCAGTTGCGTCTGCACCTACGGCGGCGCCTGTTAGTTCTGAACCTGTTGTTGGTGTAATCGTTTTAAGAAAACCTAAATCCCTTGGCAGATACGACAGTTTTTCTGGCGTAATAACCAATCAACGATTCATTTTTGCTCAAATGACAGGAGACATGCTAAAAGATGCCGTTAAACAAGCCCGTGAACAAGCAAAATCTGAAGGAAAAGGCTTTTTTGGTCAATGGGGTGAACAACTCAAAGCTTCTGCGTCGTTTGCAGGTCGCTATTACAATATGGAGCCGTCAGCGGTTTTGGCTGAGACAGCGGGCAACTTTGCGGTTGACAACAACACCGTGAATGAGATTAAATTGAAACTAAAAGACCACGGCGACCAATCAAATCAACGCGATTTCGAGATAGAAGTCAAAGCCAGTTCTGGAAAATACAAGTTCAGAATGGACGAAAACAATGACTACGTGAAGATGCTTAAACAGATTTATGGTGACCGTGTAAAGACTCCTTTTGGATACTTCAGCGCAGGCGGACTGAAATTCAAGTTAGGCTAAACATTGGTTTGGTCTGCTGTGCTTTGAGGTCAATTCTCAAGGTGCAACATGTTTCTGTTTTTTTCGATGCCTTTTTTGTTTTATTTTGCTACAAATAGTATCCACATTTCAATCCAAGACAATATATAAACGCAGAAAGCTTTTTCTTCGGCACTCTAGTTGAACTTTTGCTATGCGCCTATTTGTCGGGTTTATTTTTCACAAAATATCATTCGGGCTGCTTTCCGTTTTCTTGCCTTTGTACATAACGGAAGTAATCAGCGGAGGCAACTTGTCGACATGGGGTTTGATTGCATCCGCAGCCACGTTTATTGCCATTCCTTTCTCATTGCTTTGGGGTTACCTGTGTGACGTTACTAGGCGTTACCGTTTCTTTATTTTGTTGTCGTTTTCGTTTGTAACGGTGCTGCTTTACCTGTTTTCGTTAACAACCAACCTGATGCTACTAGGAGTCATATACGTGTTCATCGTCGTTTTCCAGGTCGCGTATGAGCCCCCAAAAAATGTGTTGATAACCGAAAGCTACTCACATACAGACTGGAAACAGGGTTTTGCATACTACGCAGCATTAACCGAGTTCGGTTGGGTCGCGGGACTGTTTTTAGGGTTCCTGTTTACCCTTTGGGGATACAGTTGCGCCACATTGATGATTATTTGCGTAGGTTTGAGTTTAATCTCCTTTGTTTTATCAGCAATCTTCGTATACGACCCCACACTGATGTTCGAACGCGGACTAGTCAGCATCGAACGCTCCTTTAGCATAGTTCAACGAGGCGTAGACCTGCTTGTAAACCTGAACCACAACAAATATGACAAGGGTACACTAACCCGCGAAAACGTGCGCAGCCTATGTTTTGGTTTGATGTTCTTCTCTTTGGCAACAAGCATATTCTTCACACCGTTACCAGTTTTCTTTGCCCAAAATCTGGGGCTTACAACAAGCACAGTATTTGCATTATTCATGGTAAACTCCTTGGGCTGCCTAATCGGGTACATATTAACCAAAAGAAACCACCACTACATCAACGAAACATCAACAGCAACCAACGGCTCGTTAATCAGGGGAATACTTGTGTTCGCACTAATTTTTGTAAGCACACTAGCTTTCACATTAGGACTGCTGGTATCTGTTATTATTCTAATCCTGTGCGGATTCGTCTACGCATACTACTCAGTTTCAGTACTAGCCATATCCATGGAAGTAATCCCCCGCGGCAAAACCGGATTATTCTCAGCCCTGCTGGGAGCAGGCACCGCAATCGGATGCCTAACTGGACCATTCATAGCCGAACAATGGGGCTTCTCATACACATTCATGGCATCCACAGCATGTTTCCTGGTAAGCTTTGTTGCATTCAAAATCTTTGAACACAGCAGACGCATAACATTCATGTAAATACTGCTAAACAAAAAATATGCTTAACCAAAAATGAAGAAATTAAACAACAATGAGAAAATTGGCAGTTTACGGGCGACCACACTGGATTCGGGGATATTTGTAGTATATTTGTAGTCTATTAGAAGTACATTGTTGAAAACAGTTCTTTCTAAAAAACAACAGCATACCACAAGACTAAAAAATAAATTAAAAAAAAGAGAGGAAGGGTTGTCTTACCGTTTGCTTTTTCTCATGCTGTAGACTGCAAATGCAACTGCAACCACTATGATAACCACTAACGCAATTACCACAATGTAGAATGTTTCCATTGAAATCCCGCTTGTATCTGTTGTTCCGCCATCTGTTTGACCCCCATCTGGAATTTGGGCACCAACTGGAGTAAACAACGGTTGGTATGTGTATTCGTAACCGTAACCACACGAGACATCCAGCGGGTTATCGGTTATTACCGTGTCATCTAACGTTGGTTGATCAGAAACGCCGTGACCTGGAAGATAACTACCTGAAACTACCCAATATTTGAATTCGTAACCTGATGCTGGCGTAGCAGCCAAAACATAGCTTGTACCGTTTTCAAAAGAATAAGAGCCAGCAGAAGGATTAGTAGTACCGCCAACAGAAGTCAAAATATTCACAATTGCGTTTGCACTCCGAGTAAACGTTGTTTCAGGAGCAAAAACTGCCTGATATTTGAACGACCACCCATAACCGCATAGAACGCGCAACGGATTATCTGAAAGGACAAGTCGGTCCCCAGCTGAAACCGCTGCTGCGGGTCGAGGCGGTGCAAGTGTTGCGTCAAAATCTGCGGGTAAATAGATTGGCGGTAAATTATTTGCTGAGGTGTAGCCTCCTTCAATAACCCAGTTTACAAATTTGAAACCGGCTTGCGGAATAGCAGTCAAAGTAATTACGGTACCATTAGGATATTCATGTGTACCTGATGTTGGAGTTGTTGTTCCACCTACTGATGAACTTATTATTACTTTTGCACTGTTAGGATCAGATGGTGGCGATAGCTGAGAAGGTGGAATTTCTTCTTCGCCTTGCGGTATTTGTCCAAACGCAATCAGGCTTGAACCTACTGCTGTCAACAGAAGCATCGAAACCAGCAAAAGCAACAGACAAACCTTGGTATACCTACCAATTTCTTGTGTCAAAATTTGCTCATTCCCCCGATAAACCTAATTGGTTCAATGTAATAACGGGTTGCGTGATATTTAAGATGTTTGACTTGGCATACAACGTAGTTAAACGCAGTTAAAACTTAAATTACGCATAAAATCCTATTTTTTCCCCATTTATCGTCAACACAATTTGCCCATTTTCCGATATACGGCCTATAAGCCAAATGACCACCTATTAGCCGCTATAGAACCTATTTTTTGACCAAATCACTGTACGAGTGTGTTTCAAGATTTTTGGGGTCAATTTCCAAAGTTTTCATTAACTGCCAAAGAACATGCCTGTCTGATTCTAGTTTACTTGAATCGTCAAGGGTGTGTCTTTCAAACTCGATAAACTTCCCAAGCCCCGTAACAGTATCCAAATGAACCTGAGTCCCGTTAACAACATACATTTCCCTGACCTTCTCCACCACAACCAGCGGAAACAAAACCTTACATAACATGGCTTTAAAGTCGTTGGCGTCTTCAACCTTTAACAAAAACGCGTCATCACTTTTAGGTCCAGCAATGTTTTCGCGTTCATAATAAATCAGTTCCACAGTGTCGATGCCTTTGGTTTCTCTTAGCTTAAGCCTGCCTTCAGGAACCACAAAATACTGGTCGGTTTGCTCAAAAACACCAACAAACGTTGCACCTTGCTGGATTAACTCTTCGCGTAACGTCTCATGGTCGGTTACTTTTGCCTTTAACTCAACCATTTTATGTTTAAAGCTGGACTGCGTCTCAAACTTCAACGGGTAATCAACTCTTCAAAAAAAGAAGACAACAAAGACTATTCTGTTTTTCTATCCACCTAAAACCGGGATGGCTCAAAGGGGTCTTTATCTGACATAACAACTGTGTTTTCTTGAAGTTTTTCGATTCTGGTTCTGTACGTACTCTCAAGAACCTGCCTTAACCGCACATAGGTATCGTTGTCTATTTTGTCGTCAGAAAGCAACGAAACAAGCTTCTTTGACTCGGCATTGAACACCTTTTCATGTTTAAGTCTTAACCGCATCCGCAGAAAGGTTTGCCTGTCGATTTTACCTGAAAGCAACGATTTGCGCAGTTTCTTCAGTTCTTTCTCGTAGTCGTCTTCTTCTTTGTTGGCGTAGTAGATTACTAAGCCTACAAGAAAGACTACCAAAGTAGCAAGAGGAAGAACAAGATAAAGAAAATAATTTGGGTCCATAACTTTGACAGTGTGGTCGCAAAATAAACTCTTTATGAATTCTAGTTAAAGACTGCAAATCAGTAGTAACGTAACAAGATTCACTGTATACATGTAACTGTGAATTAGTTGCACTTTTACGTCCTAGAGTAAGGTTAATAGGTGCGCTTTTCTTCTAGCTTTCTGTCCATTAATAAGGAGAATCTATAAAGTGCCAAAATTTAGGCAGACACAAGACATTGTAAAGCTCATGTCTAACAAAGAGGACGTACGCGACATTGGAATCATTGCCCACATCGACCACGGCAAAACAACCATGTCTGACTCACTGTTAGCTGAGGCAGGACTCTTGTCACCAAAAATTGCTGGAGCAGCAAGAGCTCTTGACTACCTAGAGGAAGAACAAAAACGTGGAATCACAATCAAAACAGCCAACATTTCACTAATACACGAAATGGGCAATAAATCCCACCTTGTTAACCTCATTGACACACCTGGACACGTAGACTTCACTGGAAAAGTAACACGTGCCCTACGTGCAATCGACGGAGTTGTCGTAGTAGTTGATGCTGTAGAAGAAGTTATGGTTCAAACAGAAACCGTAACCCGACAAGCCCTGAACGAACGAGTAAAACCTGTATTGTTCATCAACAAAGTAGACAGGCTCATAAAAGAACTAAAACTTAACGCTGAACAGATGCAAACAAAGCTGATGCGAATCATCAGAGACTTCAACAACCTGATTTCCATCTACGGCGAACAAGAACAAAAAGACCACTGGAAAGTTGACCTAACCAAAGGAACAGTAGCTTTTGGTTCAGCACTGCACAAGTGGGGATTCACACTTGACATTGCACAGCAGAAAGGACTGAAGTTCACTGATGTTGTGGATGCCTATCATAATGGAACAGAAGAAAAACTTACAGAGATTGTTCCTCTTCACACTGCTATACTAGACATGGCAGTAACAAACCTTCCAAACCCACTCACGGCACAAAAGTATCGTGTACCCAAAGTTTGGAAAGGTGAACTAGACTCAGAAATCGGCAAAGCCATGATAAACTGTGACGAAAGCGGACCAACCGTTATGTGTTTAACATCATCAATGATGGACCCACATGCGGGACTGGTTGCAACTGGTCGCATCTTTTCTGGTTGCGTAAACGAGGGTGACCGCGTTTACCTAGTAGGCGCAAAGAAAGATTACCGTGTCCAGCAAGTATCCATGTATATGGGTGCATACCGCGAAGTTGTCGGCAAAATCGGCGCAGGAAACATCGCAGCCGTTTTGGGTATGGACCTAGCCCGAGCCGGAGAAACATTAGTTTCTGTAGAGCAAAAAGATGCAATGATACCATTCGAAAACATCCAATACGTTTCTGAACCAGTAATCACTATTGCTATTGAACCCAAACATCCACGTGACTTGCCTCGTTTAATCGAGTTAATGGACCGTTTGACGATTGATGACCCAAACCTAGTCACAAAAATCAACAAAGAAACAGGTGAATACCTGCTTAGCGGAATGGGCGAACTCCACCTAGAGATTGCCGTTAAATCACTCAAGGAATTCGGTGGCGGACTAGAACTGTTAACATCACAGCCACTGGTAGTCTACCGAGAAACCGCAGCATCTGAAGGTGTAGTTGCAATGGCGAAGAGCCCCAACAAACACAGCAGGTTCTGGCTACAAGTTGAACCTTTGGAACAAAACGTCATTGACCTGATGGAAAAAGGTTCACTATTCGAGGCAATGGGAAACAAACGCATTGGAACAACCCTACGTGACGAAGCAGGCTGGACAGCCCAAGAAGCTAAAAACATTTGGGCGCTAGAAGAGCACCGTAACATCTTAGTTGACATGACCAAAGGTGTTCAATATCTAAGAGAAGTCAAAGAAACAGTCGCCTCTGGTTTCAGGTGGGCAGCTAGAAACGGTCCACTATGTGACGAACCAATGAGAGGTCTTAAAGTAAAACTGTTAGACGCAAAACTGCACGAAGACCCAGTACACCGTGGACCAGCCCAGATTATGCCAGCAATGAAGCGCGCGTTGTGGGGTTCATTCCTTACAGCTAAGCCATCGTTGATTGAACCAATCTACAAGGTAGGTGTTTCAGTTCCTATGCAGTTTGTTGGTGAAGTAACAGGCTTAATCACAAAGAAACGGGGACGCGTAATTGCTTCCGAACAAAAAGGACCAATCACAATGGTCACGGGATACATTCCAGTCTCTGAAACCTTTGGTTTGTCTGCAGACATGAGGTCAGTAACTTCTGGTCACGCATTCTGGCAGACACAGTTTAACCACTGGGAAAAAGTCCCAGACAGCATCGCAGTAGAAGTCATCGCCGCAATACGCAAGAGACGCGGACTGCCCGAAGAAGTGCCAAAAGCAAACAAGTTCATCGACGAAGCATAAGTCGAAAAACCAACAAGAACGGCATTTAGCACACGGTTGCTGATGCCTTCTTTTGATATTTTTTATTTTTCTTTTTGTTTTTAGTCTTAATTAAAAAAGTATGATGTTACTCCAACCCCGTGTTTGTGTAACCATTTTTGTTAAAGAAAAAAACGAGTTTTGTGCACTTGAACGTTTTTCGCCAAGTGCACTTTTGTGTATCTTTGGGTTTTTAGCGGGTCATTGCTTTTTTGAATACGGGTACTGCGATTGTTATCATGACGATTCCGAAGATTATCAGTATTGAGAGTTCGCTGCTTATTGCGGGGATGTCTGCGCCTAGGACCATTACTTTTCGTAGCGAGTCTGCAACGTATGTTAGTGGCAGGAACTTTGAGATTGTTTGCATGAACCATGGCATCTGCTGGATTGGGAAGAATACTCCGCTAAGGAACATCATTGGGAACATTATTGTGGTCATCATCATTATGGCTGTTTCTTGGTCTTTGGCAAACGATGTTAACACTACACCTAAGCCAACGAAACTGAATACACCCAGCAACAGCAACGCGAACACCAGCAGAAAACTGCCGTGAACCGTAACACCAAATACTGTAACCGCCAAACCAAGTATAAGCACACCCTGAAGGATACCACGTGCCATCTGTGCAAGGGTTTTTCCAAGAATCACTGAAAGCCTGTTGATTGGCGCAACCATCATGCCGTCTAATGTGCCGAGTTCTCTTTCATGTGAGATTGCGGCGGGAAGTCCGGTCATTACACTCATCATGACAGTCATCGCCATGATTCCAGGTGCAATGAAATCGAAATAGCTGAAGTCGCCTTCAACTGAGCCTGCGATTTGGATGTTATACGGTTTTACAACTGCCAACGCCATGTCTGGTTGGATTCCCAGTTGCGCTGCAACGTTTTGTTGTGCCATTGCGGTGCCCATTTGTTCAAACACTTGGCTTAGAACTGCTTGTATCATAGCGGACATTTGTGGGTTAGATTGGTCGGTAATGATGGTAATTGTGGCTTGTTGACCGTTCATAATGTTTGACGTGAAATCAGGGGAGATTATTATTCCGCCGTCTGCTTCTCCGTTTTGAATCAACTGCCGTATGTCGTCAATGTTTGTGGCATATTTTATTGTGATCAGGCTGGTGTTGTCGTTTATGACGTTTAACGTTGTAAGAAACGTTGTACCTAAACTGTAACCACCATAACCAGTATCCTCATTTGCCACTGCAATGGGTACATTGTTCAGCGAAGTATCAGATGGGTATATGAAACCAACCATGGTCATCATAAGTACTGGCATCAGTACAAGCATTACTAGTCCCATTCTGTTTCTGAATAGTTCCATCAAGTCTTTCCAGGCTATTCGGAAACTGTTTGAAATCATCTTTTTAGATCCCATTTTCAAATCACCTTATCCGTTGTTGTGCTCTGAACGGTCCATGTTGAGGCGCGGGTATTTTGTTGTCTGCCTTATCGCGCATGTCACGACCGGTTATTTGCAAGAATACATCTTCAAGTGTAGGCTGAACATGTTCAACCGAGTTTATTTTTGCGTTTTCTGCTCGTAACGCGTCAATTATTGTGTCAAACGCTTTGTCACCTGTTGCATGAACTTTAACGTGAGTAGCATTCTCTTGAGATACTGATTTTACGCATTTCATGGACTCGATCTTTGTAAGCAGTTTTGGAGTTAGATTTGCAATATCCACTTTTAGCACGGTTGTTTCATCGCCTGAAACAAGTTTTTTCAGGTTTGTTGATGTGTCAAGTGCTGAAATTTTTCCGTGGTCAACTATGCCAATTTGTCACAGAGAATGTCGGCTTCGTTCATCATGTGTGTGGTGAGAATGACTGTTGTGTCGTTTTCTTTGTTGATTTTTCTGATGAATTCTCTGACTTCAACCGTTGATTGAGGGTCTAACCCCAATGTGGGTTCATCAAGAAACAGGACCTGCGGTCGGTTTAGCAAAGCTCTAACTACATTCATTCTTTGTCTCATGCCTGTTGAAAAAGTGCCAACTTTTGCGTCCTTGAACTTGGTAAGTTGAACAAGCTCGAGCAACTCGTCAGTTCTTTCGTTTATTGTTTCTTTTGGTAAACTGTAGAGTTTTCCAAAAAACCTCAAGTTCTCTTTTGCAGTCAAGCGGTCATACATTATCATTTTTTCGGAAACTAAACCAATCAACTGTCTTACTTTGTTGTCCTGTTTTACGATGTCGTATCCACCGATTGTTGCTGTGCCTGCTGTTGGTCTGGTTAATGTTGAGAGCATCCGTATTGTTGTGGTTTTTCCTGCACCGTTTGGTCCAAGCAGTCCGAAGATTTCTTTCTTTTTGACGTCAAACGAGATATGGTCAACAGCTGTGAAGTCGTTGAATTTTTTAGTGAGGTTTTCTACGTTTATCATGACTTCGTTTTCCATTATGTCTTCACAACCATGTTAATATATTTCACTGCAATATATTGCACCAAAATATAAATATTCCCGTTTTAATTTAGTGGGGTGGAACACATATGCACTTCGAACATGAAAATAAAGTAGCCTCAAAATGGCTCAAAGAAGCACAAAAAGGTTACATCAGAATCGCCGTTTTAATACTGTTAAGCAAAAAGAAATACCACGGCTACGAAATGATGAAAGCCGTAGAAGACAGAACAGAAGGCGTCTGGAGACCAACTGCAGGTGGATTGTATCCGATTCTTCAAAGTCTGGAAAAAGAGGGCTATATTCAAGGCATATGGAATAACGAAAAAAGAAAACGCAAAAGTTATCACATCACAGAATCAGGAAAACTTGTTCTTGACTGTTCACTTTTAAAGCATACCCAAATTACTGAAAGCTTGAATCTTCTGTTTAGAGAGTATGCACAATATGTTTTAGCTGTAGAACCTAACGCAGTTAATATTCCTCAAATCAAGAACCCTTTTTCAACCTTTTTTGATGAGGACCCAAAAAGCAGAGCAGAAACATTGGAACTGAAACGTGAACGGATAAACCACATGATTAAAATGTTACAACACGAACTTGAGACAGTTACGGATAGTTTAGCAAAACTTAACAGCAAAAAAACTAATCTTAAAACAGATTTAAACAACGAAACAGAACTGGAGAGTTAACGCTTTTGGACACTAACATTATCGGGTACATCTTAAACATTGCATACATCGCATTCATTTTTGGGTTCTCATTCTTTTCTCAAAAACTACAGGTCAACATGGTTTTAGGCAAAATATCCAAATCGTTATTCAAGCTCCAGCAGATGAGTAACAAAGCCAAAGATGAACTGGTCGTGGCTGTAAAAGAAATCGGAAAACCTGAACATGACCCCAAAACAAGAATTGAAGAATTAATGCAATTCTTTTTCATACGACCAATCGCCATAGACCCCGCAGGAGTCGTCAACAGAGTCGAACACCTACTAGACACAGCAGATGAACGCTTGAAACAAGAAGTAAAAACTTTAGCCCCCGCTGCAGACGAAACACAACTCCAGAACTTAACAAACCTTGTGGAAACAGCAAAAGAACTGGACTCCCTTTACCGAACAGTACGCCACTACTACTTGGCAGGTAAAAAGAGCGGCACAATGTACAGCACAGTAGAACTCCAGATGCAGCTACCCATGATAATGGAAGAAGCCGAGGCATATTACTCATTCATAGATGCATACAAACAAAACAAACCAATCGGCGACGGAATCGGACCCTTAGTTGCATCCAAACTAATGGCAGATTCCAACCCACGAGAAATAGTAAAAGAGATGATAGCCGCTGAAATCGTTCTTGAAGACCGAAAAGTTTTGGTTACAAAAGCCAAAGGACCGGGTGGTTCTGTTGGCAAGGCAGGCGATGCAGTAACTAAACTGTTTGAAGAAAACGACAAAAAATTGGCGTTAATTATGATGATAGATGCGGGTCTGAAACTGGAAGGCGAAGACTCCGGGTATGTAGTGGAAGGTGTAGGCGCAGCAATCGGCGGTGTTGGCGTAGAAAAGTATAGAATCGAAGAATTGGCCACAGAATATAAGATTCCAGTTTATGCAATGGTTGTTAAACAGTCTCTTAAGGAAGTTTTGTCACCAATGTCGGAGTCGTTGATTAAATCTGCCGACGTCGTCCTTGAGCGGCTACGAACAATAATCAGGGAACGCACAAAACCAACAGACACCATACTTGTTGTGGGTGTTGGCAACACCATCGGCATCGCATAAAAACGGCGTGCGGTTGGGTAACCAAAATATAACCCAACATTTACTATTTTTTGTTGGAAACACTGTTATGTTACTTACCGTCTTTGATCCATGGAAATCCAAGTATTGTACATGCCCAAAAAAGTTGACGTTTAACCCGTACACGGGCTGTGACCACGGGTGCGTTTACTGTTATGCTTCCTCGTATATTCTCAACTTTCAAAACTGTAGACCAAAAACCGGTTTACTTGCCAGACTAGAAAAAGAGGCAACAAAACTAAACGGTGAGCTGGTTTCCATATCCAACTCCTCTGACCCATATCCACGGCTGGAACAAAAACTTGGCTTAACACGGCAGTGCTTAGAAATCTTGGCAAAAAATCGCTGCAAACTGCAAATAGTCACCAAATCGGACATGGTAACAAAAGACATCGACATCCTGCAGACCGTTCCCTGCGTGGTTTCTGTTACTGTTTTAACATTAACTGACCAACTTTCCAGTAAACTGGAACCTGGGGCGCCTGTTTCTTCAAAACGGCTCAATGCAATTAAAACACTTGTAGACGCAGGAATCCCCACCACCGCAAGAGTTGACCCAGTCATCCCATTTGTAAACGACAATACAGAAGAACTCATCCAGACTCTGGCAGGTTTAGGGGTGTTGCATGTTACTTCTTCGACGTACAAGGTAAAACCGGACAACTGGAAACGGTTCAGTACAACATTTCCAGAGGCTTCAGAAAAACTGCAACCGCTATATTTTAGCAATGGTGAACGTGTTGGGGGTTCAACTTATTTGCCTACAGCGGTACGGTTTGATTTGATGGGCAAAACAAAAGCGTTGGTTGAAAACTGTGGCATGACGTTTGGGTGTTGCAGGGAAGGCTTTAGTTTAAACTCTGCTGTTTGTGATGGCTCGTGGGCAATTAATGCTCAAAGATAGAGTGTTTCACATGGTTTTTGGGTAATTTTTTTGCGGTTTTTGTTCGATGTGTTTGTTTTAACATATCGGCAAAGGTCGCGAATGATTGACTCTATGTGGTGCGTTATTTTCTGTCGTTTACCTTGTTATTCATGATTTATTGGAGCTATTTTTTGGTTTTTACCTTATTGATATGGTCGTTGTACATGTTTTTTGTGTAAAAAATCCTCAAGTACACAATATTTGTATTATTTTATATTGTATCTATGTTCTACACCAAATTTAATATAACACATACATAGAAAAAATGCAACAGTGAGTGCAACCAGAAGAAAAACTGGTTCCACTACTAAAAACAAAAACTTGGTGAAAAATTGAAAAAAATAAACGACGTATCTAAAAAACTCACAACAACTCTCTTAGTAATGATATTACTAATGGTATCATTAACATTAACTAGCTACGCAGCACCCACTGAATCTCAAGTAACACCCACAAGCGTAGGAATAAGCCAATCAGATTTACTCCAATACGAATGGCATCTTCCAATTGCTGGAGCAGCTGAACGAACAGCATCCACAGCTGGACCAACTCCAGGCGAACCAAACGTTGTTTGGCGATCGGATTTGGCATGCCCTGAAATCGGCGAACCCTACGGCGGATACACGGTAGCATTTAACGGCAGAGTATTCACGCGCTCAAAATATGGACCAACTAGAATCGACGCTTTAAACTGTCTTGATGCATTCACAGGTAAATGCATTTGGACTGCTCTTGAAACTGAACTAAAGGTAAGTTCAGGATTCTCTACTGGATTTTTCTCTGCACAAGCACCATTCAGAGTTGACGACGACCACATTTTTGTTTGCACAGATGGCCCAAGTGGAATCGCAATGTTTAACGCAAACAACGGCGACTTCTTATGGGAAGCACAAATCAGTCCAAGCGCTGCCTACCACCGCCTAGTGATAAGTGACGACATGAAGCTGATGTTCGGACCTTGGACACCTCCAGGCGATTTAACTCCTTCATTGAGTGCGTGGGACGTATCTAACCCAGACCACCCATTCACTGAAGTTTGGCGTTTTCCAATGGAAGCACCTGGCAACCCATTGCTGTGTTACGGTGACGGCAAAGTCTTCATGGGCTCTTACAGCGGTTTCGTAGTATACGCAATCGATGCAAGTGACGGAACCCTTCTGTGGGAAACTCCAACAAGAGACTACAAGGGTTACGCAGGAGTCTACTATGACGGCAAAATAATCACAGGTTGTGCAGGAATGTACCTTGATGCATACGACGCAAATACTGGTGAGCACTTGTGGACAGGCGAAGAAACTGGTGCAATATACCGAGGATTTATGGTCTGGAACGGTGCAGCCGCAGACGGCAAAACCTATTGGCACAACTTGGGTGCAGGTACAGACGGTTTCATAGGCTGCTGGGATACTAACGACGGAAAACTGCTCTGGAAAGTACGCGACGACCACTACATTGGTTATCACCAGATAGTGATTGGTGACGGCAAAGTTTTCGTGGAACAAAGTGACGGCTCAACAACCACAGGTCGAGAACCCTTACCCCAACAGTTTTCCTGCTTTGATGCTAATAATGGCGATAAACTATGGTCTATTGAAGGCGTAGCCTTCCAACAACCAGCTCTGGCATACGGTAACCTCTATGTCGTAGATGGCAACGGAAACCCAGACGTGTACTACTGTTTCAGCACTGCTAAACCTGCTGACTGGTCAATGTGGCGTGGAAACGTTGAAAATCCTGGAGTAACTCCTTCGGCAGGTCCAACAAACCTTGGTCCTGGTCCAGTATGGACATATGAAACAGGAGCGGCTATTACTTCGTCGCCTTCTATTGCTGACGGAAAAGTAGTAGTTGGTTCACAAGACGGAAACGTGTACTGTATCGATGCTTACGCTGGTACCTTAATCTGGAAATTCCCGCTGGGTGTTCGTGCATATTCTACTGTTGCAATTGTTGACGGCAAAGTCATTATTGGCCCCGATAACGGCAACGTATACTGTGTTGACCTTAACACGGGTACCCAAGTATGGAAGACCGGTGCAGGTGGCTACATTCCGTATGTATATGGTCTAGGACAGTGGCAACCACGTTCATGCCCCATCGTATATGGCAATCGTATATACATTGGATCATTAGATGGTGTTTTCCGTTGTTTAGACATGAGCGGCAATGTAGTCTGGAGCTATGATACTGGACATCCAATAGTTGGTTCAGCGGCAATCGAAAACGGTATGGTGTATATACTTGACACAGCACAATTGGTTCACAAATTCAGCTTATCTGGAACACATGTTCTTAGTTTCCAGATAAAGAGCTCAATCCTTCGACCAACTGCAATGTTTACTTTTACTATACCAGGCGCCAGCACACTAGTTGTAGTCGATGACAAGGTTTACCCTGGATGTACTACTGCATTCTTTACAGCATACGACGCAGACACTGGTGAACAAATCTTTGAAAGCGAACAACCTTACGTCCTAGGAGAAAACTCTCCAGTTAGTGCAGTATACGCTGATGACCCAAAGATTGAAGGTGCAAGAATCTACTGTCCTGCTGGTCCTACAGAAGCTTGTGGTGACGCCAATACTGGTGAAAACATCTGGTCTGCATGGGGTGGATGGGAGATATTCTCTTCACTTTGCTATGGTGGTTACGGCATGGAACCGTATGTTTACGGTGGCTCTCAGAGCTACAGTATAACATGCTGGAATGCCTCAGATGGTACACCAATTTCATGGTACACTACAGGTGGACAAGTGGAAAGCTCTCCTGCAATTTATGGCGGCAGACTGTATGTTGGCTCAGCGGATTGGAAACTGTACTGTTTCTATGACGGCGCAGTTCAATCGGCTCCAAGTACAAACATTGTCAATACTGAAAACGTTGTAGCAGACAGCAGCGCAAACACAGAAACCGCAGACATAGTTGACGGTGGTGCAGGTACCCCAATTGAGTACATCTACGCAGTTGTTGCAGTCATAGCCATAGTTGTAATCGCGGTACTGGTGTTCATGTATTTAAGAAGGGAACGTTAACTTTCCTTTCCCCTTTTTCTTTTTTTAGAAAAATATTTTTTGAGTACCCAAGAGTCTAGCTTGTTACAGTTCTGTTTTGAGCTTTGATAACCAACATTATCGTTAAGTTACCTTTTTTGGATTTACGTTTCAGGTTTGTTTGTATCCTCTAAACTTTGTAATTAAAAATATCACAAAACCAACCCCAGTCAGCAGTATTCCACCAATCATTATCAAAAACGGGAACATAATATGTGTGAACTCGATTGGAAGCATCAAGTAATGAAGAATTAAACCTATTACACCCAAAACAGTTCCGATTGCACCAAAGAACAGCAGCGGCCTAATGTCAAACATTAACCGTACAGTGACTCCAATTATTCTGCCGCCATCTTTTATTGGGCTAAGCTTTGTTTCCCCTACCCGTGCACTGTAACTAATCGGCGCCTCTGACACTTTTGCGTCAGCGGCAATGGCTTCTGCCAGCATCTCCATGGCAAAGGGCATACCCACAGCAACCAGTTTCATGCGGTCTAACAGGTCAGATTTGAAAGCTCTCATGCCGCTTTGGCTGTCGTATACGTTAAGTCCAAAGGCTAACTTTGCAAATAACGAAAGCAGCCTGTTGCCAACCCTGTTAACTAAAGACATTGCACCCTTTTTCATTCCAGCAAACCTGTTACCCACAATCATGTCTGCTTTGTTCTCCAAAATAGGGGTGATTAGTTTGGGTATGTCGTTTGGGTCATAGGTTAAGTCTGCGTCCATCATCACAAGTATTTTTCCGTTTAACTGTTTTTTTGCATACAAAAACCCAGTTTTCAAAGCGTTTCCGTAACCTTTGCCTTTCTGGTAGATTACTTCTGCGCCTCTGTTTTTGGCAATTACGTCTGTGCCATCGGTGGAGTGCCCGTCTACAACCAAGATTTTGTGTTCATAGCTCTGCATGACCTCTTTTATGGAGTCCAACAGTTTTCCCACTGCTTTGCTCTCGTTTAATGCAGGAATTACTATCACGATTCGCGTTGCAGAGCCTTGAGTCGCTATTGTTTTTTCCTCCAACGGGTCTGTTGAACCTAATATTCAAACGTCTTCTTAGCATTTATGCAATAGCCTAAAACCAGTAAAGCAAAATTGTTCAACAGGTAAGATTTGAGGTCTTTGCAGTTTGGAGTTATCACGTAATCGCCTTCTTTTTTAGTGCGAGTTTACCAAATAGAAAACAGTTATTTAAATACTCTAAAATGAATAATTAAATACAACCAAAACTTTATCCTGATTAACTTTTAGGTTTTGAAATGGTTACAATGGGCAAACATAAACAGTTGCTGGTTACACCCGTTTTGCTTATTGTGTGTCTTTGATGTCTTGTTTATGTAGTTTCAGGTGCCAACACCAATTCAAGCATTAATGATTGGACAGGTTTTCGGCACGACCCAAACCACAGCGGTTACACACTGGATGCTTGCCCAACAGGTTCTGTCAAAGTATTATGGGCATTCAAAACAGGTGGAATGGTAATTTCTTCACCCGCCGTAGCCAACGGCTGTGTTTTTGTAGGCTCAAGAGATTGGCGAATTTACTGCCTTAACGCATCTACAGGTGAAACAGTGTGGAGTTACAAAACTTGGCACGAACTGCTTTCGTCGCCTACGGTTTATAATAATTCTGTATACGTTGGCTCAAACGATGGCTGCGTTTACTGTTTGGATGCTTCCACGGGAACGCCGTTGTGGGAATCGGTTGTGGGCGGTTTTGTGCAGTCTTCTCCAACGGTTGTAGACAACAAGGTTTACATTGGTTCTGGAGACCACGATTTTTATTGCCTTAACGCTTCAGATGGCTCAAAAATCTGGCAGTACACAACATTGTATCGTGTAGATTCGGCACCTGCTGTTGCGGATGGAGCAGTCTACTTTGCCAGCGACGACTACTACGTTTATGCTCTAAACGCATCTACAGGAAAAGAGATGTGGCGCACCCACACGGGCAGCGTTGTTTCTTCACCATGCGTTTATGATGGCTACATTACATCGGCTCTATCGATGCTTACGTTTGTGCATTAAACGCATCCACAGGTTCAAAGATTTGGCAATACCAAACACAGAGTTCCGTGTCCTCGTCCCCAACTGTTGCTTATGGATTTGTGTATGTGGGCTCTGAGGACACAAACGTTTACTGTCTAAATGCTTCTAGCGGCAAAAAAGTTTGGCAAACCGCAACAGGGTATTGGGTTTGGTCTTCGCCTGCTGTTGCAGATGGGAATGTATATGTTGGTTCTGAAGACTACAACATTTACTGTTTTGATGCTTTTTCAGGCACAAAGAAATGGAGTTACGAAACAGGAGGCTTTGTGGATTCTTCTCCTGCAATAGCAAACGGTGTCCTCTTTGTTGGTTGCAGCGACTATTATGTTTACGCAGTTGCTCTTGGTGATTCAGTTGAATTGTTGCCTTCGCAGTCTAGCGGCGCTTTGCCTTGGGGCACCATAGTTTTTGACGCAGTTGCCGTTGTTGTGGCGTTTGCTGTGGTTTTTGAACTTGTACACTTTGTTCGCTCAACTAAACAAGAAGTTAAACTGGAAACCGGTGGTCAGAGGTTTTCTTGGCTTTCAAAACACGCCGATGCCGTTTGTATTTTGTTGACTCTGGTGTTTTGTACAATATTTCTTGTTGACTTGGGTGGCGGACCCCTGTGGGTGGATGATGAGAAAATATATTCTCAATGTGCGTTTCACATGTTCAAGAGCGGAGACTACCTTACACCCTGGGCGTTTGGCAGGTTATCGATGTGGCTTGCTAAACCGCCGCTTTTCATGTGGTTGATGTCTATTTCGTATCAACTGTTCGGTGTTACCAACCTGTCCACAAGGTTTTGGAACCCAGTATTCGGGACATTATCTTTGATTCTTATTTATTATCTGGGAAAAAAACTCTACAACAAGCCTGTTGGGTTTTTGTCTGCATTCACTTTGGGCACATTCATGCTGTATAACCTGTTTGCACGACGCGCCATGATAGACGTTCCGTTGGTATTCTTCATAATGGCGAGCATATACTTTTTTATATTAAACGAAAAAACAGGCAACACCAAACGGTATACTGCTCTTGGTGGATTGTTTTTTGGTTTGGCGTTCATGACAAAACATGTCGCAGCGTTACTGGTTCCATTGATATTATTCACGTATTTCGTTGCAACGGGCAGAGGCATCAGGTTTTTGTTCACAAAACGGTTCAAACGTTTTTGGCTAGTTGCCTTTCTGGTTGTTGCCCCATGGATAGTTTACATGGTTCTACGGTTTGGACCTGACTTCTGGCAGTCGTTTTTGGGTTACTCCGTAGTCAGCCGAGCAATAACCCCCATCGAGGGCCATGTTGGAGGTTACATGTTCTATTTTGATTTCCTGTTTAAAAAAGAAACATGGTTCTGGGTAATCTTACTGCCATTCGCAGCAGGGCTCTTGGTGTATAACTCGGTTGTTAAACGCGTTAAAGCGGACACACTGCTTTTGGTATGGGTGATACTTGTTCTTTTGATATTCAGTTGTGTTCAAACAAAAATCATCTGGTACATCCTTCCAGTGTATCCCGCCTTTGCCCTTGCTATAGCCAGTTTTCTGTATCAAGTATCAAAAAAAGCACAGCCAATCCTGCGTTACTTGTGGCTGAACATAAACCGCATTACAAAAAACGTGCTGGGAAACGGCAAAACCCCAAGTTAAAGTTGTTTTGTTAAATTAGAATACCAAAATAATATGGTGCAGGGAGAAGGATTCACACCAAAATTTAGTGGTAACTGACAGACAACGGTACACATTTTTCCCATAACTAGTTCGACAGAGTGTTTGTTTAGAAAATTGAGCAAAAAGTCGAGTTTTAATCCTAGGCAACGTTACGTTGACGCTTTTGGATTTTAAGTAAGGCGAAACGTTTCTGAAATAAAGCATTTTAAGCTATTGTTTGAAATAAAAAAAGCAGTCTATCCACATAATTTGAACTTAAATGTGCCAAAATATTAATTTTAGATAGCACTTTTATATTACGTACAAGTTATAATTTCAATGGGGGTCAGAAAATGTGTGTTTTTGTCGCCTTAAACGCTCTTTTTTTGCCTTTGCTATTGTTGGCTCTTTGTTGCTTGACCGTGCCAGTTCAGGGTGAACTGTCGTGGGATATTAAAGTTGTAGACGAAAAAGCTCAAGGCATTGGATATGGCTTTTGCCCCATTGCAGTTGATTCTAATGACAACCCACACATAGCATATAGTGGGTCTCCAGATGCGAGGTATGCAAGCTGGAACAGCAAAGACTGGGGCATCCAAAAAATAGAATATGCTTCAGTGCACGACCTTAAATTGGATGCTAACGGCAATCCCCACATATCATTCGGAAGCTTAGCATATGCCCGTTTGGCAGGAGGTAAATGGGATATCCACGAAGTTACAACAGACCACACGGTCTACTCCTCACTTGCCTTAGACTCAGATGGCAACCCACATATAGCATACACCACAGGCAACAGACTAAAATATGCAACCCAAAACGGAACAAACTGGACAATCCAAACAGTAAGAATAGACAGCACCTTACCAGATATCAACCCTATGTTATCTTTGGTGCTGGACTCAAACAATACCCCGCACATAATGTACTACAATGAATCTTCGTATGTGAATCGAAGTATAGGTGGTGCACGCTTTGTAAACGTCAACCTTGCTGTGTGGAAAAATTCTCGCTGGGACATTGAACCTGTCCTTTCATCCTTAAACTTGGGTCAACTTGGAAACATGGTTATAGACTCTAATGACAACATCCACTTTCTTTGTACACAGAATCGCTATCTTAGTGCTGAAAACCCCGCACTTGTCAGCAATATTTTGTATGTTAGATGGGATGGATTCGCTTGGAATGCGCAGACAGTGGCTTCAAACGTCGAATTGGGTTACCTAGGTTTTCTAGCGTTAGGACCAGATGGCGGTCCTCATATTATCTACATTGTGGGTGATGTAATATACACAAGATGGACGGGCACAAAATGGGAAAACCAAACTTTGGGTAATCTGACAGACAGAAAATGTTACTTAGCCGTAGACTCTAACGGCAACCCCCACATAAGCTACCTTAAAGTTCCACCTGGCGAACCCACAAACAGCCGAATATTATATTTGATGTATGCCACAACCACAATCCCAGAAGCGTCAACAGATACTGACACTGAACCCACGCAACCGACTTCACCAGATTTTCCAGATTTACCACTACTGTTAGTTTCAACCGCGGTCATAATTGGAGCAGTTATGACCGTTCTTTATGTTTGGAAGAGGAAAACTTAAGGTTCAATCATGCAAAGGCAAACATACTGTAACTATTGCGTTAAGTGTTTGCCTCTACACACTGTGGCATTTTGCTTCTTTTGCGATACTTTTCTCCTTTTACATATAGTTGTATTGAGGATACACTGGCTGTATGAAAATATTAAAAACTTTTTTTATCAAAAGTCCTTGTTGGAATTAATGGTGCGGGGAGAGGGATTCGAACCCTCGAACCCCTACGGGACAGCCGCCTCAGGGCTGCGCCTTTGACCTGGCTTGGCAACCCCCGCATTGTGCGCAGCAAGAGATATGATACCTGTGTGCTTTAAATTAAATCTTATCCAGCCAAACCGTAAACGTGGGGCTCTTGCTGACCAATGAAACCGCACACATAGTTCATAAACCTTTTACTTGCAAGCATACTAGTAACTGTTTTAGGACTGAGCAAGATTGAACGCAATAATCTTAGCAGGCGGCATCGGAACCAGGCTGCGGCCACTAAGCTGCACACGACCTAAACTGTTGTTTCCAATCCTTAACAAACCCTTACTAGATTGGACCATGCAGCGGTTAGCTGACAGCGGCGTAAACGGAGTAACCTTGGCAGTAAAATACATGTCCGAAGTTTTCATGCTCCGCTACGGCGAACAAAAACATGGACTGAAAATTTCGTATTCCAAAGAAAAAAAGCCCATGCGAACAGGCGGCGCAATCAAATACGCTGAAAACCTTATCGGTCATGGTGAACCATTTTTTGTTTTAAACGGCGACATATTTTCTACCATAGACTTCAAGGCGTTGCTGGAACAGCACAAAAAAAACAAAGCGGTTGCAACGATTGCGCTTTACACTGTTGAAGACCCCAGACGATACGGAACAGTAAAACTAACAAAAAACAACCAGATTACCCAGTTTGTGGAAAAAGCGCCCAAAGAGCAAGCTCCAAGCAATTTCATCAACGCGGGTATCTACGTGTTAGAGCCTGAAATTTTTGATTACATACCCGCTGGGCGGCCTGTTTCGATTGAACATGAGGTTTTTCCGGTGCTGGCAATGGAGGGAAAACTGTTTGGTTACAAATTTGAGGACATATGGATTGACATCGGCAAACCTGACGATTACCTGAAGGCAAACAGGATGATGCTTGATGTTCAACAAAAAAAGCGGTTGATAGCCGCTGATGCCGCAATCAAAGAAGGCGTAAAATTGGTTGACCCCGTATGTGTGGATTCAGGTGTCAGCATTGGTAAGAACTCGCAGGTGGGGCCGTATACGGTTGTTGGAAACGGTGTTGAGGTTGGCGCAAACGTTTGTTTAACTGATTCTGTTGTTTTTCCGGATGCCGTAATCTCAGATGGCGCCTCGGTAACTGGTGCAGTAATCGGTGAAGGAACAATAATTGGTGAAGGAACAAAAATCATGCAAGGTTGTGTAATCGGCGATTATGTTAATGTTCACGACAACGTTACTATTTCGCGGGATGTTACTGTTTGTCACTCAAAAGAAGTAACCAAAGACGTTTTGGATTCTGAGCGGATAATTTAAACCAGATTCTTTTACAGGTTTTTGTAAAATTCTTCCGATAGTTTTTATGCACAGGCAAACTGCTTGCAACAAACATGTTCGTCAGGTATTAATAAGACGAATATGCAATGGTGTGGAGAAGAAAAAATGTCTAAGGCTATGCAGCTTACAGAAAAAGACTTAGAAACGCCGGAAAAACGACAAGAATACACTGTGTGTGTTGTAGGCTGCGGAAGAACAGGACTAGTAACTTCTTGTCTGCTGGTTGAAGCAGGATTCAAAGTTGTTGGCGTTGACTCTAGCCGCCATATAGTTCACCAGTTGAAAAAAGGCAAATCTCCGTTTGCTGAAACTGATTTGAAAAAATTCATAGAACCCCAAATACAAAACGGCCAATTCAGGGCAACAACAAACATCAGAAAAGGGGTTTCAGTAAGCGATGTAACAATAATGGGTGTTCCTTCGGTTCTTGACAAAAAGAAAAAACCCGATTACTCTCAACTAGAAAAAATATGCCAAGACGTCGGCATGAGCCTAACAGCGGGGTCATTAATTGTTTTCCAGAACACCATGGGACCCGGCATGACCCAAACCACAGTAAAAGAGGCACTAGAGAACGCTTCTGGACTAAAAGCTGGAATAGATTTCGGTTTAGCATACTATTCGACTTTGAACAATTCTCCGCAGCCGTCTAAGAATGTTGCAAACTGCACCAAGGTTGTGGGCGGAATAACTAAACGTAGCCTAAAAGTTGCTTGCCTTATTCTGGAAACCATAACAAAAAGCGAAGTTATACGAGTAAAAGACATAAAAACCGCCGAAGCCGTGAAACTGCTTGAAGAATCATACAAAGACGTAAACATCGCATTCGCCAACGAGTTTGCGCAGTTTTGTGAAAAATCTGGAATAGACTTCGTTAAAGTGTTAAACATAATTAACCCAATGAAACTTACCAAAGTGGCTGGTCTCCACATCCCCCGAGACTCATATTTTCTGGTGGATGAAGCAGAAGCCTTAGAAGTTAAGCTTCGCATGTTGTCGTTGTCCACTAAGATAAACGATGAAGCCTTAGACCACGCAATACGTTTGATAAGAGACGCCCTCAAAGTTTGCCAAAAAAACCTGAGGCGCGCAAAGATTGCGGTTTTTGGGGTTTCTGCCCTGCCGAACCAAAAAAAGGTTTCAAATTCTGCTACAAAAACACTGGTTTCCCGCCTGAAAACTTTGGGTGCAATTGTTCAGGTTTACGACCCATTCTTTACTCACAGCGAACTGGTAGGCATGGGATACACTGCAGAGTCCACGATTTCAAAAACGGTTGAAGGCTCAGACTGCATAGTTATAGTTATTGCCCATGAACGGTTTACCCGTTTGAATCTGCGCAGGCTGCAGATGTTGATGAAACAACCCGCAGTTATTGTTGATATGGGACAAATCGTAGACCCCGTAAAAGCAGAAAGCGCTGGATTTGTTTACCGCGGCTTCGGCAGAGGCGTTTGGACGAAATAGAACTCAAAACAGTCAGGGTAACGCTTAAGTCTTTAAGGCGATAGATGCTGTTTAAACAAAAACAGGTTCCCAAACCGAGGCAATACAATGTTTGTCCAAAACCTTTTCGGTGCACCTATTTTCTTTAACAGTCTACAAGTGTGGTTCCGAGATTTCTTGTTAGTTGAACTCGACGAACTGGTTTTAGCGGGCGTAATCGTGTTGCTGAGTTTTGTTCTAACAATTTTTCTAACAGGCAAGTGGATAAAATCCGCAAACAAATCAAATTTGGTCGGAAAAGACATGAACAAACCTGACTACCCAGTTGTTCCGCGGTCTGGGGGGTTGATTGTTGCGGTTGTTATCTGTTTTTCGTTGTTGATTTACATCTTCTTGAAAACGTTCTCGTTACTGGGGACACCTTCACTCAATGTGGTCGAAGCCCTTGCCATCACTGCCACGGTTTTGTTGGCGGGGTTCATAGGATTTATCGATGACGTACTGGGGTGGAAAGATGGCTTAAGCCAGATGCAGAAAGTTTTGCTCACGATTCCGATTGCGTTGCCGCTGGTTGTTATTAACGCTGGGCAATCAGTAATTGTTTTACCCGTTTTAGGCAACGTTGATTTAGGTCTGCTTTATCCGTTGCTGATAATTCCCATTGGCATAATCGGAGCAACAAACGGTTACAACCTATTAGCAGGCTACAACGGGTTAGAAGCAAGCATGGGACTGGTAATCTTTGGCACATTCGGGTTCACAAGCCTACTGATTGGACAGCTGTGGATAGCATTGATTTCATTCATTGTTTTTGCGTCGTTGCTTGGGTTTTTGGTTTTCAACTGGTATCCAGCAAAAACTTTTCCAGGCAACGCCTTTAGTTACGCTGTTGGAGCATTAGTTGGAACATTAGCTATTCTGGGAAACATGGAACGTATCGCGGTTTGGCTTTTTGTTCCATACTTCTTCGAAATCCTGCTGTACTTTAAAGCCCGAGTAATCGACAACATGGGCGACGTACAAGCATTCGCAAAACCCAACCCTGACGGCTCGTTAGAGATGCCTTACGAGCACATCTATGACATGACCCATTTTGCGTTGTGGTTCCTCAAGAAAGTGAAAACAAAAGTGTACGAAAAGGACATTGTGGTGTTTCTGATAGTGGTTGAGGCTTTGTTTGCGGTTTCGGGGCTTATATTTTTGCTTTAAATGTAATACTTGAACGGCAAACATGAAGTTTTCTGGTCCCTCTTTTTTCCTAAAAAAATTAAAAGCAATACACGCCTATTAGTTGGGTAGTGAAAAACAATGAGTTCTCAACCAAAGGCAAGATTCCACACACGCATAAACGAAACTGACTATCTGGGATTAACCGTTTGGCCCGGAAAAACTGACCCATCATCAGAGGTAATAACAGTCCAACTAAGACGTAACACTGGAGAAAACTGGGAAACCGTCAAACAGTTCGCTGTTTACCGCACAAAAGATGGAAGTTACTCAAAGCTTCCTGAACGTTAACCGTAACGCCCAATTGTTTGGGCAACTAAAAAGTTGTGCCTGACAAGTTATTGTTGTTTTTCGATGTTGAAGGGTTTGCCTTCTGTTAGTATGTTTTCTGGGAATTTTTGTTTCCATTTTTGCATGAACGGCAGTTCATCTTTTTCGTTTCTGAGTTCATCTGGCAGCATTTCTGGGATTTCGTCTCGGATTGGGTACCACCGTGAACATTTCGGGCAGATTATTACGCCTTCGCTGATTTCGTCTGCTTCTTCAAAAACGTGAAGTTCCAACGGGTGATGTTTATCGATTGGACACGCCAAAATTTCCATTAACTTCTTTTTGATTGCTGTAACCTCCAGTTTCCATGAAGCTGTTTAATGTTGATGGTTATGCGCGGTTTGCCTATTAACTATTTTTGTACATGTATGTCCAATACGGTTTGGTACCAGTTTGGTCCAGTTGTTCTTACAGTTCTGCCATAGTTTACCTGAAACTTGATGCCTTTTGCATCCAGTTTTTCGCAGACTTTTACTTCAGTTTTCTTTACTGGGGACTTACCCTTTTTTGCGTGCTCAAAATCGTAGTAATGAATCCAGCCCCCAGCGGGTTTTAGTGCCAAAAGGGCGCAGTCAAGGTATTCCAGAGCCTTTTCAGGCAAAGGCATCAGCACCCTGTCCGCCACGTTTTGCAGTTGGGTTTGTATGAGTGTTTTTGCGTCTCCTAACATGGGAATAATGACTGTTTCTGTTCTGTTGAGCAAAACGTTTTCCTGTTGGTACCTGAACGCATCGGGGTTAACGTCGATGGAGTAAACTTTGGTTGGTTGGGAATGTTTAGCAACACAAACCGAGTAACAGCCCACACCCGCAAACATGTTAACAACCACTTCGCGGGGTTTAACAAGTTTTGCTATCCGCAACCGTTCATAGGAAAGTCTTGGCGAGAAATACGTTTTCTTTACATCTGTTTTGTAGCGGCAACCGCACTCCCTGTAAACGGTTTGTGTTGTGTTATTGCCCAAAACATACTCCAAATCCCGCAGCCTAAACTCGCCAGAAACCGAGTTAGTTTGCCGCAAAACGGTTTTCACGTCTT
>JBAZEV010000018.1:0-13609 GCA_041653695.1 Bathyarchaeia archaeon
ATTTCACAGTAGACCCACTGCCCTTCGAAGGCATGAGCGGATTCCCGTACCCTGATACAGAAAGTTACCCATACGACCAAGCACACTTGGATTACCTGCAGCAATACAACACGCGTGTGTTCTATGCGCCCGTTGTGCAAAAGTCCTCTGTGTTGCCTTGGATAGTAGCAGCAGCCGCAGCGGCGATTGTTGCTGTTGATGTAACTATTCTGTTCTTCTACAAGAGACGACGGAGTGCACAATAGAACCTTCAGATGGGTTTGTCTGCTTTTATTTATGTAAAATTTAAATGACAAACCCCATCTAATTTTGTTATCTAAAACATCAAGAGTATTCAAAAATGACGATGGAACTTGTTGCTCAACTGTTACTGCTTACAGTTTTTGCAGGGGCATCTTTCGCGGGGCTGCTTGTTGTTCTTATCTGGAAAAAAGATTTGACAACAAAAATCAGTTACCTGCGTATCGTTGCTCAGGTTGCCGCACTGGTTGGGATTTACTTCATTTTTGACGGCTTTTCTTCGTTGCTGTATTTGTTACTTGGCATCTTTATAATGAGCCTTTTCTTGGGCAGGTTTTTCTGCGGTTGGCTGTGCCCGTTTGGTTTGTATATGGATTTGATCACGTTAGCCCGTAAAGGACTCAAAATACGTTACCGCAGCCTTTCCGAAGGTCTTAACGGTGCATTGAATAAACTGCGTTACATCATTTTTGCGGCGTTTCTGGCTTTGGTGTTTATTGCCCCTATCGACCCTTGGAACTATCCTTTGGTCGTGTATCTGTATGGTCCATTCAGACCTTTGATGATCCTGTTAAGCCCCCTTGAACCCCTTATTACTCCATGGGAAAGTGCCTTGGCGTTTAACGGCGTCAACTTCAGTTGGCCGTATGCTTCGGATATACTCTATTACGTGGGCGGAAACTTGGTTCCCTTACTCTCGTTGGCTTTTGTTGCCATAACCGTTGCGGCTTCGTTTGCGTTCAGGCGTTTCTGGTGCAGGTTCTGCCC
Source organism: Bathyarchaeia archaeon (assembly GCA_041653695.1). Lineage (GTDB taxonomy): Archaea > Thermoproteota > Bathyarchaeia > Bathyarchaeales > Bathyarchaeaceae > Bathyarchaeum. The sequence goes on from JBAZEV010000018.1 coordinate 1,009, forward strand.
AACAGGTATTTCGTTGGCTGCGATAAACCGTATCAAAGCCTTCAGGGGCGTTCCAGTGTTGCACCTTTACAAAGAGGAAGAAAAATGCACAAAATGTGGAATCTGCAAACGTGTTTGTCCACCTCAAGTAACAGAAGTCTACGAGGAGAGAGGCGGCAAGATTGCACCTTCTATGTGTCTTTTGTGTATGCGTTGTGTGGAAATGTGTCCATATGAAGGCTGTTTGAAGGTTAAGTTCGGTGGCAAAACATTGATTGAGTCACGGAACTGGTTAGAGCCAGCAGATGTGTAGCTTTCGTTTATTTTTTGGTTGCATAAACTACTGCTCTGCCGTTGTCGTATACCCTGTCTAGGTCAGGTGTTGCAGGTCTGTTGGATGGAACCTGCTGTGTGTCTACTGCTACAAATTTTATGTTGTATTCGTTGATGTATGTTAGGTAGTCGCGTTGTTTTACTGGCAGAACCGTTTTTGTGTCATATTGCTGCATCAGCTCTGTTGCATCTAACCGTTCTACTGTTTGAGCTTGGAATGCATACAGCAAAATTTTAAACGATATTTGTGCCTTTTCGCCAACAGTTAAGTTGCCAAAATCGTACGTGAGCCGCAGTGCGTCTATGAATCGGTTGGTTAGGGCTCCGATGCTGTATATGCTCGGTTTTTGGTTGAATTCTACTACTGCTAAAATGCGGTTTGTTGGGTCTAGTACTGCTGCAACATTTCCCCGTAGGTGCGTTGCAACATCTTCCACTATTGCCCACCCGTTGTCGGGGGCTATTTTTGTTGGTTTTACCCATGGGTTTTCCCATTGTAGTATTCCTGGAATAAGTGCTTCCTTGAAATCCAGTGAAGGCTCAAAATATGTGCCAAGTGTCAGCCGTGCATGTGGCAGGTCTTTTTGTGCTATCAGTTTCCATTCGATGTTAATTGCGGAGCTGTTGTTTTGGAATGTAACAATTTTTTGAACATTGTAATATTCGTGGACGTATTCGCAGACAAGCTGTGATGTTTCCGCGCTTTGTTTTGTCCAGTAAATTGTTTCGTTTGCTTCTAAGAGCGGTAACTCTACCCAGTCTCTGGTGGAGTTAAGGTAGACTACGTTGACATCTTTTGTTGGGATTGTTACTATTTTGGTCCAAACGTTGTAAACTGAAACGTCCAGTTCCTGTCCAGCGTTTATGTTCTGTTGATTGTATTCCTGAGTAAGCGTTCGGCTGTTTTCCATCTCATAGAAACTGTACAGAACCGCTTCCGCGACAACGTTTCTTGAGTAAAGCGGGTCTGTTTCCTCGATTGTTATTCGGTCAGAAAACACGTTAAACCACGACCCTGGGCTTCTGGGAACAACCACCGAGTCATTCACTGTTGAGTACTGGTTTACCCAGATACCTGAATCGTAGCTGGCTGTGGATGCGCGTTCATAAAATGTTGGATACGGTCCAACGCGTTGCAGAAAAACAGATGCCTGCGAAGCAAACAATACAATGATTAATGCTACTGCAATTAGTTTGACGCCAAGTAAAGTTTCACGTTTCCTTGGGAGTTTTGGTAACAGTTTTGTTTTCACTAGTTCGGGTAGTTGCAATACGCAGAATATGGTAACTCCTGAAATGATGGCGATTGGTGTTGCGAAGAAGTAAACAAACCTGTGATAAGGCAACGATACCCCCAAAAGGTAAGACTGCGACAAGATGAATGGGACTGCTAACCAGAATATCACCATCAACGCAGATTTTGGTACTTTTTTCAGTTTTATTAGCAGCAGTATTAACGGGATGCCTACTGCTGTAAGGTAGAGTGTTGTTGCAAGGTTTTTGTTCAACCCGTAAAATGCTACTGACCCGATGTAGTAGTAGTTTTCTGAGATTGAATAGAAGATGTACTGTATCATGATGTCCGCGTACTCGATAATGACCCTTGCATACCACACCAGTAACGCTAATCCGCCTCCGATTATCATTGCAAAAAATATTAACAGATTCTTCTTTGAGCCTCCTGTGGTGCTTGCTAGAAATGTTGGAATGAACATCAACACGAAAACAAACATTGACAACTGGTGGGTCAGTCCAAGGAAGAATACGTCAAAGAACAACAGAAACAGTTTGGTTTTAACCTTGAAATCTTTAAGCATAACATAAAAAATCAGTGCAATATACGCAAACCCCAGATAGTTCGGGTAGCCGCCCCAGTACATGATTTCGAACAGTGGAACAGACATAAACGTGAAAACTGTTGAGGCAACCGCAACTGGGATGTTGAAAATTTTTCGTGCAATCAGGTACGTACAAAGTAGCAACAAAACGTTCAGGGTTGCAACAAACAGTTTGAGTAATAACGCGGCAACCATAATATCCAGTGTTCCCGCGAATAGTTGCATCATCGCCAGCAGTGTGTGAAACAGTGGTGGATACCACGCGATTTCGCTGTAGCTGACGCGTTGGTCTGTGATTATCTGTTTTGCTTTTATCAGGTGGACTGCGGGGTCGTTTCCGGGGAGTACGCCGTCTGCTGATAGCTGCTGGAATGTTACAAAGAATATGGTTAAGGCGGCTATTAATACGAAGATTAGTTCAATTGTGGATAGCTTTGCCTTTTGCACCTATTATCCTCCAGCTTGGCAGGATGTATTGAATATGATTAACCTGTTATGCATATAAAAACATCCAGTTTACCTGATTTACTGGGCGTTGGTTTGATATAATCCGCTTTTGGCAATATGCTTGTGAATGAAACTTTCCTTTTAACCACTGTATGGTCTCTTAACTCGTAAGGTTAAAGCTATGATACACCTGTTCTGTGACTGCTGCGGCGACGAAGTAAAAGCCGTATATCCATGCAAACTCGTTTTCCACGATAACCTAGCCTGCGACATTAACATCTGCGTGGAATGCATGGAAACTGGCACATTAAGCATTAACCTTCCACGGAAACGGTTAGTTTCAAAGATACTTATGCGGTTATCAACCAAGCAGTAACACCGATTTGGTGTTGTTCAGGAACTCGAACAACCTGTTCTAATCACTGGAACTAAATCACGCAGCCGCCACGTTACTGTTGAATGTGGTGAAAAACCGTGATGTACATAATAAAACATGTAACCGTAAACGAAATGCAAGACCTAGTTGAAACAGTTGTTTGCCCAGACTCCAAACCACGCAAATTCAACACACTCTAAAACTGCCTATTTTACTACCTGAAAAACCGAAACGTCCCCTGCATTGAAGACCAGCCTGAACCTTGGGTCACACGAAAACTTTGAGTTACCAATTTGGTATCGGCACACCACATACGAGACATCAAATTTTTCCAGCGCATCAACGTAGTTCCATGTGAACAGCGGCGTATCGGTCACAACTTCTTTTGGTGACTCAGCATACGCGTAATATGTTTGCGTTACCTCCTCGGGGTAACTAAGGTTTGCTGCATCAAACACCCCAAAAAGCAGGTCGATGTTCATGGTCTGGTTTCCTGTGTGACTGTACAGCAACCTGATTTGGTTAATGTCTTCTAACGTTGAAACCGCTGTTGGTTTAGTTCCTTGGAAGATTACCTCTCCGCATACCTTCTGTTTTTGGTCGTAGACCGCAGCAAATGTGTCCTTTGAGGTCATGTATCCGTTTGTTGTGTTGAATCGCACCTCTGTTTGTTCAACGTTAACCACATCATTTTTAGTTTCAACCTTAAACGAAAGCTCAACAAACCTTACTCCCTGATATGCAGTCAACGTTCGTGTTACCCGTATCGAGTCATCTTCGCGGATTACAGTAACCGTTGCTTCATCCTTGGTTGTGTTCATCCAAAACTGTGTCTGCTTCAGGTCCGCCAACGTTATGTTCTGGTAAACCCTGTTACCGTAACCGTCAAGGTAGTAGCTGCTCAACGTGGTTTGGTTGTCTTGGAAATACATCATCGAATACGATTTTCCGCTCCATGTCTGGATGCTTAAACCTGGGTTGTGCCGCCAAAGGTTTGGTCCGTTTTCTCTGACCTGTATTAACCCGTTGTCGATGAAGTAGTCCGTATCCAGCATAAACTGAGCGTTTTGGGCTACCTCAATCTCGTTTTCATACAACAAAAACTCTAGGCTTGCGGCACTTAATGTGGGTCGTTTAGCCAGTCCAGACAGCCACCAGCCATATAGGTGGTCTGCGATGAGCACCGAGTTCTGGGCTGTGTTGGTTTGTATCCAGTCTATGCCCGTTGCTTCAGGTTGTTGTATGGTGGTGTAATAGTTTGCTCTGTCCATTGCATCGTTTGGGATAATAGACCAAGGTGAAAGAATAATGAAGATGAACATGTACACTGTGAACACTGTTGGCATTGCCCATTTTCGGTGTTTAAGCCACCTAATTTTTGGGTGTTTATCTTCTGCGTTGGTTGTGAAATGGAACAGGTAACATAACGCCGCTGAGATTATCACGATTCCCGGAAAGTCGATGAAATACATGAACCTTGAGTAATCAACATATATTCCAACGATGTAAGCTTGGGTCATTACTACTGGAACAATAAACCATGCTATTAGCAGAAAAGTTTCAGTGTCAAAAAAACGTTTTCGGGAAGACTTGAAAATAAAAAACGCTGGAATCAACGCAACCAGCAAACCCAAAATAACTGGGCTTAACGTGCGGTTGTCCAAAATCAAGTTCTTGTTACTTGCAACTCCCCCCAGTAGCAGCCCCGCAGTAGCGTCAACATAGAAACTCAAAACCCGCAGTATCCACGGCATTACAACCAGTGCGCCCAGTACTCCGCAGACTCCCAGAAACCGTAGCGACCTTAACATTTTGATGTTTTCCAGTTTTCGGATTTTGCCAATTATCAACAACACAAAGAACAGCGCCAGAATCGGCAAAAACACAGACAACGTAAACGTGTGCGTAAGAGTCAAACCCGCAACAAGCAACGTTCCCAGCAGCAGGTGGCTGATTCGTGGCTGTTCTAGGTCTTTTATGAACAAATAGAAAAACAGTATCATCAACGCGATGGAAACAACGTTTGTGTAGCCGCCCCAGCTTATCATTTCAAGACTCAACGCCGAGATAGCCGCAAAAAATGCTGCTAAAAGTCCCGCGTAATCGTTTTTCCACATCTTTTTTGCAACAAGATACGCGGGAAAAACAATGAATGCACTAAACAACGCGGCGGTTACCAACTCCGCCACTACCACAGACATGCCCGTGAACATTATCATGATTGAAACAAAAAAATGAAAACCCGGAGGCGTAGCCAATGGTTCTCCTCCCATGTGGTACGGGTTCCACAGCGGTAGTTCGCCCTCGTCTAGGATAATGTTAATGATGCTGCCATGCAACCCGATGTCAGAGCTTGGTGGGTAAGCGTTATGGAATAGTACTGCGGCTCGGAAAACAAACGCAAAAATGAATATCGTCAAGACCAGTAACACATTTTTGTTTCTCGTTGCATCCCACACCGTTTAAACCAGATACTATCCATGTATTCGAAACAGATTTATTGCTTTCCCAAAACCAATGCCACAACAGTTTACTACAAGTTGGGAAATCAACGGTTACATGTCAAGAAACCTTAACTAACCACATTCTTTTTTGGTCAATAAACCTTGACAAAAACGCTTTAATGCTGTATTTAATGTGTGATTACTTGTCATGTTGGGTATCAATAGAAAAGCTGATGTGTTTTTCTTTTTGTTGTTGCTGTTTTCTTTTGTTTTGTTATCTATTCCTCTAAATATTACCGTGGATGCTGAGACTAAGACGATTGTTGTTCCCGACGATTACCTTACCCTTCAAGATGCGGTCAGTAATGCCTCTGAAGGTTTCACAATACGCATAAAAGAAGGCGTTTATGATGAGCCAATGAACATGTCTGTGGTAATAAACAAGACAATTTCAATTATCGGAGAAAACCCAGAAACCACCATAGTTAACGTGTATCCTCCATATACCCAAACATCAATAATTTCTAACTTATTCTTCGTGGATTATTCTGACTGCGTCACCCTCCGAGCGGGGGATAGTGAACTCAAGGGGTTAACAATTGTTTTCAAACCCACTTGCACTAGTGGAGAAGTAACTGGTGGAAGAGTATCTGTAACTGGAAACCGAAACAATTTAACAAACAATATTCTGCAAACACCACAGCTACTAATCACTGGTTCTCAAAACAACATTACTGAAAATACTGTCAACCACATGTTGATACAAGGATACTACAACAACATCAGTAAAAACACCGTGTTAATGACTAACAGGTACACTGGTGCAATTAGCGTAGAAGGTTCGTTTAATTTAATCGAAAAAAACGTTGCTTCAAATATCTTGTTAAGTTATGCGCACTCAAACAACATTACAAAAAACAGGTGTGAACGAATTGAAATCGGTTCTCACGGAATGAGCAAACAAAACATCATCTCTGAAAACGTAGTAAACGGAAAAGAGACACCATACAATGATGGTGGAATATTGATACCTTTTGGCTCAGATAACCTGCTGTATGGTAACAACATAACAAATTTTGGCAACGGCAAATCAGCGTTGTTCATTAACGTGATGAATTCTGGGAACAATACGTTTTACAGAAATAATTTTGTTAACAACAGTGTACAAGTGGATATTTCCAAACCGGGAGCCGATGAAAAAACCAATTTTTGGGATAACGGAAAAGAGGGCAACTATTGGAGCGACTACTACGGAACAGATGCCAACGGCGATGGAATAGGCGATACACCATTCATAATCGACGAAAACCGGCAAGACAACTATCCCCTGATGGAACCTTTTGTCCTTTCTGGGGATATACCTGAAGATATTCCAGAGTTTTCTTCATGGCTGATTCTGCCAATTCTGGCGTCTGTAGCAGCAATGGAATTTTTATATAAACGAAAACTCGCTAAAACACCAAACTAGCGTTGAAACCTCAAACATGGTTGTAGTCTAATAGTAGTTCATTGTTGAAATCAATGCTTTTTCTAAAAAACAAAGCAACACCACATTTGTGTTACCTGTTTATCCAGAAATCTAGCGTGTTGATAAACGCTTTTTCCGTAGCATCACCAACACAACTGCGGCAACTGCCACTGCGCCAACGATAACTGCGAGGTATTCAACGGGAAAACCAGATGTTTCTTGCAGATGAACTATGGTGCCGTCTGCGCCAACTATCCACCCATCCGTTGAACTGAGCATGTCCACCGAGTTTAACCACGCCGTTGTTGGGCAGGCAATTTTGTTCCAACCTGCTCCATCCCAGTTGATGATTGTACCAGTAGCACCCACTGCCCAGCCGCTGTTCTGGTTTAGCATGCAAACAGAAAACAGGTGCTCAGTTGTTGGACTTGTTTGGTCGGTCCAGTTTGTTCCATCATAACGCATGATTGTTCCGCTGTCTCCTACTGTCCAGCCGTCCTGCGCGTTTACCATGTTCACAGACCATAACCACCGAATCTCTGGGTTTCTGATTATGGTCCAGCTTGTTCCGTTTCCTTTGACGATTATTCCCTTTTGTCCAACTGCCCACTGTTCAGTTGAGCTAACAACGTCCACAGAGTAAAGAGGATTATTACTCGAATACGTTGCGTTGTTCCAGCTTGTTCCATTCCACGACATCGTCTTTCCTGCCAAACCAACTGCCCAACCCATAGAGGCGTTAACCATGTGTACGCACTGGAAATTGGAATATGGCACTGATGTGTAGTTGCTCCACTGGGTTCCGTCCCAATGTATTATGGATGTATCTAACCCAACTGCCCAACCGTCATCTGAACTAACCATGGAAACTGACTTCAAGATTGCAGTTGTTGGGCTGGTCACGTTGCTCCAGCTTGTTCCGTTCCAATGAATTATTGTTCCCCCTGAACCAACCGCCCACCCATCCGTGGCGCTGACCATATCCACGGCGTGCAGGTTTGATTTGGTTGGGCTGGACACAAGGTTCCAGCTTAACGCTTGAACGTTTACGGTAAGTAAACTCAAACAGACAAAAGCAACAAAAACTGTTAATGCATACTTCCTAAAACAAATTTCCCGCATTCAAATCAAAACCCTACTTGTAGTGCTAAAGCTGTACATTGTTTGGTTCATAAATTTTTGGTGAATACTTTAAAATAACGTTGAACTATGGCTGCCTGATTTTTCGATGTTTTATCCCCGAACAGCGTTTGGTCAATGGTTACAGGTGTTTGACTTTACAGTTTTTGTTAGTCAAAGTTTCTTGACCTCTTTTGGGGTGTTTTGGTCAATGTTTCTTGACAAAAATCGCTTTATTGGTTTATCATTAATATACTATATTGAATAAAAATGACTGTATTTGAAAAGTCGTTATTTGTTCTACGTTTTATTGTTTTTAGTGCCCTAAATAAATTTGCAAGGAACTGGTTAAGATGAGAAAAACTTCGTTACTCCTAGTCGTTATCTTGATTTTGGCATTCACCACCCCGATTGCCTTCAGTCAACCAACTACAATAACTGTTCCCGACAATTTTTCGACAATCCAAGATGCAGTAAATGCAGCAAACTCAGGCGACACCATATACGTCAGGGCAGGAACTTACCAAGAAACAGTCACGATTACCAAAAACAATTTGGTGCTAACTGGAGAAAACCAAGACACAACAATAATTTCTGGTGACGTAAACGTTTATTCAACCATTCGGGTTTATCGTGCAGAAAATGTGGAAATCAGCGGTTTCACGATCCAAAACAGCAATAACGGAATATACGTTTACCGTTGTTCTTTTGTAACCGTTTCTGGAACCACCATAACAAATAGCACATCCCGTGGCGTAAGCATCTGTTATTCTGATAACTGTGTTGTTTCTGGAACCGATATTTCAGACAGTCCCATCCAAGGTGTGCTTGTTTACGGTTCTTCTGGTGGCACAGTTTCTGGAAACACGTTGACCAATAACTATGAAGGAATCGAAGTCTACAGGTCTTCTGATGTATCTGTTTTTGATAACACCATAGCAGACAGCCGATTTTGTATTGCCGTTTCGCGTTCTTTTGATAACATTTTTTCTGAGAACTCCATAACAAACAGCGAGGACGGAATCTACGTCTACAACTGTTCAGATACAACTGTGTCTGGAAACACTATTACCGAAAGCACAAACAACGGAATCAGTCTTGTTCGCTCTTCTGGTTTCACGTTTTCAGAAAACAACATAACAAACAATGCAAAATGCGGGCTTTACCTGAGTAACTCTGGTAATTGTATCTTGTCTGAAAACACTTTGACAAACAACATTGATGGGCTCTTCCTTTACATGTCTTCGTATGTTGCTGTTTCGCAAAACAGTATAACCAACAGCGAATCCCGTGGAATTATTCTATCAAGTTGTTCTAGTAACACAATTTCTGAGAACACATTGACAAGCAACTTTGACGGAATAGAACTTTACAAGTCTTCTGATGTCAATGTTTTGGAAAACACCATCACAAACAGCAGATTTGGCATCGCCACCTCGCGTTCATCTGGGAACACTTTTTCTGAGAACATGATAGCAAACAGCGAAGACGGAATCTACATCTGGAACTGTTCGTACAACATTGTTTCTGGAAATGATATTACAGGCAGCGATAACAATGGCGTTAGCCTTATTCGTTCTTCGGGTTGTACGTTATCTGAAAACAGTATCTTATCCAGCGAATACCGTGGACTTAGCATCACTAATTCTTCTGATTGTGTTGTTTCTGCAAACGATATAACCGACAGCTTAATTCACGGCGTGTTTTTGCTTGGTTGTTCTAATAGTACTGTTTCTGAAAACACGATAACAGAAACCGAGAATGGTGTTTACGTCTGGGACTGTTTGGATACCACTGTTTTGGGGAACACTATCACTAACTGTTTAATACGCGGGGTTATGGTCTACGATTCTGGAAATAGTGTTGTTTCTGAAAACGATATAGCCGATAGTGAGCGTCAAGGTGTTCTTGTTTACGGTTCTTCTGGTTGTACAGTTTCTGAAAACTTGCTAACAGGCAACGATGAAGGCGTTGAGCTTTTCATCACTTCTGAAGTCACTGTATATGGAAACACCATAACAAACAGCCGAATTGGCATCGTTACCTCGCGTTCTTCTGGTAACATTTATTCCGAAAACACTGTAACAGACAATGAATACGGTATTTACCTCTACAACTCTTCGGACATAGCTGTTCATGCAAACACCGTAGCCAACAACAGAATTGGGTTGTATGCCTCAGATTCTGGTGATAACCGCTTTTACCACAACAATGTCATAGACAACACATACCAAGCCTTAGCCTCAACCTTTGGCAACATATGGGATAATGGGTTTCCCTCAGGAGGCAACTACTGGAGCGACTACGAAGGCACAGACAATAACGGGGACGGAATCGGAGACACACCATACGTTATCAACCAAAGCAACCAAGATAACTACCCATTGATGAATTCAAAAAACACGCCATAAATGCAATCTCACCATTGACTTGATGCCCTTTAGATTTAGCATCCACTGCAGACACCAGATTACCCCAACTTCACTTTTTTGTCAAATAAGAGCACTAAACGTTTAGCCAAAGCTTCTTTTGGTCCTTTCTTGACTGAACCAAACCCCCAAACACTGCCAACTGAAACACCCGCAATCCCAGAGTTTGCTTCATGGATTATCTTGCCATTGGCTCTTTGTGCAACTTTTATTATGATGCTCTGCAAACGAAAACTAGCCAAAACGCCAAACTGGCGTTGATACCTCAAACATGTTTGAAGACTAATAGTAGTTCATTGTTGAAAACAGTGTTTTTTCAGAAAAACAGCACAACAGCAATATTTTGCTACCTAAAAGCTAATTTTGCGTATTCGCTTGGTGATGGTTCAAAATCCCCACTTTTTTGAAAGGACAATAGGATGTATCTAGATGACTCAAGGCAGATTCAGATTGAGAATATAAAAAAAAGTAATAAAAATATTATAATAATTACTTTGTCGCTAGATTAATAGTGAGAATATGATAAATTAATAAAAAATTTTAATAGTGCTAAACCCAATTGGATCTGGGTGTCAGACAAATGGTTAACAGTTTTCCCTTTTTGCACAAAGGACTCGGAAGCAATACTGATTTGGAAAACTTAGTTTTTTCTACGCAGTTATCTGGATATTTGAAGTATCTCGACACTCTTTTCAACGACCTTTATTCCTTTGCATGTAACAGCATTGACGTGAAAGTTAATGAAACATCCGATTTAGCCAAATTTGATTCAATGATTTCAGAATTAGAATTTGCTCGCTACTTTTTGTTTAATAAAATGAAAGTCACTCTGTTACCTGACAATGTCTTTCAGGGAAGGAGGGCACCAGATATGATTGTTTCCAATAAATCTTTGGATTCCTATGTTGAAGTGAAGACTATCCAATTCGACGAGGAATCTTGGAAATTTGGTATCAACATCGCAAACCAACTGAATGAATTGGGATTATCATTTATGGTGGTTGTGAAATCATCAAAGACTTTAGCAACACCTGCATATCTTTATCAAACCAGAGATAAGAAAGAGCAAGCTAGCCAACAATCTCTTGATGAGTTTTCTCAAAAAATAAAAAAGGAGAAACCTACTTCTTCAAAACTTACTATAAAAACTGCAATCGCAGACGTTGATTTGCACCCTACTGAGAAGGAAAAGTCATACCTTGGAATAGGAACAATGTTAGACGTTATAACTCAACCTCCCGATTATATTCAAAGAATAAAATATGACATACTTAACAAAGCTAGAAAAAGAGAAGATTGGACTGGAGATGAATTAAAAAAAGCTTTCATCATAGCTATTGACGATAATTCAATGCTTTTTTCTGTGGATACATATAACGCTGAACTCTTTGGGCATGCTACATATTATAGTCCTGAAATCCTTGGAGATATTACAGGTAGTATTCCACCGCCACCAATGCCCAGTATACAAATCAATGACCAGATAAAACTGGCTATCAAACAGGGATGGAAAGATTATTTGGTAAAAATGTGCATTTTGCCAAATGGCAGGTCAGTTATTCCAGAAAACAAAAGGAGTTTGTTTTTCAATGAGCCAAAACTGGAGAACGCTAGTGCAGTGTTGGTCAGGAATAGAAAGCATTTTTGTCTATTTGCTAATCCTTTTGTAGAGAAAAAAATCAACAATCCAAAAATACTAGATGAATTTCCATGTAACTACAGGTTGGGAATAGGAATTCATTTGAGTGCGCAAAACTAACATTCAAACCAATTTTAAGGCATTTCAAAAAATAGAAAAATCAAATATGAAAAACTTTGAATTCTTTTGGCAGTTTCTCTTCTAGTATTTTGGCATGATTCTTAGTTTTCGTGTATGCAGTGTAAGACAACTGGTCACTTATTGAACTGGGCATCGGCAAAATAATCATATGACTTATATCTGAATCAACAAAATCGGTCTTTTTAATAAATTCTGGATTAGAACCGAACTGAGTGTAAGAGCACATTGCTGATAAGCTTGTGTCTATGAAAATTATTACCATTCTCTGATAGCCGTTGAAGTTCGAATAATCTTTTTCCATTGCATGGTCTATTGCTTCATTAAAGTCAGCCCGTATCTCTTGTTCAGACCTTGATGCGATAACCTGTGAAATCACTTCAGATTCAGA
>JBAZEV010000018.1:13619-31614 GCA_041653695.1 Bathyarchaeia archaeon
TGATGTTATCTCAAAGATAATTTTGCTTTTTTCTATTTTGAAATCGGCGGTTTTAACACCTTCACGAGTGAGTATTTTAACTGATTCTCCAAAATTTGCCAGCATCTTTTTTGCTTCTGTTTCACGTTTCTTATCAACTAATTTAGTGTCGAGATATGATTCATATCTTCTTTTTCTCTGAACATTATCTGGATTGTAGAAAATACTTTCCAAATCGGGAATGTCTTTGGGCAAGAAATCTTTTTTTGGCATATTTCAATGTAGAGCTCTTTTTTTATTAATAGGTTCTTATCAAAGTAAATTGTTGTATTATGTTTGTTTGACGAAAAAATTGAGCTGAACATTAATTCTAGTTTTAGGTATCTCTCTCTACTATTGAACTATAAGTTCTAAAACAGAGCCTAATAAGCAAAACACCAGAAATCAAAGTCAACTAAATGCTTGGTGAATCACCTAAAAGCTAAATTAGTTCCGCGTTAATTTTACGATAAAACAGCAACCTTGAGGCTGACCGATGAAAGCTTTCCCTAAAAAATTTAACGCGCTTGAAATCGAGGAAAAGTGGCAACAGAACTGGGAAGAAATGGGTATATACCACTTCAACAGGGACGATTCTGAACGTCCCTCGTTTACGATTGACACTCCTCCTCCTTATCCATCTGGAAACTTCCACATGGGAAACGTGCTAAACTGGACATACATAGACACCCTAGCCCGCTACAAGCGGATGCGAGGATACAACGTGTTGTTCCCGCAGGGCTGGGACTGCCACGGACTTCCAACAGAAGTAAAAACCGAGGAAATCCACAAAATCAAAAAAACCGACCTGCCCCCAGCGGAGTTTGTTAAACTCTGCAAACAGGTCATCGAAAAATACATCGCCATAATGAAACAAGCCATCATGCGGCTTGGGTGCTCGGTGGATTGGACCACTGAATACAAGACAATGAACCCAGACTTCTGGCGGCGAACACAGCTAAGCTTCATCCAGTTATACAACAAGGAGTACATCTACAAGGGAACACACCCGATTAGCTGGTGCACACACTGCGAAACAGCAATCGCAGACGCCGAAGTAGAACATGAACAAAAAGAAGGCAACCTGCATTACATCCGATTCATGTTAGAGGACGGCAACCACCTAGTTATCGCAACAAGCCGACCTGAACTGTTGCCCGCATGTGTAACCGTTGCAGTAAACCCCCAAGACAAACGCTTCAGCAACTACATCGGCAAAAACATCCAAGTGCCCATCGCAAACAGGCAAGTCAAAATAATCGCAGAAAAAGAAGTTGACCCCAAATTTGGCACAGGCGTTTTGATGATATGCACATACGGCGACAAAGCAGACGTCAAAGCCGTTTCCACACTCAAACTTGAGCCAATCATACTAATCGATGACAAAGGACGGCTAAACCAGAACGCAGGAAAATATGCTGGGTTATACGTAAAACAGGCACGAAAACAGGTAATCGAAGACCTGCAACAGGCGGGTCTGCTTGAAAAGCTGGAGCCTCTTCGTCAAGAGGTTGGAACCTGCTGGCGGTGCAAACACCCAATCGAAATACTGGAGCATGAACAATGGTTCATGAAAACCCGAACCTTAACCGAGGCAGTTAAACAAAACACCAACGAAGTAACATGGTACCCAGACTATATGAAAAAACGCATGATAGACTGGGCAAACTCGCTGGACTGGGACTGGGTAATCTCACGTCAAAGAATCTTTGCAACCCCCATCCCCGTATGGTACTGCAAACAATGCAACGAAATCACACTCGCAGAACCCGACTGGCTGCCAATCGACCCAAGAAACGAAGCCCCAAAAATCGGTAAATGCCCCAAATGTGGCTGCGCAGAGTTTACTCCCGAAACAGACGTCTTGGATACGTGGTTTGACTCGTCCCTGACTTGTGCTGTTCATGCAGGTTGGCCAGACAACCCCGATTGGCTTAAACTGTTTCCAGCTGATGTGCATCCCTCTGGTTATGACATCATCCGCACGTGGGCATACTATTTGATGGTTCGGGGTCTGGCGCTTTTTGACCAAAAACCGTACAAGAGCGTGTTAATCAACGGCATGGTTCTTGGTGGTGACGGCAGAAAAATGAGCAAATCCCTAGGAAACTTTGTTGCAACCCCTGAGGTATTCCAAAAATATGGAGCAGACGCCCCACGGCAGTGGGCCACAGGCGGAGGCGCAACAGGTTCTGATATTCCATTCAGGTGGGAAGACGTAGAATACGCTTGGCGTTTCCTGCGTAAACTGTGGAATGCCTCCAAGTTTGCTGCGATGCACCTTGAAGACTTTAACCCTGACATGGAACAGCCAAAACTTGAGCCTCTTGACCTTTGGTTGTTAAGCAAAATGGAGCAGGTAACCAAAGAAGTAACCGAGGCACTGGAAGCTTGCCAGTTTAATGTTGAAACTGATAAAATTCGGCAGTTTACTTGGCACAGTTTCTGCGACAACTACCTCGAAGCCGTAAAACACAGGTTGTACCAGCCTGACATTTATGGCGAAACCAAAAGACAAGCCGTCCAATACACATTATACAACGCGATTTACAGAATCATACAGCTGCTCTCGCCAATCTCGCCGCATATCACCGAGGAACTATACCAAATCATGTACCAAGACCACAAACAAACCGCGAGCATCCACATAACACAATGGCCTGCAGTAAACACAGATTTAATCGACCCTGAAACCGAAAAACGTGGCGACCTAATCGTTGCGGTTATGGGCGAAATACGCAGAGACAAATCTGAAAACCAAAAACCACTCAACGTGGAAATCCAAAAACTAACCGTTTACTCAGATGACCAAACAGCAACCGCCACCCTAAGGGACGCAGAGGAAGACCTTGCTGGAACATGCAAAATACTGAAACTAGAATTCGCAAAAGCCAACAATGCAGGCCGAGAAATTCAAGGATACCCAAGTATCCGATTTGTTGCAGAATACTAGTTTGAGGCTTTGTAGCGGAGAATTCCAGCAACTCCGCCAAACGACTTCTTTAACATCTGGCCTTCTTCTGTTTCACCCGACAAAATTTCAACCTTAGAACCCGCCAACTCGGCGGTTTCCGCCAACTCATCGATGAGTTCTTTGGTTTCCACAACTGTTAATGTTGGAACACCGCATTTTGGACAAGCATTACTGATTATGTTCTGCCCAAACTCGGTAACTTCGAAGGGTTTCATGGTCTTTTGCTGGTAGTAGTCACATGAACCACATTTCACGGTAACCCGAACCAAATCCAGGTCCTCAGAAAGCAGCAACATGTCCACAATTCCGTTGTTCAGGTGCCTTCGAACATCATCCTCACCATACGTGGCCAAACCGGTGTCCTGACCGATTTCACGCAGAAACTTTTGGATAATCCTTTTCTCTTCAACGTAACGAATCCTGCGCAGAATATCCTCGGATTTCTCCAAGACCTCTTCAACGCCATGTTCATCAACATACGAGGTGTCGATGGTAGCAAGAATCTTCTTTTGCAGTGTATATTGAAGATAGTTGCCTTTCTCAAAATCAAACTTGGTTGGACCAGGCCCACCAAGCAGTATGCCTTTGAGGTTTTCAATTGGCAAAAAGATTTCGTTTGCGTGATCACCAATACGCGTGAAATACTCCTGCAGTTTTGCCTCCCGTTGGCGGTCAAACCTGCGCGCTGATTGTCCTCCTGCCTTGAATTTTCCGGCGATACCGGACGAGATTTGTTTCACTACGTCAAGGTGTTTTCCTCGTACTGTAGCAAACGCGGCGTCAGAGGCATCCAAAACTACGATGCCGTAGGTTTCTTTTTCTTTCAAGAACTCGGCTAGGTGCTCTGTGTGAAAACGTGCATCACATCGGTAAAGGTAAACCTGGATTGGTTCTGGCGGAGAAATTATGTATAACTCGATTTTTTCGCTTCCAGGGCCGTTCTGGGGAATAGCGCCACAGAAGAGAACTAACCCGTTGTCTGGAGGCCGTTTGAACATTTTAACCCGTTGTGTAACACGGGTGATGGCGTCTTGAACGTTTTTTCTGGTGGTGTTAGATTTGATGTTTGTTGCTGTTCCATACTCGTTGTTGAGCATCGCCACTACTTCACTGATTTGGCGACCAGGAGGCACATAAAGTGAAACAAGTTCTGTTCCCCTGCCTTCCCTTGCTGTCAGCCTTTCCAAGTTCCTTTTTAACCTGAACCTTTCAAGAGAAGATTCACTGTTGCTACTGTCGCTCAACGTTCATACGCTCATTTAATAGCATTTACCAATGATGCGTAGCTGATAAGAGTTATCTTTTGTTTATTCCATTGAAAGGCAACATATTAAAAATCAAAACTCACTATCTGTGTGCACACAAAAAACATAAAATAAGGGCAAGGGTGGACGAGTAAACTGTTAGCACAAAAAATGGTGTTTGTTGGTCACATATCTGTTGACAAAGTAGAAAACGTCAACGGCTCCCGCACGCAACCAGGCGGAGCAGCACTCTATGCTGTGATGGCTGCGAACCCTGTCCCCGAATGTTGCTTTGATTTCAGCTACTGGAAAAGACTACAAGTTTTTTGACATCTTAAACACCCTGCCTTCTAAGGACGTGAAAATCTACGACACAGAAGCCACAAGGTTTCACATACGTTACGACAAAAAATGGGAAGCCCACTACCTTAAGGCTGACCAAGGGGCGGGAACTAATATTACGCCTCGTAGAATCTCTGACCGTTGGCTAAGAAACAAGAGCATTTTCCATATTTCGCCTATGCGACCTGCTAATGTTGCCCGAATCGTGGATAAGATAAAGAAGAAATCTCCGGAAACAAAGGTTTCAGTTAACACATGGATAGACTACATCCGTGAAGGACGCAAAAACCGTGACATCCTCCGAGATATTGCCTTGAAGGCAGATTTTTTCATTTTAAGTGACACCGAAGCCAAAGCGTTAACTGAAACTGACTCGATTTCTGCTGCTGTTCGGCTTCTTAAAGCAAAAATGTTGATTGTTACCCTTGGGCATCTGGGGGCAATAATAACTGGTGAATCTGTTGGGTTGCAGATGGTTCCCGCGTTGAATCTGCCCCCTGATCGTGTTGTGGACACAACTGGTGCGGGTGATGTTTGGTGTGGCGCGTTTTTGGCAACGTATAACCTTACTGAAGACTTCACAAAATCTGTCAGCGTTGCTTCCACGATTTCTAGTATCAAGTGTTCGGATTGGGGTTTTCAGAGTTTACTGAATCTGCGTTTCAAGGAACCCAACGATGTAATCGAGTTTGTTATGGGCATGAAGGATGGCGGCATCCAAAAAAGGATGTTAGACTACATGAAAGACTGAACATAACACCATGGCAGTTATTGTTGAGTGCTTTGGATTAAAAAGAAACATTCTTTAGGGATTTTGTGAGGTGTACTGTGGAGATGATTGCAATGCCGATGGCGTATATATTAATCAACACTGAGCCAAAACACATGGAATCTGTTGTCGCCGCGTTAGAGAAGCTCGAGTCTGTTGTAGAAATCTTCCCAGTTTATGGAGTCTACGATGTAGTAGCAAAAATCCAAGCTGGAACAATGGAAGAACTCAAAGATATTGTAACATGGAAAATACGCAGCCTCAAAGAAGTTCGCTCGACAATAACTATGTTGATTTTAGAAGACAAGAAGTAGATTTTTTAATCACGTTTTTCGTTATTCTTATTTAACGGTTAGATTAACGCAGTTGCCTTTTACGTTTATTTTTCTTGTTTATCCATTAATTCAGGCCATTTTATGACTGCTTGATATGTTAGTTGTGCTTCAACTGTTGCGTCCTGAATTGCCCTGTGTGGGTGAAAAAATTTTTTGTTTGGGTTAAAATATTTCCAAGCATCAGAAACTGACGGCCACTTGTATCCTGACCTTGACGGATGAGGTATTTTTATTAAATTAGTGAGAACAATCATCGGGTCCCAATATTTGTTGGTTATTTTTAGTCCTCTTGAATGGTGTTCCAGCCTTGGAAAGTCGAAAGCTTGGTTCCATGCAGTGACTGTGTATTCGTTGAATATTGATTGAATTTCGTTTTTGAGGTCGTTTATGTGTGGCGCTTGTGTAACCTCTGAATGTGTTAAGTCGCTGTGGTGAAAAATCCACGATTTTGGGCTGCCGCATGCGTCTTCTTGGCAGACACTGTTAAACAAGGGTGTGATTTTGCCTGTGTTTATGTTGAGTTTTACAATTCCTATTTCGCAGATGATGTCGTTTTCTATTTTGAATGGTATCCTTGGGTTGATGGATGTTGTTTCGATGTCCACTACTGCTATGTCCAAACTGTTCTTCTCCGTTTGTTTTTTACTGTGAATTCATGTTTTTAAGTATTGTATTTGCTTGGAGTTGCCCTAAAGAAAACTACAAATTTTTTTGGTTACCAAAAACCTTGATAGTCTAAACGTGTTATTATATTATGGGTGTGGTTTGCTTTGAAACAAGCTGTTATTCTTTATTGGTCTAGTACCGGAAACACGAAGAAAGTAGCAAACGCGATACTGGCAGGGTTAGAATCTGCTGGTGTAACTGTTACTGTTAAGGAAATAACCTCCACCGTAGATGTGAACTACTTTGACTATGACCTAGTTTGTGTCGGGTGTCCATCTTACCAGTGGAGTCCACCTAAACCTGTTACCGCATTTTTGCTCAAAAAATTTGAGGAATACAAAAAACAGGGAAAAATTAAGCCGTCTGCGCCGATAGTTGTGGGAAAACATGCGTTAGTTTTCTGCACTTATTCTGGTCCACACACGGGACTTGATGAAGCAACTCCTGTTGGCAAATATATTGGGCAATTCTTTGAGCATCTGGGCTTTACCGTTTTGGGTGAATGGTATATTTTAAGCGAGTTTCACGGTTCATTGGAGCACAGCACACAAGGACGAATGGGTGATATACGCGGAAAACCAACCGCAGATGACCTGAACCGAATCAAGGAAGAGGCAAACTGGTTAGGTTCTGAACTTTAAGTATTGGGCGTGGTTCGCTGTAACATTTTAGTGCTACCAGTTTTTATGCCATATTTTTTATATGTAATCAAAAATAGTTGGATACGGCGATTCACATGTCTGATGAGAAGTCCTTGGTTTTCGGTGTTTCAGAAGACATTGACAACATGGTTATGGCGCTGGTTAAACAAAAAGTCGACATAAACATCGAAAAGGACTATTACCTGAATATTCCTCCACCACCAGTTGACAACGCAGATGAAATCTTTGGAGACGCTGTTATCTCAGGTGTTTTTGTTGATTTAATCGAAAGCGTAATCAACACAATTCTCAGGTGGTTGCGTATAAGAACACGAAAACAGCAACCAGAACCAAAACTGTTCATCATAGTCGGCGATAACATTCTGCAAGTGAACATACATAACATGAACATAATCTTAGAAGTCCTAAAAGAGTGTTCTAGAACAAAAATAAACATAGAATAAAAAAACAGATGTGCTTCTTAATTTAAAGAAACACCGCGTTACCGTAGTTGAGTTTATTCAACTGTAACTATCTGGTCTTTTCCTTCCCAGACACCGTGCAGGTTGCAGAATTCCTGAGCTATCAATGTGGTTGTTTCGGTTAGCGTAACGTTTACTGTTACAACATATTTGTCGGTTAGTTCTGCCCCAAAATCTACTCGTGCTATCAGCCGTTTTCCTGCATAAAGTGTAATCCAGTTTATCCAGTGGCTCAACGTGTTAGGGTGTTCTACTCCGTCGATTCCACCTACCTTGATTTTTACTGCAAAAGGTTCGTTGGCTTTTACCTTGGCTGGAGCCTCAATTATGGGAACATGCTTTTTTGCCATTCCTGTAAGGTTTTTCCAGTCTGTTGGTTTGTTAAGTTCCTTTAATGAAAACTCTTCAGTACTCAAAATTTTCATCTCCCAAATAAACAGGCTTTCGGGCGCTAAAAAACCTTCTCATATGCTCTTTTCCACACCCTTTACGGGTATGTGAACCTGACCTGACTTGTTCGTGAATTTTTCTGGGTGCTCCGTGTGAACTGGAATCAACAGTTTCGGTTGGATTTTATCTATCATTTCCTGTAATTCTGGACCTGAAGCATGCCCGCTGGCGTGAATCTGGTATGGTTTCCAACCGTTACTGGCGTTGATGTCAAACTGTTTCAGCCAACGTAACAACCGCTTTCCCGAAAGCTCCATACGGTCATTAAACGGTTCACATTGTGCCCGAACAAAAATAGAGCCCTTCGGCAACGTAAAATCTAGGATGTTTTTGAACCTGAAATAGTCCAGATGCAAAACATAAGTTGAAGGGTTCTGGTTAAGCTCAAGTGCAGACACACCATTATCCAGATGCTTGGTGTCTACGTGGATGTTGTCTTTTTGGCTGCTCCATTCACTGAACGCCATGTCGCCTGCTTTGTGTTTGGAGTTGCTGTAATCGCCTGGCGAGTAAAGCATGCAACCGCACCTTTCAAGAAAAACCTTCGCGCCTTCATCGTACACGCTTCGGTCAAGCCTAGCCAACAGATATGCTAATCTTGGGTCAAAAACTGGTGTTCTGCCACTTTTAATTGCAGCATCACGAACAGTTTCGTACCTGTCGATGTCCTTCCATGTGAACCCAACCATTGCCAAGCCTTCGCATTCTGAAAACTTTTCCACAAGTTCTTCTTCAACCTTTTTTTCGTTGTCTGGGACTGTTTTGTCTATACGTGTTCCTTCACAAAACATCACGTCTGGTTTAAGTCCAGCTAACTCGTTACCCAGATTGTAACCCATTTTTCCGTGAAACCTAACATCCCCCGTGTACAACACCTGCGAACCCTTTGATTCAACAATACAAGACATTGCCCCAGGAATCGAGTGGTCAACACTATACCCTGTTACCGTCATTTCCTTTCCGACGGGTTGCGGTTTCTTGTTTTCTAAGCAACAATACTTGCGGTTTGCTTCATCTTTTGAGTAATCAACTTTTGGTTCACCCGGAAAGAACCCTGTTTTCAGTTTTCCCATTTCACGGTCCTTTGTAACCGTTAACTGCTTGTCTAAGCCTTGCAGGTTTCCGATTTCGGCGATTGCATCCATCAGTTTTTTTGTGGTTTCCGAACACATGAACAGAAAATCGCCCAGATACGGGGCATATCCGCAGTGGTCCAAGTGCGCATGTGAAATAAACAACGCATCAGGGTGCCAAGCATTCTGTTGTTTTGCTTCTTCGTAGCTTTGTATATCCATTTTCCAGAGTTGATGGGCTCTGATGTTGTAGTTTTCGAAATCAGTTGGCAGTATGGCGTCTTGTCGGTAGACTCCGTTTATGCGGGGTATCATGCCCAGTTTAAGCAGGTCATGCAGTTTGCATCCTGAACGTGGTTGGAGGAACTCTTCAAAGAACAGTGCCTCTTCTTTGTATGATAACCCAAAATCCAAAAATATCGAATCTTTGTCCATCTTGACCAGAAGCTTGTTTCCTCCAATGTCGCCTACTCCCCCATAGCACGCGATTTTCATCATTTCAATGTAACCCCGCAACGAAAACTAGTTCACGGTACAGGATATAAAACATGCACCTTTTACGAACAGCAACATTAACTCAGGCTTGTTTTTTCCAGAAACCTGTAAACCGCCAAATCATGTTTTGCAGTTACTTTAAACGCCTCAGCCGCCAACGTTTTCCGCGTTTCAGCGGGTACTTCGCCATGTTTTCTGTATTCTCTTAGAATCCTGTTGTATCTTCGTGGATTAACTGCAACTGCAACGTTTTCAAAGTTTTTAGCCGCCGCCCTAATCAAGGTTGAACCCCCGATGTCGATGTTTTCTATGGCTGTTTGCAGGCTTACTTGGGACTGCTTTGTTACTTCTTCAAATGGATACAGGTTGCAGACAACCAAATCAATGGGCTTTGTTCCTAGCCGTTCAAGCTGTTCCAAGTGTTTTTTGTTGTTTTTTTGTGCAAGTATAGCTGCGACCAGTTTTGGGTGCAACGTTTTCACTCTGCCTTCTAGCAACTCAGCAAAACCTGTATACTCTGAAACAGCTTTAACCCCGTCCACTCCGCCTTCGTTAAGTGTTTTTTGTGTTCCCTTGGATGCAATTAATTCAAACCCGTTTTTTTGCAGTTTTTTGGCGAACTCAACTATTCCCTTTTTGTCGTAAACCGAAATCAGAACACGTCTCATTTTGCGTTACCTCTTCGCTGTGTATTGTGGTATTAATGAAACAAAAGTCTTTCAACATCAATGGTTGGGCAAATATTAAAAAGGAAACCGAAGAATAACTGATTGTGGAAAATGTTGCATATTTATGCATCTGATTCCAAACGCGCAACAACAAAACCTAAAAAGAAACAATTAAGGGAGGTGTATTTTGTGTCAAAAGATTCAAACACTATCTATGTTGGAACAAAACCTGCGATGAGCTACGTGCTAGCGGTTATAAGCCACTTTAATTCCCCAGAAGTCAAAGAAGTATCCTTGAAAGCAAGAGGTCGTGCAATTACCACAGCTGTGGACACCGCTGAGATAGTTCGCCGAAAATTCCTCAAAGACCTGAAGGCTGACAAAATAACCATCGGAACCGAAGAGCTAACTAGGGAAGACGGCATGAAAAACGTTTCAACACTGGAAATAATATTGAAACGCTAAAAAAACATAATGGGCTAGTTTAGCCTAAAACCCAGATTTTTTAACTCCACTTTTTCTTTACATTAACCTAAAACTGTGTTCTGTTTTAGAACCCGTCTTCTTTCAGGTAGTAGTCATCTGCCTTTTTAGACCCAAAACTTCTAACGCCTTTTTCTTTAAGTTGTTTTCTAAGTTTTCGGGCATCTTCACAACTTATTTCATTACGTTTCTCTAGGTAACAGATAATCTCTTCAGCTTGCTCGGCTTTGTCGCATCTGCGCAGAAAATCTATAACACCTGGGTCATAGTTTTTGAATTTAGTTGAACCCGTTTTGTCGCCAGCTTTAGACCGTGGACGAACCGAATCTATTTTTACGTTACATTCTCCATCCTCGATTTCGTCTGCTAATTTTGGGAACATTTTTCGGAACTGTTTTTTTTCTGTATCCATTTGGTTGCGCTCCTTACAGTTTTTATTTGGTTGAACCGTTTTGTCCCTATATTATCATCCTTTACAAAACCAATATTTAAGCGCTAATCTGCCTTATTGAGGTAAAAATCTTTGAAGCGGATTCTCATCAAGCACTTTTGTTAGTTGACCAAAGTTTAGACCCGTTTTGATGTCGCCGTATGTTTCACATTTTTCCTGTTGCCCCATTTTTTCTGGGTCTCGAACCGCTATCTCTGCCTCGTCTCCCGATGAAAGCGCCACATGGATGTGGAACGATGACTCTTTTCGTCCCTCTTTGGTTACTGACCGCCACTCTGAACTTTTTATCGTAAATCTTTGCTCTTTTAGTTGACTCAATACTTGGTTGTGGTCCTCGGAGAATGTTAGTATGTCGATGTCGCTGTTTTGGCGGGCTGTTCCCCTCCAAACACTTCCAATGAGCCGTGGACTAAACATCTTAAGTACCAACATTATCATGTGGGCTTCTTGGCGTTTGCGTAGAATCATCGTTTTTCTTGCGGGACCTTCAGTTTCTTCGCAGATTATGTCAAGTTCCTCTGCTACCTCAATGTTGCTTGGAAGAATCCTTGCCCCCAAAGTTTCTGATGCCCTTTGTTTGGCTTGCTTGTACTCTTTTTCCTGACCTGTATAAAGTAGAAGGGCGGCTTCTTGGGCTACTCGGTCGCGTAACATTTTGTTTCGGTTGCCCTTCAAAACAGTTCCTCACATGTTTATGTTATGAACCAAACTTTTGGGTGTTGCTGTTAAATGATACATTGGCATCTTTGAACCCACAACACATGTTTAAAAAAAATAGTGATTTAAAAAAAATAAATGAAGAAAAGAACAGTTATCCACTAATTTTAGGTGTTAACCCTTTTGAGGTTAAAATCTTCGTTTAGCAAAACATTCTCTACAATAGACTGGTTTGGTTCCATTCGGCTTGAATGGGACTTCGCACTCTTTTTTGCACTCTGCGCATGTTGCTTTGTGCATTTCTCTATTTTCTCTGTAAGACAATTAACTTACACCTCCCTGAACAATAAAAAGAACTAGTAATTATGCTCCAATTCTTATGCAGTAGACCATTTAGCACGTTTGCTTATAACTGTATTCTAATTGGTTACCTTGACCGCCTTCAATATTCTGGTTCCCAAAGAACAGCCTTGTTTGCCCCATAGTTTTGATGTCTAACGCCTTCACTTTAACCATTACCGGAAAATCGTTTACTGCTTTACCGATAACCAAACAGTGGTGCGGCGGCAACTCTTGAGCGATGGACTTCACCGTTTCAGAGTCTACCCGCGCAGCTTTTGAAACCGTTTCTAGGTCACGTTCATTGGTGAAATTAAACAAGAAGATACTATCTGCTTGACGGTAGATATTCTCTTGTATCGTGTCAGGTTGATTGGTTACAAAGTTAGTGAACAACCCAAAATGGCGCATCCGCGTTACGATGTCCTCCCAGTAGGTTTCACGCAGATACAAGTGAGCCTCTTCAGCAAACAGGAAAACAGACCTAATTTTCCATTGACCCAAAAGGTTCACAAGATTACCCAAAACAAACTCCAAAACAATCTGGCGGTCAACAGTAGACGTATCCTTCAAATTAACCACCAACGCCCCGCCATCCTGTTTAGTTTTCTCGAACAACTTCTCAAAACTGGTAGCAGATTCTTCCACATCTGTGAAAAACCCAGAATTCACAAGGCTGTAGTACCTGGAAAACAGGGCATCGCGGACATGCATGTTACAGGTACACTGTTTTATTGCCTCACCAAGGTCGTGGAGGTTAAGTTTTCGTTGCTGGCACAACGTTTTCCAGATGTGCTTAAACTCGCGGGTTGACGTTCCCGGCAGGTCCAACGCGTGAACCAGTATCTTCATGATTACGCTAAGCCCCATCTGGGATAAACAGACCTTAAAGTTGGCTCCGGGCGTAAGCACATGCACGCGTTGGCTGTACTGGTTTTCTCCACCTTTGGCTGAAACTCCCATTCCCGTGTATTCGCCGTTAAGGTCAAGAACCACAACCGTTGCCTTGTAATCCACCAACCCCAGAACCAGCAGTTTAGAAAGATGCGATTTTCCCGTTCCCTTTTTTCCGGTTATAATGTTTAATCGCCCATCCAAGTCATGTGCTGTGATGTTTAGTTGTGTGCCGTCTTTGGTTTCGCCCAATGTTATGGGCAACTCTTTGGTTTCACAAACATTAGCAAGCAACGTATCGATTGGAATCTTTGTTATCCCAGACTTAGACCGCGACGGCAACCACGAAGAATTCACACGCAGTTTCTCGTTTTGCATGGTCCCCCTGATTTTACAAAGCAACATACGGGCATCTTGGATGTGGTTTATGTGCGACTCCACACCAAGGGGGTCATAGTCTTCTCCGTAAACCTGCTGTTCCGCAGTGGAGTCCCGCAGTAGCTCCTCCAAAAGCCCTGGAACGCTCGCAAACTGGATGTCGATCACCTGCGTAATCAGTTTCCTGTCAATGTTGGAGTCTTCAACCAACAGGTAGTCCCCCTTTTCGATGTTGTCGTCTGGGTTGCTTAGAATCTGGAGGCTGTTTCCCTCTTTCTTGTAGAGCCTCATTGTTTTGCCTCCGCTCCTTTTCCGTATGGACCAAACAGCATACGCCGAACGTTTGGTCTTGTAACTGTTCGCAGTCCATACTGCTGGGCAATGAAACGTTGAATACCAATCACCTCAGTCGCCGTGAACGTTGAGTAAATATGCGCCAACCGCAGCGTTTCTGGGTAGCTTTGAACCAGCAAATCGTTTCCAAGAAGGCTTTCAACTGCTTCAATGCCCTGTTCGCGGGGTAGTTGTTTGTCGATGTCCAACCTGAAAGAGCACACTCCGCTGGTTAGTTTGGCAACGTTAATGTTACCCAAAGAAACCATTGGACCGCACGGGGCGGGGTAATTGTTCAGTTCAATTAAACAGGGCGGTTCGGTGTTGTCTGTTAGGTCAGTTATTTTGTTTCCTGAATGCCGCAGGGTGGTGTTTTTTGAGAACGCTAAAACCGTGTTCAGGCGGTTTCGTGCCACCTGTAGCAGCCGCGCCATTTCGTCGGCTGGGTTGTCTGGTGTTCCAGCGGTCATGGAGCCGTCCCACAAGATAATCGAGTCATGTGCCGAGCATGAGATGGACAGTTGTAGCCACCGTTCTAGCAGGTTGCCGATTCTGGTTTGCATGTTTGCGGTGTTTGGTGCCGTGTTATGTATGGGTGTTTGGAAGTACTGGTTTTTGAATAGTTCATGGATTTGTTGTTTGTTTTGTTCTGTTATGTGGAATGGGAACGGTCCGAGGCGTTGATACTTGTATCTGTTTTGTTCTTTCCAGACTATGGCTCCTCTTATTGCGCAGAGTATTCCTTTTGTTGTTTCGCCGATTCGTATGCTCGAAACATCGATTGCTGTTACCTGTTTTTGGTTTTGGTTTGGTTGCAGCTGTACCATGTTTGTTGTTGGTGTTTGTTGAATTGTTGTTTGTTTTTCAATATGGGTTGTTGCCGTTTGTGTGTATGGTGCAATGTTTGGTTGTAGTTTGCTGTTTTGGATTATTTTCATGGTGTTTTGGCTTAGTTCTATGAATGGTTGGGGTAGTTGCAGGCTGTGTGTGGAGGGTGGTAAGTTATATGTGGGTGTTGTTGTTATGTTATATTGTTCATTCAATAAGATTCACCAATATAGAAGTGATTTGAGTAGTGCAATATTTAAATATTGTGCATGAACATCTTGCGCAATACAATATACAATAAGGGAACAACATGACCGAAAACACAGAACCACCAATACGCCTCAAAATGAAGGTCGGCAACCTAGAATTCGAAATCGAATGCCAACAAAACCAACTGGAAGAATCAGTAAAACGAATACTGGGCACAGTAACCCAATACTCCAAAGAACCTCTCCTAAACCCCGAACGCACCATACCCGCACCAAGAGCAGAAACCGCCAAAGGACTCATACAAGACCTGTGGCAAGAAGGCTGGTTCGCAACACCACGCGGACTAGGCGACGTCCACAGCGAAATGGCACGAAAAGGCTTCCACTACGACCGAACCGCAGTAGCCCACGCTTTGGTAGACCTGATGAAAGAAGGAGTACTAAACCGTGAAGGCAAACCACGACGTTACCAATACGCCCAAAAACGTCCACCAAGAACATAAACCGTTTTCACAGAAGTGCTTTGAGTTCCTTCCACCGTTGCACAAATTCGCGTCCTCTTTTGGACGTCACATACTTTGTTGACTTATCTTTTGTCTCCAAAAGACCCTTGTCTTGCATATGGGCGATATAATGTTGAAGCATCTTCCATGACAGGTTAGAGCCGTACATGACATGTGTCTTTGTTTGCGGCTCAGAACACAGACACAAAATCTCTGCGATTATCTCGATTTTATCTCTTTTACTGCCCATTGCAACCACACAAGAACATAACTACTTTGGCGACTAAACGTTTTTAATGTATCTGTTTTGTATTTGTGTTCAACATATTCTTTAATGTGTAAGCTGCTCCAAAACCCATTGACCTTTAGGAAATTAATAAAAAGGAAAAATTGTGTGCCCAAAAAAAAGAATCTGCTTCATGGAATGAAAAGCAGATACTGACCAGTTTAGCCCTTTGTCTATTTTGGTTTCCAGATGCAAGAAATCGCGTTTTGTTTGCACGAACTAACACATGGCAAGTTGCCGTTTTCGGGTTTACATGGCGAGCAAGTGTAACGGATTTTTTTGCGGTGTTCATCTGTTACTGCTGCTACATTTTTGTCTTCTAGGTCGATGAACTCCAGCTGCATCTGCAACGCGTTTTGCGGGCATGCTTTGATGCATTCTGCGCAGCCGTTGCATTTTTCGGCGTCGATTACTATGTAGTATTCGCCTGAGCCGTCAGTGTAGCCATAATAGGTTATCACCGCATTTTTCCCCTGTTACCTGTTTTGTTCTTTTTCGTATAATGCCTTTGCGAACAAGGCTGCCCCGATTGCGCCTGCGGACGCGGGGTCCAGTCCAGTTTCTTCTAGGTTTGGAACTGGCAACCGTTTTATGCCCAGTATGTTTTCAACCCTGTGGACAATGCCAACGTTTTTGGATTGACCACCCGTAATAACAAATTCTGGTTCGCAGCCAACTTTTTCGATAAGTTCACTCATGCGAATTGCCATGGCGCGGATGTATGCTGCCAAGACTTTCTCTTTACTCCAGCCCTTACGCAACAGTCCAACTGCTTCTGTTTTGGCAAAAACTACACATGTGCTGCTTACTGGTTCCGGTTCCTCGGTTACACTCAGGGATACTCTACCAACATCCTCGATGGGTATCTGCAAAAGATCCGAGATTACCTCCATTCCCCGTCCTGTGCCTGCGGCGCATTTGTCGTTCATCAAAAACGAGACAACTTTTCCGGTTTCGTCGCATCGGATTGCTTTGACGTCTTGTCCACCAACATCTAATACTGTTTTGACTGTTGGTCCCCAAATGTAGTTTGCGCCTTTTGCGTGGCAAGCAATTTCGGTTATTGCCCTGTTTGCCATTGGAACGTTTACTCTGCCGTAACCTGTGCCCACTATGTAATGGAAATCGGATAGCTTCAAGCCCGTGTCCTGCATTGCCCAGTCTAACGCCTTTTTGGCGCTGTCTGAACTGTTAGAACCCGTTCGCAATACACTCCACGAGTATATTTCGCCGTCGGTCATTATCACCGCTTTAGAACCAACCGAGCCAACGTCCACACCTGCGGTGATTATTTTTGCGTCTTTCCAGTTTTTTCCGGGCATTACGCTGTGGTATTCAAGCCAACGCCAGTATTCCTGTTTTGTTCCATTTTCTTCCAACGTTTACTGCCCCCTTTTTGCCCGTTTGGCTGCAACAAGCGCTGCCCCAACCGCACCAGCGTATATGGGGTCTTTAGGTATCAGGATGTCAGTTCCAAGCCGCCTTTTCAGGGACTCAACAAAACCAACATCTTTTGCTACGCCACCAACCAAAACAAGGTCTGGGTTTACTCCAAGCCGACGCGCCATCGAAGAAACCCTTTCTGTCATTGCATCAAAGATTGCTCGGGCGATTTCGCTTTTTGGTTCTTCCCTGTGAATAAGAGAAACAACATCAGATTCAGCGAAGATAACACAACTCGCATTAATCGGGCTTGCCCGTTCCGCCTTCAACGACAGCGGACCCATTTCCTCCAAGTCCACCTCTAATGCCCGTGCCATTGCTTCGATGAATGTGCCTGCGCCTGCTGCGCATCTGGCGTTTACAATAAAATCTTGAATTATGCCGTTTTCGTCACATCGGACTGCTCGGGCATCCTCTGCGCCGACGTCCACTACTGTTCGGGCTGACGCAAAATAGTATGGTCCTGCTCGGGCGACTGCTCCCATCATGCTGACCGTGCTGTCTGCAAATGTTGCCATGTTTGCGCTTGCACCCGTTGAGGTTATGTGCTGTATGTCTTTGCGGGAAAGGTTTGCCGCTGTTAACGTTTCTTGCAGTGTTTGTTCTGCAACCACTGCAGGTTCAAACCCTGAAAAGTTTTGTTTTGCAGCGACTATCTGGCCATCTTTTAGGATTACCACTTTTACCCGTTGGGTGCCTATGTCTATTCCAGCGGATATCATCGTTTGTTTCCTCAAATGTCCATTCGTGCTTCCAGCATCTCAAGAAACGCTTCGACACGTGTTTTCATCTGTCCGACGTCTTCGCGGGTGTATTCTGTATCCAGGTAGTATACGGGTATGTTCATGCGGTCTAGGACACGTTTTATCCGCGCGTATTCCATTGCATAAAGGATGCAGCCTCTGACAACGTAGTAGATTACGCCGTCAACCTTGTATTCTTTGATTCTGTCCATAATCCAGTTAACCCTGTCCTCGTTTCCGTGAACAGATGTGAAACATGGGCACGTGGACGCCATAAGGTAACGTTCACTT
>JBAZEV010000019.1:0-31325 GCA_041653695.1 Bathyarchaeia archaeon
AGGACTGCTCGTCCGCTGTTTGTTCGGTTTGTTGGGCTGGCGAATACTTCTGCGCCCCATGTTTCCATCATAACCTTTCGGTAGGGTTTTTGGTGGTAGCTTGCGCTTACCATGTAAACTGTAGCTTTTATGCCAAACAACTGGCTGCTGAAAGCTAATGCAGAACCCCATTGACCTGCACCTGTTTCGGTGGTTACCCGTTCTAGTCCGTCTTTCATTGCGTAGTAGGCTTGTGCTACTGCTGTGTTTGTTTTGTGGCTGCCTGAGGGGCTGACTCCTTCGTATTTGTAGTAGATTTTTGCTGGTGTTTTCAGTGCTTTTTCAAGGCCAGTTGCCCTGAACAGTGGGCTGGGTCGCCAGATTCGCAGTGCTTCACGTACTGGTTCGGGGATGTCTATCCATCGTTCGGTGCTGTATTCCTGTTTGAGGCACTCGCTTGGGAACAGTGGTGGTGGCAGCTGTACGGGTTCTCTTGTTACTGGGTGAATCATGGGTGGCAATGGTTTTGGTAAGTCTGGTAAAATGTTGTACCATTGTTTTGGCATTTCGTTTTCTTCGAGTAATATCTTTTTAGATGCCATGAATGCTCACTTTCTTTTATGATTTTGAGAATTAACTTTTTTTACCATGAAGCATTTATATAAGCTTTGCCGAACAAAGTTGTACCCTGAGCGTTACTGTTTATGTGGAGCAAAATTGAGCATTTTTTCAAAGAATTACCCGCACAACAGCGTGTAGCCCAACTTTTGTTTGAACGAGGCTTCCAAGTACGCGACGACGGCAAGGTCGTAAGCGGCGGAATCGAAATCCCACACACCCAAATCGCAAAAGAAGTCGGCGTAGAACGCCGAGCAGTAGACAGCACCGTGGAAACCATCCTTGCCACGGCTGAGTTGAAACGAATCTACAAGAACCTGCGTCAGGTATGTTCGTTACAGGATGTTGCCCGCGAATTCAATTTCAGCGTAATCGTTTTTGTTCCAGAAGACGCCAACCAAACAGGCATCATATCCAACGTTACGCGGATAGTTTCTGAGAAAGGACTGGGGATCAGGCAAGTACCAGCTGAAGATCCCGGCACAAGCAACCTGCCCAAGTTGACGTTGATACTAGAAGGCGAAATCCCCTCGGAACTGTTTAGTGAAATAAAGAAGCTGCCTGGAACACGAAGCATCACCATTTACTAGAAACTCTGTTTGTTCATGCTGCTTTGTTGATGTAAATCTTGATGGCAGAATACATAATCCACGCAACAACTATTTTTGAAACCGTTTCCGGAACTGCGATACTCCAATCGAAAACGTGCAACCCATAAATTAGCCAAGTTAACATCGCAACGCCGAATGTTCCAAGCGCCAGTTTAGACCGTTTTTCATACCCGTAAACCAGCGACGTTAAACTCAGCATCAAAAAATGGGGCACAGCAACCACGTAATGAAGCTGACCGTAAGACTCGTTGAACACGGCGATTAACTGGACAAAAAACGTTGATGCTAACAAGCAGTAGCTGCTGTATTTTGCGTGCGATTTGAACACCGTTGCCGCGTATATCATTAGAAGAAAGCCTGCCAGCAGCATTCCGCCGTTAAAAACCGTTGCAGTGTTACTTATTGTTGTGTTTCCTAGGTCGCTGAGCATGTTGTTTTGCCAGCTGAACCACGGTGAAAGAACAACAGAAACGGCTATTGAAATGTACAGTGTTAAGGGTCCGAAAAATCCAAACAAAGCGTAGACCCTCTCCTGCACAGCAACACACCTTCCTTGTTGTATGTTTAGGTGTAGCTTCTAAACTTCACTTCTTCGGCAGAGCCGCCCTCAACGATTTGCTGTTCCAGTTCTTCAAGTTTGCATTTGCACCTGGAAACATCGGCAACCACAACCCATTCTGCCGATTTTCCCCTGCGAAGGGTTCTTGATTCGCTGGACAGTAGGTCTACGCCTTGTGTTGCCAAGGTGTTTGCGGCTTTTGCCAGCGCACCCGGATTGTCTGAGAATGTGATGCTGATTTCTACCAGTTTTGCTTCTGGGTCTGCGAAGGGTGCGATTCGGAGTTCTTTTTTGTCTATGTCTGCTATTAACATGACGTACATTCCTTCGGAGAGTTTGACTGCTTCGCGGATTGGGGATGGCATTGTGATTCTTCCGCGTGAGTCTACTCGGACTATTTCGGTCATTCGCATGGTTTTGGTCTCCAGTAGCTTGTTCTGGAAACGTTTATATAAGATGTGCGGAATATGGGTTTCAACCCACAGATTACCCATTGAGGATTGAGTTGTGACAAGGAGGAATAACAATCACACGACTACACACACCCAAAGGAACACGGGACGTTCTACCTGACGAACTCAAACAATACCGTTACATCGAAAACCAGCTACGAAAAAACTTTGAACTATGGGGCTACAGCGAAGTCCGCTCCCCAACCATAGAATTCGTCCAAACATTATCAACAGGCGTAGGCACAGAACTTGTTGACGCAATGTTCAAATTCCAAGACTTCGACGGAAAACTCCTAGCACTACGCGCCGAAATGACCGCACCCGTAGCAAGAATCGTAACCACGCGGATGCCCTCTACACCTGAGCCAATCCGTTTATTCTACATTACTAACGTTTTCAGGTACAACCCGTCGTATCTTAAGAACGAACGCGAATTTCTCCAAGCAGGAGTAGAGCTTGTAGGCTGCAACACACCTGAAGCAGATGGCGAAATATTGGCGTTGCTTATTTCGTTGCTTAAACAGGTTGGACTAAAAGAGGTAAGAATCGACCTTGGACACGCGAGCCTTCTAAAAGACCTGTTAAACGCTGCTGGGTTGGACCAGAAACAGAAAACCGTGATACAGAGCCTTCTGGCGTGCAGGGACTCGGTTGGCTTGAAACAGTTCATGGAACAAAACGGTTTTCCGGAAAGCCTAAGGGACGCGTTTCTTGAGCTTTCTGCCTGCCGAAGACTAAACCAAGTTTCTGCGGTTAAGCTGGATG
Source organism: Bathyarchaeia archaeon (assembly GCA_041653695.1). GTDB lineage: Archaea > Thermoproteota > Bathyarchaeia > Bathyarchaeales > Bathyarchaeaceae > Bathyarchaeum. Next base: position 2,985 of record JBAZEV010000019.1, read on the forward strand.
GTAAAGAGTACGAAAAAGTCAACAAACAACTCCAAAGCCTAGTTGGGCTTCAAAAAACGTTGGTTGCCTACGGTATCAATGACCTTGTTTTCTTTGATTTTTCGTTGACCAAACAGATTGAATACTACACCGGAATGGTGTTTGAGGCATCTGTTCCTAATCTGGGTCTGCCACTTGGAAGCGGAGGCCGATACGACAACTTTATCGAAAAATTCGGAAAACTAAAACTACCTGCAACAGGGTTTGCAATAGAAACCGAAAAACTGCTCCAAGCCCTTGTCTCACAGGGTTTCATGTTCCCAAACGACCCAAAAACGCGGGTCATCGTTGTAAGTGAATCAACCAAGGACGGCGTAGAAGCAGTAAAAATTCTTCGTGACGTTGGTGTTGTTGCCTCTTTGGATGTAACTTGTCGAAGTATGGAGAAAACTTTGGAGTATGCAGCGATTACAAAAGCCGACTACGTGGTCGTTGTTGAAGACTCGTTGGATTCTCCTATGACCGTTTACGACCTCAAGTTTGATGTTTCAGAACAACTAGACTTCACCAGTTTTGTGCGTGAACTAGGAGGCGAAAACTGAAATGAACAAAAAGATACGAATAGCAATACCCAACAAGGGACGAATCAAAGAACCCGCAATGAATCTGCTGGCAAAAGCAGGCATAACCGTGCTGGAAGAAGAACGGACCTATGTTTCTGAAACCTCTGACCCCCGTTTTGAGGCAGTTTTTGCCCGCGCAAACGATATCCCCGTCTACGTACACTACGGCGCCGTGGACTTGGGCATTACGGGTCACGACCTAATAATGGAACGCGGAGCAGACGCCCTCGAACTGCTGGACCTGAACTTCGGAAAAGCCACCTTAGTTGTTGCTGTGCCTGAATCTTTGCCGTTTGAGTCCGTTTCTGATGTCCCCGCCTTAACGCGTGTGGCTACGGAGTTTCCTAATATCACCAAAAAATATTTCGACAACCAAGGAAAGCAGGTCGAAGTACTCGAGGTCAGCGGAACCGCAGAACTGGCACCCAAACTTGGTTTAGCCCAGATAATCGTAGACCTTACCTCAAGCGGTGAAACGTTACGCAAAAACAAGCTGCGGATAATCGGAACCGTTCTTGAATCTACTACACGGTTGGCATGCAACAAAATTGCTTACCGAACCTTCGAAAACGAGGTCACCGAACTATTAACCCGTTTACGTGGAGTGCTGGAACAATGAAAACAGTAAACTCCACAGTGTTCCGACAGGAAATGCTAAACCAGATACTGAACAGGGGCAAATCTGACATTTCCGCGATTTCTGCTTCGGTAAAAGAAATTGTGGATGATGTGAAACAAAACGGCGACAAAGCACTGGTTGAGTACACCCAAAAATTTGACAACGTAACGCTCAAGCCATCAACGATACGGGTTACTCCCGAGGAAATCAAAGCCGCATACAAGAAACTGACCAAAAAACAGGTCAATGCACTCAAAAAAGCTGCAACTAACATTGCGGCGTTTCACAAACAGCAGCTTAAAACAAGGTGGACAATGCAAATCGCCAAGGGCGTAACTGCTGGGCAGGTTATCCGACCGATATCTTCGGTTGGTGTTTATGCGCCTGGCGGCAAGGCGTCGTATCCGTCGTCAGTGTTGATGTGTGCCATTCCCGCAAAGGTTGCAGGTGTTGAAACCGTTGTGGTTTGTTCCCCGCCTACAAGTGGTGGAGATATTAGTGCAGCGCTTTTGGTTGCGGCGGATGTTGCTGGTGTGGATGCGGTGTACCGTGTTGGTGGTGCGCAGGCTGTTGCGGCAATGTCGTACGGTACAGGTACGGTACAAAAGGTTGATAAAATCGTAGGCCCCGGAAACGTCTACGTCACAGCCGCAAAACTCCAAGTAAACACGGACGTAGCCATCGACATACCCGCAGGACCAAGCGAAGTCCTTGTAATCGCGGACGAAACCGCAGACGCCGCATGTGTAGCCTCTGACCTTTTGGCGCAAGCAGAACACGACCCACAAGCATGGGCAGTTCTGGTAACTTCGTCTGAGCCTTTGGCAAAGAAAGTAAACCTTGAACTTGAAAAACAGGTCAAGTCCCTTTCAAGGACACAAATTATAGCGTCTTCGCTGCAAAAAGGTGGCTTAATCGTAACCGTCAAAGACATCGAAGAAGCCATCGAACTAACCAACCTGATTGCCCCTGAACACTTGCAGATTCAAACCAAAAACCCAGACAAGGTGTTAGACAAAATCAAAAACGCGGGCGCAATCTTTCTGGGAAGGTACTCACCCGTAGCCTTTGGTGACTACTCCGCTGGGCTTAACCATGTGCTTCCTACTGCGGGTTACGCAAAAATCTATTCAGGGTTATCCAGTTATGACTTCATAAAAACCATGAACTACCTGCAGTGCACAAAAGAAGGATACGAAAACCTCCAAGACACCGCAGTAACCATCGCGGAGATGGAAGGCTTTGATGCACACGCAAAATCTGTAAAGATACGTGGGGATGAACAGAAATGAAAATCGACAAACTGGTTCCCAAAGAAGTCCAAGACATCGCCTGTTACGAAGTGAAAACCATACTGGACAGAAAACAGACTGGAAAAATCTTGAAAATGGACTTCAACGAAAACTTTGCCGTGCCCGAGCAAGTTATGCAGAAACTGGTGCTTGACGCAGTCAAAAACGTGGACGTTCGCGCGTATCCGCCACCAAAAGGAGCTTTAGCAGCCAAGGCAATTGCAGATTTTCTTGGGTTTAACGCCAGTGAAGTAGCAGTAGCAAATGGCGCAGACGAAATCATGGATTTGCTCATGAAAACGTTTGTGCGTAAAGGAACAAAAGTCTTGGTTGCAGAACCAACCTTTCCGATGTACACCTTTTACACCGAACTCTATGGGGGTAAAACGGTACAATCGTTTCTTGAACCAGACTTCAGTTTAGACGCAAACAAACTACTGAGTGCCATTGATAAACAGACCTCGCTTGTTTTTGTTTGTTCTCCAAACAACCCAACAGGTAACCAGTTCAAAGAAACAGAAATCAAAAAACTGTTAAACGAATTCGAGGGCATCGTTGTCGTGGATGAAGCCTACGCCGATTTTGCCCCTTGTTCTGTTATGAGGCTTATGAAGGAATACGATAACATGGTTGTGTTGCGGAGTTTCTCCAAGGCGTTTGGTTTGGCTGGTGTGCGTTTGGGTTATCTGGTTTCAAACAAGACCATCGTTGATTATGTTCAAAGGGTAATGAGCCCGTTTAACGTGAATGTGATTACCCAACGAATCGTAGCCGCGGCGTTGCAGAATTGGAGTTACTTCAAAGAACAAATCGACAAGGTGAAAACTGAACGCGACTGGTTGCTTGGGCAACTGAAACAAGTCAATGGCGTGTATGTGTATCCCTCGGACGCAAATTTTATTCTCTTCAAAATAACTAAAAACAGCCTTACATCGGCTGCTGTTAACGAACGGCTGGAAAAACGGGGCATATTAGTCAAAGACAGAGGACAACTGCAGGGTCTGCAAAACTGCATCCGCGTAACTGTTGGAACCCGCGAAATGAACCAAGCCTTTCTTTCGGCGCTAAAGCAGTCTTTGGAGATGTAAACTATCATGGCTTACCGTCAACTGGACAAACAACGCAAAATCTATGTAAAAGAAGGCTCCGAAGAAGCGCTTCGCAGTGTCGGTAAGCTTATTCTGGATTTTGATGGTGTTTTGGTTCAGACTGCACAGTCTTACCGTCAAACAATACGCCGTGTGGTTGATTACTATTTCCTGAAGCTTTTAGGACTCAAAGGCGAAGAAGGCAAACTTGCGTCGCTGCGGGATATTCAAAAGTTCAAGGACACTGGCAGGTTCAACAACGACTGGAAGCTGACCTACGGGTTAATCTCATACTATTTGACGTTGCTCATGAAGGAGTTGGAACAAAAAAATGCGTTGCAGGACTTCACTAAACGGTTCTATAACCTCAAGTTCACTGATATACAGACTTTCAACGGTTCATTAATCGAGGTCAACAAGTTTCTAAGGCTCTACGACATAAACGCCACCGACCTAGTAAACCAGAAAGAAACTGGCATCATTGGTTTGGACCTGTTTTTGGCTCAGTCAAAACTTGAAAAACCAAAACCAATCGAAACCTCACTGATGGGCGTAGACCCAGAAGTAGTGGTGGATGAGCAGCGGCTGGTTAAAGTTTTGATACCATACGACCTTGAAAAGCCTGACCTGCTTAAGCGTTTGTTTGAGGAAACGTATCTGGGCAAAGAGTTGTTCACAAAATCCTATGGTGTACCTTCGTTTTTTAATTTTGAAGAAAGCTTTCTGGATAACGAGCAGTTCATTCCAACCAAGCAGACGTTGGATGCTCTTGGGAAACGTTTTGGCAATTTTGGGGTGTATTCGGGGCGTCCTGAGCCTCAGGGGCTGTATATTCTTGAGAAGTATTGTTATCTGCCCTATTTTGCATCTGAGGGGCTGGTTTTTTTGGGTGATAAACTGAACTCTGAAGAGGAAATGGAAAAATACGGTAAACCTGACCCGACCCTGTTTATTGAGTTACTGCAAAAACTTGATGCAAACGGTGTTGCCGTGGCCTATGTGGGTGACTGCGTCGGCGATGCAATACTGGTTGAGAACGTCCGCAAACGTGGTGTAAACGGTTTGGTGTTTATTGGTGTTGTTTCTTCGTCGGAGGATTCAAATATACTGTTTGACCAATACGCCAATCATGGCGCTGACGCCGTGGTAACGGACATGAACGATATCCCGTTTTTACTGAAAACTTTAGGAGTAGATGTTTGAGTTGCGAAACGTGAATGTTGAACGAAAAACAAAAGAAGTAAACATAACCGTGGAACTAAACGTTGACGGAACCGGAAACGCCCAGATAACAACTGGAATAAAGTTTCTGGACCATATGCTGTTAATGTTAGCCAAACATGGATTATTTGACCTAAAAATCAAGGCAACAGGTGACCTTACACACCACGTCAGCGAAGACGTAGCCCTTGTACTGGGCGAAGCACTGCTCAAAGCTGTTGGTTCTGGCAAGGGAATCAAACGTTTTGGGTCAGCATACGTTCCAATGGACGAATCTCTAGCACGCGCAACCGTGGACCTAGGCGGACGAGCCTACATCGTGCGTAACCTGAGGTTATTGCAGCAACAAATCGAGGACATCAAAACCGAAGATATCGAACACTTCTTTGACTCGTTAGCCCAAGCCGCAAAAGCAAACATCCACGTAACTGTTCTTTATGGCAGTAACGAACACCACAAAGTCGAAGCCGCTGTTAAGGCGTTGGCGTTGGCGTTACGTGAAGCCTTAACACTGGAACCAAGAATCCGTGACCAGGTGCCCAGCGCAAAGGGAGTTCTTTAGTGTGCCCAGCGTTGCAGTTGTAAACTATGGTGTTGGAAACCTGCGGAGCATCAGTAAAGGACTGGAAAAATCTGGAGCCACCGTACAAGTTACGCATGACCCTAAACTGTTGCGTGCCGCTGACGCCATCGTTTTACCTGGTGTTGGAGCTTTTTCGCCTGCGGTAAAAAATATGGAGCCAATAAAAGATGTTGTAGCCCAAGCCATGAACGAAGGTAAACCAATTTTTGGTGTATGTTTGGGGCTTCAGTTGTTGTTTACGAAAAGCAGTGAAGGCGGTTCTACCGATGGTTTGGATTTTATTTCTGGCGAGGTCGTGAAGTTGCCTGACCGTTTTAAGATTCCGCAGATGGGTTGGAACACGATAGATTTTGCCTGTTCGCACCCGTTGCTTGATGGGGTTGAGGACCACTCTTACATGTATTTTGTTCACTCGTTTTATCCAATGCCTTCTGACCCGAAGGTTGTTTTGGCGACTACAGATTACGGTGTCCGGTTTGCTTCTATGGTTGCCCAGAAGAACCTGTTTGCTACCCAGTTTCACCCAGAGAAAAGCAGCAAAACTGGATTGGTTATTCTGAAAAATTTTGTGAAACTTGTAAAGAGGTAACCCAGTTTGATAGTTATTCCCGCTGTAGACATTCTGGGCGGTAAATGTGTCCGCCTTTATCGTGGTGACCCAAACAAAAATAAGGTCTACTACCCCGACCCCCTAGAAGCGGCGAAGTTACTGGAAACGCAAGGTGCAGAACTTATTCACGTTGTAGACTTGGATGCCGCGTTAAGTTCTGGCGACAACATGGATTCGATTAAACGAATCTTGGGTAACGTGGACGTAAAAGTTGAGGTCGGCGGTGGAATCCGTACAATGGAACAGGCTGGTGAGTTACTACAGCTTGGTGTTTACCGCGTGATTTTTGGAACCGCCGCAGTAAAGAACCCGTTATTGGTTGAAGAGGCAGTTGGCTGTTATGGTTCTGAGCATGTTGCTGTGGCAATCGACGAAAAAGACGGTAAAGTTGCTGTTCACGGCTGGAAAAACAAGTCTGAACTAGATTACCTGCAGCTTGCCAGAACGTTTGCGGACATGAATGTTGGTGCACTGATTTTTACTCCAATCAGCGTGGATGGGACTTTGGCTGGTCCGCAGGTTGAAAGGACTAGGGAACTAATTGAAGCAGTGAACGTTCCCGTGGTTGCGTCTGGTGGCGTTGCAGAGTTAGATGATTTGGTTGCGTTAAAACAAGTCGGCGCAGCTGGGGTAATTGTTGGCACTGCGATTTACGAGAAAAAGTTTACAATAAAACAAGCGTTAGAGGTTGTACAGAAATGTTAGCAAAACGAATAGTTCCCTGCCTTGACGTCATGAATGGGCAGGTTGTAAAAGGTGTGCAGTTTGTTAACCTAAAAGTCGAAGGCGACCCCGCTGAGCTTGCCGCAGACTACGAGATGCAAGGCGCGGATGAGGTGGTTTTCTTGGATATTACTGCCTCGCACGAGAAACGGGATACTACCTTGGAGGTTGTAAGTCGGACTGCGGACATGATTTCGATTCCTTTCACTGTTGGCGGTGGCATACGTAACATTACTGATATTCAGAATGCACTTTCCAGCGGAGCAGACAAGGTTTCGGTGAATACTGCTGCGGTGAATAATCCGGAACTGGTGGAGGAGTCTGCTTCTCTTTTTGGTAGTCAATGTATTGTTGTGGCTATCGACGCGAAACGTGTTTACGTGGACTCGGATTTGCCCGATAAAACCGTTGTGGAAACGTCGAAGGGCAGATGTTGGTGGGAGGTTTACCTTATGGGTGGACGTCAACCAACTGGGATTGATGCGATTAGTTGGTCTAAGCAGGTTAAAGAGTTAGGTGCAGGTGAACTGTTGCCTACCAGTATGGACAGTGACGGCATGCAGTTTGGTTACGATTTGGAGTTAACGCGGACAATGAGCAGGGTAACTAATCTGCCGATTATTGCCAGTGGCGGTGCGGGTAATCTTGAGCATATTTATGATGTATTAACGGTCGGTGAGGCGGATGCTGCGTTGGCGGCTTCGATTTTTCACCGTTCTCAGTATTCTGTGGGAGAAGTTAAGAGGTACCTCGCAGAAAAAGGAGTGCCGATGCGTTTACAGTAACATGGAGGAAAGATGGTTTGTTGAGATTAACCAAACAAGAAATCGACGAATTCGTGTCTAAAGTGAACTTTGAAAAAGGCGGAGGTCTTGTTCCCGCGATTGTTCAGGACGCATCAACTGGAACCGTATTGATGCAGGCATTCATGAACCCTAAAGCGTTGGAGTTTACTTTGGCGTCTGGCAAGATGCATTACTGGAGCCGAACCAAAGGCAGAATCTGGATGAAAGGCGAAGAATCCGAAAACTATTCGCTTGTGCAGAACGCGTTTCTGGACTGCGACAACGACTCAATACTCTTTACAGTGCAGCAGGTTGGGGCTGTTTGTCACACTGGCGAGAAAACGTGTTTTCACAAGCCGTTAAAACCAGAGAAACATCAAACCGTGGACGCCCGTATGCTGGAGCGACTGTTTGAGATTATCCATGAGCGTATTCGTGTTCCCAGCGAAGAATCCTACGTAGCCCGCCTAACCGCAAAAGGCGAAGACGCCGTCCTGCAAAAGGTAGGCGAAGAAGCCGTAGAATTCATTTTGGCAGTAAAATCTGGCAACCAAAAAGAGGTCACTTGGGAAGCGGCAGACGTGTTCTTCCATATGTTGGTTGCGTTGGCGCAGAAAGGCTACGACCTGAACAGCATCTTTGAGGAACTGGAAAGTCGACACCAGAAACGGACGTCTGGTCAGTAAACGGTGAGTTTGGCAAAAGTTTTTAGAAACCCCAGACCTGCATGTTTAGCATAACATAGTTTGTTGGTGTCTGGTTTGAGTTGGGAATCTACGTTAGACCATTACGGCGGTTTGATTGAGCAACGCCTGAAACCGTTCCTTGCACAGTGTATAGCCGACGCAAAGCGGTATCACCCGTTCATCGGTGACGTTTACTCTGACCTTGAAGAGTATGTAATGCGTAAGGGTAAACGGTTGGCTTCTTGTAGCACGTTGCTGGTTTACAAGGGTTACACGGGCAAGGTAGACGAAAAAATTCTGAATATGTGTGTTGGTATCGAACTTTGGCGGCATGCTATTTTGATTCATGACGATTTGGTGGACATGGACTCGACCCGACGTGGCGGGGAAACGTTGCATACCATGTTCATGAACAAATACAACCCGTATAACCAACGTTTTGGGGATGGAACCGCAGTATTCGTGGGTAACATCGCCTACGCCTTGGCAAATTGTGCTATTTTGGAGTCAGGTTTTCCAGCGGAAACGGTTCACAAGGTTTTAGAGTTACTCTCGGAGGGTTTTCGTGCAGTTAACGAAAGCCAGATTCTTGACCTGTTATTCGAGTTCAAAGACGTAAACGTAACAGAGTGGCGTGCAATGGCTGGCAACAGGGCGTCTTCGCTGTTTACGTTCACGTTGGTTTCTGGTGCACTGTTGGCAGGCGCACCAGTAAACGACCAAAAAATCCTAACCAAAGCAGCCGAACACATGGGCTACTCGTTTGATATCCAAGATGATATTATCGACAGTTTCGCCCCAACCGAGGAATACGGCAGACCGCCCTGTTTGGATATCTCCAAAAACAAGAAGCCGTTGCATGTGATTTATGCCTTAAACTCCGAAGACTCAAGTAAATCTGAAGCCCTCAAGTGTTTATTGGGTAAACAGTTTCTAAGCATCGGCGAGGTTGAACTGGCAAGAAACATGCTAAGAGAAAGCGGCGGCTTAGACAAAGCAAAACAGGACTCAAAACTGCATGCACAACAGGCAAAAACGTACATCAACCAAACAAGCCTAACAGCAGACATCAAACAATTCTTCAACAGCTTCATAACATACATCGAAGACAGCCTAAACTGGTACAAATAAAAACAACTGATGAAAAAAAGCAGACAATTGGAACATTAATTGGTGAAGAGGTTTTACTTATCGCAAAGTATCTACGGAATGAAAAAGGAAAATGAAATCCAAGAATTACTATTTCATCTTTTATACACCATCTACCAGTTTTCATTTAAAGCAAATAGCGGGTAAACCTCACCTGTTTCTCTATTCTTATAACCCCACTCCTTGATTTTGATTTTCTGGATTTTTTTTCTCCAGAACGTGTGCAAAAATAATGCTGTTGATTCGCCCATTAATATTTGATTGGTATCTGCGATACTTTGAATTTTACAGCTTAAGTTTATTGTTTCACTTATCAAATCCTTATGAATCTTTACTGATTTTGCACCCACTGTTTTTACTATTGCTTCTCCAGAATCCAAACCAATTCGGAAATTCAATTTGGGAAGACCATTCTCTGCTAAAATGGGATTCAATCCAAAAAGAATCAATTTCTTCATGGTAACCGCACAATCAAGAGCATTATCTGTCATTCCGACCATATTTGGTTCAGGAAAATATGCGATTAAACCATCTCCAACATATTTCAAAACGAACCCATTGAAAACGCCCACTATTGTCGCCATCTCGCTCAGAAACAATGTTATAATGATAGCGTTTTTTTCGGAATCAATTTCTTGGCTCATTTTTGTCGAGCCCTTCAAATCTATTGATAAAACAACAAAACACAATTGATCTCGTTCCAACCCCTTTAAGAATTCCTCAGATGCATCTTCAAATTTGTAGTGTTGATTTTTTTTACATAGATATTCTCGAATGTGTGGGATTCTTTCTTTTATAAATTGGTCTGCGTCGTCTATTTTTGGGGGCGAATAGAAAAATGGCATACCGTCAAGCTTGGGAAGAATTTTTTTTAATTGATCTACTGAAATGAACAAATCATCGAATATGTCATAATATCCTTCTTGTCCATCCAATACCTTAAACTCATATCGCGCAGGATTGGGAGTCAATATTACTTCAGCTTTTCCAGTTTTCTCATCAAAACTAACCACTTCTTGAATGAAATCCATGCGAAAAGGTCTTTTTTTTGCAGGCATAACTAAGAATTATTGACCTTTTATTATAAAAAATCTTGGTTGTGTGTAGGTGGGTTTCACATGTGCGGGGGAGTATAAGTAGAGTGAATGAAAAAATGAGTTAGTGAGAACAAGCACAAGAACTAGAGAATACGTAAACAAGTAAACGGGTAGGGTTTGGGATTAAATTTTAACCCCAAATTCAAAGTCTAAATATAACTTCTGCTTTTTCATTCTCGTACTAATACTAGTATGAGTTAATTGTTGAAAGTATTGTTTTTTAAAGTTCAAGCATGAAATGAACTGGGTATTATTGACTGCAGGTTATTCGCATTTCTGTGCTGCATATTAGTATACTAATAGAAGTTCATTGTTGAAAACAGTACTTTTCAGATTTTTCGAACAGCACAACAACTTGGTGTCCAGAAGTTTCACACATATGTTAGAATGCCTGACCAAAAGTTTGTTTTTCCCAAAAAAGCACACAACAAAATCCTGTAACCGATTTACTGAATTCCGAACATTTGTGGGTTGGTTAAAAGTTTTATATTGGTTGTTGTTTATCAAAAGGGTTAATCTGGTGTCGTGGATGAGCGGTGACCGCGAAATTCAATTCTAATTCTAAACTTTCTTTGACCCAAAGATATAATCCACTTGAGCTTGAAGCTGAAGTCCGAGCTTTTTGGGAACAAAACCAAACCTTCAAAAACCTTGTAGAAGTCCGACTGAAAAACAACAAAAAACAGTTAGGCTACGTGGAAGGACCACCCACACTAAACGGGATACCGCACGTTGGACACGCCCGAGGCAGAGTCATCAAAGACTTTCATTTTCGCCTTAAAACAATGCAAAACTACTACGTTTCCTTCTGGGCAGGCTGGGACACACAAGGCTTACCCGTAGAACTCGAAGTAGAAAAAACGTTGGGCGCAAAAAACAAAAAAGAACTAATCAGCCGCGTAGGCGAAGAACGTTTCGTGGAAGAATGCAAAAAAAGCATCATGAAATACCACAAAATGTGGATTGAAGGCGACAAAAAACTGGGAATGTTCATCGACCACGACAAAGCATATTTTACTCACCAGGACAGTTACATCGAGCGGGAATGGCAGTACCTTAAACATGCGTGGGACCAAAACCTGCTAGGTGAAGGACACTACGTTGTAGCATATTGTCCACACTGCCAAACCTCGCTAAGCAACGCCGAAGTTGGCTTGGGATACCAAGAGGTCGAAGACCCCTCCATGTTTTTCAAGTTCCAAGTAGTTGGAAAAGAAAATGAATACTTTGCTGTATGGACTACCATGCCGTTCACGTTGATTACCGACCTGATAATCGGCGTAAACCCCAAAGAAGAATACGCGTATGTCCAAGTCGGCGACGAAACGTGGATACTGGCAAAAGCCCGCGTCGAACCAATAATGAAAGAACTGGAAATAGAAGATTACACAATCCAAAAAACCGTAATGGGCACACAGCTTGTGGGCACAAAATATGATTACCCCTTAAAAGACCTGATACCCAAACAGGCAGAACTCGATAATCACCCACTGATACACACCGTTGTAGCGGAAGACTTCGTGGATGTAACCACCGCAACTGGAATCGTTCACCTTGCCCCAGCAAACGGCGAAGACGACCACGCCGTAGCCCAAAAACGGGAACTGCCAATGTTTGCCCCCTTTGACGAACAGGCAATGTTCACAGAAGAAGCAGGCAAGTTTGCGGGACATTTCGTTAGAAAAGCTGACAGCATGGTAGTTGAGGAACTAAAAAACAGGGGACTGCTGCTTAAAATCGGAACCGTAAAACATGACTACCCCACATGTTGGCGAAGCCACCACAAACTGGTCTGGATGGCACGCAGAGAATATTTTATCTGGACAAACAAAATCAACAACAAAGTCATGCAAGCCGCCCAGAAAGTAAAATACTTCTACGACAGCCCAAAAAACAGGTTCTTCGGGTTCCTAAAAGAAGGAAAACCATGGTGCATCTCACGCGACCGCGTATGGGGTTCACCACTGCCAATATGGGTATGCGATGAATGTGGACACAAAACATTGGTAGCAACCAAAGAAGAAATAAAACAAAAATCCGTCGAATCAATCACAGAAGACTTTGAACTCCACAAACCATGGATAGACCGAATATTCCTTAAATGCGAAAAATGCCAAGGCAAAATGACCAGAGAACCGTTTGTTTTGGATGTTTGGCATAACAGCGGAGCCTCGCCATATGCAAGGTTTACTGACGAAGAATTCAACAGACTTGTTCCAACTAACTTTTTAACCGAAGCTGTAGACCAAACCCGCGGCTGGGCAAACTCGTTACTGCTGGAGCACATCATATTAACCGGAAAACCACAGGCACCGTACGAGGAATTCCTGTTCCAAGGCTTCGTGCTGGATTCTAAAGGCAGGAAGATGAGCAAAAGCCTAGGCAATGTTATGGAAATCAACAAACTGCTTGATGAACGCTCAGCAGACATTACAAGGTTCTATTTCCTGTGGAAATGCTCACCAATCGACTCGATGAACTTTGACCTCAACGAACTCAAAGGACGACCATACCAAGTACTAAGCACGTTGTATCATATGCACAACTTCTTTATGCAAAACGCAAAATACGACAACTTCAACCCAAAAACCCACACACTACAATGGGCAATAGACCAAAACCAGTTGAACGCCCCCGACCGCTGGCTGTTATCGCTTCTGCAGGGCTTGATACGAAAATTCACAAAACGCGCAGAAGAATGCGAATTCAACTTCGCGTTATCCGAGCTTGAGGACTTTATCGTTAACATCCTAAGCCGCGAATACGTCCCCATGATACGAAAAGACCTATGGAGCGACGACCCAGAAACTCTGAACCGCAGACTAGCCGTATACGCAACCTTGTATTACACACTCAAAACGGTGGTATTACTCTCAAACCCCGCAACTCCATTCATATCCGAAACACTCTACCAAGCCGTATACAAACAACTAGACCCAACACTGCCCCAAACCGTAAACTTAGACTGCTGGCCAGAACCAAACCCCGAATTGGAAGACCCCGCACTGGAAGAAGAATTCAAGATACTCCTACAGACCCTGCCAACCGTGTATTCTGCACGCCAAAACGCTTCACTCAAACGCCGATGGCCACTAGCAAAAGTTGTCATAGTCGCACCAACCAATGTTTTAGATGCAGTAAAAACGCTGGAACCCCTGTTTCTGGAACTGGCAAACGTCAAAGAAGTCGAATACGCTGAATCTCTCCCAGACTTTGACACAGAACGCTGGGCCACAGCAATAGAAGACAAAACACAGGTATTGGTGGATAAAATCCGTGACGAAGCCCTTGAAGGCGAAGGCCTGATGCGAGATTTAGCCCGCCGAGTGCAGGCGTTACGTAAAGAGCTTGGTTACTCACCCACGGACATCGTTGACGCGGTTTACCTCGCGGAACTGGAACCAAAAGACGTGGAACTGCTCCAACCATACCTCAATGAGATGGAAGGACTGGTCCGAACCAAAAAGGTTCACGTGATAGAAAACCGCACCAAAGTATCTGCTGATTGGCACGAAGACCGTTTGGACAAAAAGAAGGTCTACATGGCAGTCCAGTAACAACTTTTTTACATTTTTTGTTTTCCCAAAAAATATGCACGGCTAATTAGCGACGCAACCGTTGAAATCACAACGCCCCACGTGACTATGCTGTATATTAGCGGCTCAGCAAAAAGTAGCGTTAAACCCACACCGCCATACATGAGGCTGCCGTAGTATTTTCCGATTGGGTCGTAGATTGTTTGTTTCAGGATAATGTTTGTCAAGATAAACTGCCCAAAAACCAAGCAGATTAAACTAACTACCCACAGGGGATACAACCCGTTTAACGTGAACACCGTGAACATTGCTGAAACAAAAACAAAGTCCACAGTTGCATCAAAGTATGCCCCCGACTTTGAGGCTGTTTTCTGTTTTTTTGCGATATACCCATCCAGAAAATCTGTTGATACAGCAAACAAAAACAGGGCATATGTTGCAGCTTTGATTTCTTGGTTAAACGCGAGAATAAGAAAAGGCAGGGCAGCTACCCGAAGAACAGTAACCGCCCACGGGAAACTAACGTATTGTGATGAATACTTCATTTCCGGCTTGCTCTGCAAGTTCTAACGGGTCAGCGTTTTCTGGGTTTGGTGATTCATTAAACAACGAAACAACCGCCAGAACCGAGCCGTTATGTTCTTCAACTGTCTGCTGCAACGAAGCCTCGGCACTGCCTCCGCTGCCTCCAGACGTAACCAGCAACACTGTGTCGATTCCTTGAAGGTCACCTATTCTTTTTACATGCCGTTCTATTGTTGCGCTAGGGCTGTCCGCATAAACTGGTGAACCCAAAACAAGAAGACTATACCCAGACAGGTCTGTTGGGGCCAGAGAACTTGCTGTGGTAATATCCACCCGCCAACCGTTCGCTACTAAACCATCAGCGTACGCGAATACACAATCTTCCATGAAAGACGACAAACCTGGATGATATATTATCAGAGCAGTTTCAGTGCCTTCTGGGTTCAATGTTTTGATGTCGCTGGCGTAGTCGCTGTTTATTTTGTACATAACAAAACCCAGAACACCTGCAACGACTACAAAAAAGGCGATGAATACTACTAGAACAATTTGTTTCCACTTTTTGGTTGGCCAAAACTTCATTGTTTAAACCCCAATTATCCCAACATGTAAAAATGCTTAACTATATTAGGTTTTACCGTCAACCATACTTCAAGCCAAAAACTGGTCATTTACAGGAGAAACAAAACATTGGCTAACAAATTCGGTGCATTCGTTCCATTCTACGCATTCAAAAACCAACAACCAAACATCACGTCCCTGTTTAGCCGTCTGCAACAAACCGTAAAAGAATGTGAACAACTAGGCTACCAATCAGCATGGTTAGACGACCACCTTATGATAAACAAAACCCAGACACTGGAATGCTGGACAACGCTTGCTGCATTATCCAATGCAACAACAAAGATACGCCTAGGAACAATGATAACCTGCAACACGTTCCGAAACCCATCACTGTTAGCAAAAATGGCGGCAACCGTTGACGGCATATCTAACGGTCGGCTGGAATTGGGAATCGGCGCAGGCATCCAACAAAACGAGCACCAAGCATACGGGGTGGCTTTTCCTTGCCCAATGATTCGTATACAACAAATGGACGAAGCCTTAGATGTCATGAAACTGTTGTGGACCCAAGAAACCGCAAGTTACAGTGGAAAACATTACAGTTTACATAATGCCATATGTGAACCCAAACCATTACAGAAACCGTATCCCCCAATAACTGTTGGCGGCGCAGGGGAACAGTTGACTCTAGGGGTAACCGCCAAGCACGCAAACAGGTTCGATTGGGGGTATCTGCCCTCTAAAAAGGAGTATCTGCATAAGTTACAGGTGCTAACTAAACACTGTAATGATGTTGGTCGTGACGTTGACGAAATCGAAAAATCCTGCTGGCCCTTTGGACAGATTTTTCTTGGCAAAAACAAAAACGAGCTAAACAAACTGGTTCCCAACTGGTTACCAAAAGGTGTTGAGTTAAAAGAGTTCATGCAAACAAATTTTGTGGGCACACCTGAAGATTGCATCAAACAGATACAAGAATACGTAGATGTTGGTGTAACCTATTTTATGCTATATTTCGGGGACTTTCCAAGCCTGCGTGGCCTGAAACTTTTTGCACAAACAGTTCTACCAAACTTTTAGGTCCCAGTTTTCATGTTTTGCCTACATGATACCCGTGGGAACTATTGAAACAATAAACACGACTACAAGCAACAGTGCTCCTATTTTTCTGCTTGTTGTCAACTTCGAAACATCATCTAACGGACCTGGATGCTTTGCAGCAGTAAAGAAAAGCGCTAAAACTGCCATTGGCCACCACCCCGTGAATGCCAACAAAGCAATTCCCAAGTATGAAACAGTTTTGTGGGCTTTGCTACTTAGTATGCTTCGTGAAACGTGACCGCCGTCAAACATGCCTGCTGGAACAAGGTTGAGCATTGTTACTATCATGCCGACCCAACCCGCGTAGGCAACTGGGTGCGCCATTATTACCCCGTTTCTGTTAAGTGGGAGAACCTGAAATATCCACCTGTAAACAAGAGGGTAAACATTGTCCACTGACGTTACTTGCATGGTCGAATCGTACGGAACAACTGTAGACAACTGCGCCCCGATGATTGTCACTATCACCGCAACTATGAAACCTACTATTGGCCCCGTAAAACCGATGTCAAACAGGGCATCTTTGTTTGGCGGTATCTCTTTTTGTTTAATAAGCGCTCCAAACGTGCCGATTGGTGGTGTTCCAGGAATAAAATATGGGTATGTTGCATCTACGCCGTGTTTGTCTGCGAGCAGTTTGTGTCCCATCTCATGTGTTCCCAATATCGCCATGATTGCTGCGGTGAACAGTAAAGCGTCTGTTATGGTTGTTGAAATCATGTAACCTGAAACGAAGACCGTTCCAAGCGTCGCAAAAAGCAGTGCAATGTTTATCATTTTGTTGCTTGGTTTTACTGGCGGTTTTGCCAATATCTGTAGAACAACTTTTGTGTCTTCATGTTTTAGTGTTGCCACTAAATCCTGTTTGTCTAGCTGGCTTAGGAGCCTGAGAAACGCCTGTTTTGATTCAGGTTTATAGTTTATGTAAAATGTTGGTGTGCCGTGGTAAAGAAATGATTCTGTTACCTCAAACTCTGTTGTAACCATTGTTTGAATTTCATCAAAACGGGGAGTAACAGTTGGTTCTGTGAAATCATCAGAAGATGCGGCGCACATTATGACCGCCAAAAGAACTTGCTTAGCAGTATTAGAATGTTATGCAGAATCTTTTCCAGTTCTGGTGTACGTTTTTGTGTTGTTTTCTGTGGTTTTGTTGCTGGTTGGAATAACAAAAGTTTTATAACAGCGTTATAGAATGTATTTTGCTAAACAACAAGGGTGAACCCGTTGATCCTAAACAACATACTTGACGTAATAGGAAACACGCCAATGGTAAAAATAAATCACCTTAACCCAAACCCTAACCTCCAAATGTTCGTAAAACTTGAAAAATTCAATCCAGGCGGCTCAGTAAAAGATCGCATAACAAAATACATGATTGAAAACGCCGAACGAACTGGAACCTTGAAAAAAGGAATGACCGTCATTGAACCAACAAGCGGAAACACTGGCATCGGACTTGCACTGGTGTGCCGCGTAAAAGGATACGACCTAGCCCTTGTAATGCCTGACAACATGACCCGCGAAAGAAGACAAATACTACTAGCTCTAGGCGCAAAGGTAATCCTTAGCGAAGGCTCAAAAGGCATGGACGGAGCACAGGATTTAGCCCACGAAATAGCATCCAAAGACCCTGAAAAATATTTCATACCTAACCAGTTTGCGAATCAGGCAAACGTTCTTGCTCACTACGAAACCACTGCCGAAGAAATCTGGAGAGACACAAACGGCAAAATCACCCATTTTGTGGCTGGTATAGGTACAGGCGGAACTTTGATGGGGGTTTCTTGCAGGCTTAAAGAACTCAACCCAGATATCAAGGTGATTGCTGTGCAGCCTGAGCCCGGTAAACCGATTTCGGGGTTGAAAAATCTGCAAACCCAGTATGTTCCAGACATCTGGAAACCCGAGTTGGTTGATGAAATTTATACTGCTTCTCCACATGACGCAGAAGAATCGGCAAGGCTTTTGGCGTTGCAGGAAGGCTTGTTTGTTGGGCCTAGTTCAGGTGCAATATTTCATGTCGCCCGAAAGAAGGCAAAAGAAGTCAGCGGTGGCTTATTGGTGTCGATTGCTCCTGATGGGGGCGAAAAATATCTGAGTACCTCGTTGTGCGACCCTGCTTTATGCGTGGAAGCTGTTAACAAGTTTGGGATTCAATGTTCTTACAAGGACGGAAAACCCGTAACCGAAGTTGTGAAACCGTGTCCTAAAGAGACTTCACCATAATCTGCTGCACACCGTGAACCAGTTTTATTTGTGGTATTATTTTTCCGTGTTTTTGCCTGTTTTTCGTATGGATAAACGTTATTAGCTCACGAGAATAATTTCTTTCACGTTTTCCGTGAGGTTTAAAGGACAGAACCTGTTCATGGCATAGATAATTTGGATGGTGGCAAGGATTAGCAGAGCAATTTCTGGTGTAGAATATGTGGAACGGATTAATGAAAACCTTCTGAAACTTGACAAAAAGAACATTCTTCCGTTATACGAAGATCTACGAACCGCTGACTGTATTGTTTGTGGTGGCTCGGGACGTTCGCTTCACTCGTTAAACATTGCTATGAGCCAAATGGCGATGATGAAGGAACCCAAAGTAGTAATCACCCGTGAAGATGTTGGTTTTCCTGGACGCGGAATGTATGACGCCGCTGCCCAGTTGGCTAAACGGCACAAAAAAATTGTTCTTTTAATCAATTCTGGAAGCGGCGAATCCGATGACCCAAAGCATCTTGCCGACGATTTAGAAAAATATCTGGAAGAAACAGGTAGCACCCAGTTTAAGATGGGGTTGATTACCTCTAATGCTAAGTCTTCACTTGCTAAACTTGTTCAAAAACATGGCAGCGTAATCGCTGTTGCTGGCAGAGAAAAAAAGCAGCTACCCGCCACTGATGCATATGCCCAAACTGGCATCATGGGCGACATCTTTGAACTTGGTAGCCTGTTTTTGTTACAGATGATGACCGAAGCAATGTATGAAGATGCACCTGTGGAACGGGTTCTTGAGTTAATCGCTGAAGAAGCACCCGTTTTGATGGAAATCACTGAAGCTGCAATTGAATCAAAAGCCACTCAACAAGTATTAGACATACTTGAACGCCGCAGCGACATTTTCCTAGGCGGCAGAGGAACCGCCGAAGAAGTCGCAAAGATGACCGCTGTGCGTCTGTTTCACATCAAAAAGTTTCTGGGCGACGATGTGTATATCGCGCGCGGTGTTAACACGCCTCATCCACGGGCAGGCGACCTAGAGGTTTTGGTTTCTTATTCTGGCAAAACTAAACCCGTTGTTGGCTGGTGTAACCGTTTCCGCGGTTTTGGAGGAACAGTTTTCTCAATTATAGGAAGTGACGAGTCCCCGCTTGACCTTAACTCAGACTTCAAAATAGTCTTAGAAGAAGAAATCCAAAAAGGCAAACCCCGAAGGTTCTACATGCGCGCAGCCTACGTCCTTAGCTGCTTGCCTATACTGTTAACAGAACGGCTAAACATGAAAGGACTAATGTTGCCCGAGTACATCCTGACGTGGTACCACTCTGTAATCGAGTAAAAACAATCAAAAACAGTAAAAAAAGGGTTAAAAAACTAACCCTTTCTACATTTTCTTTAAAATTGCACCCTTGTTTGCGGGTTCAACCATCTGAGAATAACGAACCAAGTAACCTGTCTTGACGTTTGGTTCTTTTGCTGTCCACGTTTTTGCTCTTTTGGCTAACTCTTCGTCGCTAAGTTTAACGTTAAGCACCCTTTTTGGAACATTGATTTCAATTATGTCGCCGTCTTTGAGCAAACCTATCGGTCCACCTGTTGCTGCTTCGGGGGCTACGTGTCCAATGCATGGTCCACGTGTTGCGCCAGAGAACCGTCCATCTGTAATCAAGGCAACTGATTCACTTAGTCCCATACCCGCGATACTTGCTGTTGGTGTAAGCATTTCACGCATTCCGGGTCCTCCTTTTGGTCCCTCGTAGCGGATGATTACTACGTCGCCTTCATGGATTTCTTTGTTCAGTATCGCCTGCATTGCCTGTTCTTCAGAGTCAAAAGTTTTTGCTGGACCTTGATGAACCATCATATTCGCTGAGATACCCGCAGCTTTAACAACTGCGCCGTCAGGTGCCAAGTTGCCTTTCAGTATGGCGATGCCCCCCTCTTTATGAACTGGGTTATCCAGCGGACGGATTACTTCATTGTTGCGTACAACTGCTGATGCAATGTTTTCTTTGACCTTTTTACCTGTAACCGTTTGAGCGTCTAGGTGCAATGAGTCTTGGAGAGTCTTCATTACTGCTGGGACTCCGCCTGCGCGGTTTAACTCCTCCAAATCATAGGGTCCACTTGGAATCATGCTGCATATGTGTGGAACCCGTTTGCCTAGTTTGTCAAAAATGGATAAATCTAATTCGATGCCTGCCTCGTTTGCGATTGCGGTAACATGCAACACTGTGTTGGTTGAACCACCTAACGTCATGTCTACCATAATCGCGTTCTCAAAAGCGTTTGAACTCATGATTTCTTTGGGTTTTAGGTCTTCTTTGACCATTCCAACGATGCGTTTTCCGGTTTCTTTGGCGATTCGTAAACGTTCAGCGCTTACCGCGGCTGGAGTAGCACACCCCGGTAAGGACATTCCCAGTGCCTCTGTTACGCATGCCATTGTGTTTGCGGTAAACATGCCGTTGCATGAACCACAAGTTGGGCACGCGCATTCTTCTAATGCTTTCAGTTCTTTTTCATCCATTTTTCCTGCTGCAACTTTTCCGATTGCCTCAAACATCGAGTCGGTTCCCACTTTTTGTCCTTTATAGAAACCCGAAAGCATTGGACCGCCCGTTACCATTATTGCGGGGATGTTAAGCCTAGCCGCTGCCATCAACATGCCGGGTGTTATTTTGTCGCAGGTGCTGATTAATACAATACCGTCAAACCTGTGAGCTTGAACCATTACCTCTACTGAGTCTGCGATTAGTTCACGGGACGGTAACGAGTACCTCATTCCTTCGTGTCCCATGGCTATTCCGTCGCAGATTCCAATGGTGTTGAATTCAAATGCCACTCCGCCTGCGTTGTTTATGCCTTCTTTTACTGCTTGGGCTACCTGTTGTAGGTGGGCATGTCCGGGGACAACGTTTGTGTAACTGTTTACTATGCAGATGAACGGTTTTTGTAAATCGTTATCTCCTAACCCTAATGCTCTTAGTAGGGCACGGTGTGGTGCTTTTTGAAATCCAACTTTTACTGCGTCGCTTCTCAACTTATTTGCCTCACGGTAATTGTTTTATAACATAAATTGTGTGCGTGATTCTGTTAAGTCTTTTGACCTAAAACATACTGAGTTGGCAAGTGTACACAATCGATTACGGCTAAACGTGGTTATCTTAGCTTTCGATGACTTCTTTTACGAGGTCTTTGTTGTCTTTTAGCCAGTTAATGATAACGTCCTTGTTGTTTGCCAACATGCCTGTTGCCATCCGGTTGAACATTTTTGGCACCTTTTTGCATACTTCAACTTGAAGTTTAGCGATTAACTCGTCTTCGGCATTCAAAGCAGTTCATCTCTACTGCAAGATGCAGGGCTAAGCTAAAAATTTTTGGTAACATAAACCGAGTTTTGCGTTATTTGTTTTGCATGATGTAAAAAACGTAACCGTAATAATCCGAGTATTTTCGGAACATTTCAATCTCTGTTTCTTCCATTGCGATACCCTGAAGGGATTCTTGGTTGCCTTTGTGTTTCTCCTTTAATGCAGGAAGCTTTTCCTTTATCGGGTCGTAATAGTACGTCCACCAGCTTTGAGTTGGCAAAACAAAAGAACCAACCACCCGATAACCAAGATTTCGTGCAATATGCAGGTTCTCTTCTGCTGTTTTAACCGAAGCATCCATCAGATTCATGAATTCTTTTGCTTCCTGTGGAACATCAGTTCTGAACCACGTAAGATCTGACACAACAACATACCCGTTTTCGGTTAACAGATGCTTCCATTCCCGCAAACCTTTCTCAAAACCAATTATGAATATCGCACCCTCAGACCAAACTATGTCAAAGCTACCCGATTCATAAGTTAAATTGAGCATGTCCCCTTTTACGGCGTTAATCTGGTTGCTTACGCCCTCTGTCTTCGCGGTTTTTACCAAATCATCCAAAAACGGTTGATAATTATCCACCGCCTCTATTTGCACACCAGAAAGTTTAGCTAACTGGACAGTTTGCATTCCTGAACCGCAACCAATATCCAGTATCCGCGGTTTTGGTGGCAAATCCTTGAGCATTTTGTAGGCTTTGGTTGTGGATTCGTTATCGCCGGGTCCTTGACGTTTTAATCCGCAGTGTATTTCCCAAAAGACTTTTGGTAGTTTTTCTGACATGCCTGAAACATTCCTGAGTGTATACAGTAACAGGGGCTACGTAGAAAAACTTTTATATGAATTTTAAAGTTGTTGAGATGAAACGAGGAGTGTATAATGAGGGATAGTTGGGTTCTCGAGGGCAATACAATGGGGGATCGTTTTATTCGCTAGTTTCCCCAAGGCGATAAGATTTTTTGACACCACCCTCAGAGACGGAGAACAAACTCCCGGAGTTTCTTTAACTCCAGATAAAAAGCTTAGAATCGCCGAAAGCTTAGACAAACTTGGTGTAAACGCAATGGAAGCTGGATTCGCCGCGGCTTCTGAAGGTGAATCTGACGCAATAAAACTTATCGCTGAAGCAGGTTTACATGCAGACATATACAGCATGGCTCGCGGCGTAACCAGTGATTTGGATGCTGTACTCAAAACTGGTGCTAAAGGTGTTCACCTTGTTATCCCCTCGTCAGATTTACATCTGCAATACAAACTCAAGAAAACCCGCGCTGAACTTCTTGAAATCGCAGAAACAACCACCCAATACGCCAAAGACCACGGGTTGGTAGTTGAACTCTCAGGCGAAGACGCAACACGAAGCGACATAGATTTTCTGGCACAAATGTTTCAAGCAGGTGTATCAGCAGGCGCGGATAGGTTATGTCCATGTGACACTGTTGGTGTTTTGGTGCCTGAAAAAACGGCTGAGCTGTATACTGAACTAAAGAAACGTTTCCCCAATGTGCCTTTAAGTGTTCACTGCCATGACGATTTTGGTTTAGCTGTTGCAAACTCGTTAGTTGCTTTGAAGCATGGTGCTGACCAAGCTCACGTTACAATGAATGGTTTAGGTGAACGCGCAGGAAACGCTTCTCTGGAAGAGCTTGCAGTAGTGCTGAAGGCAAACTATCACGTGAATATAGAAATAAAAACCGAGTTGCTCTACGAAACGTCCCGGCTGGTCAGCAGGATAACCGATTTTCCGATACAACCAAACAAGGCAATCGTTGGAGAAAACGCGTTTGTGCACGAGTCTGGGATGCACACTCATGGTATATTGGCTAATCCGTTGACGTATGAACCGTTTTCGCCGTCGTTGATTGGGCGCACACGAAGAATCGTTGCAGGAAAGCATTCTGGTTCCGCAGGTATCAAAGCTGCATTAAACGAGATGGGACTAGAACCCACCGATGAGCAGTTGAAAGAAATCTTCATGCGCGTAAAACATGTAGGCGACAAAGGCAAACGGGTCTCAGAGGCAGACCTGCAAGCAATCGCCGAAGTGGTAATGGGGTTGCCTGTTGTTCGTCCAATAAAACTTGAAGAAATCACCGTTGTTACAGGTGACCGCGTTACCTCGACTGCGTCTGTGCGGTTGAACCTTAACGGCGAAATATTAACTGAAGCCGCAATCGGTGTTGGTCCAGTAGACGCCGCTATCACCGCAATAAAAAAGGCTGTGGGCATCGTTGAGCCAATACAGCTGGATAACTATATGGTCAAAGCAATCACCGGAGGCACTAACGCTGTGACAGAGGTAACTGTAAGCCTCAGTAAAGGAGACAGAAAAGCCACCGCCTCTGGAGTAAACGAGGACATCGTCATAGCCAGTGTTGAAGCAATGATTAGCGGCATGAATGTTTTGATGACCAATTACAACAAAAACAAAAAATAAACAAAGGAGAATTTGGAAAAAATGGCTAAAATGTCAGGTGCAAAAGCCCTTATTGAATCCTTGAAAAAAGAAAAAGTAGACGTAATGTTTGGCGTCCCCGGAGGTGCACTGCTGCCTATTCACGATGTTTTGTATGACTCTGGAATACGTCACATTCTTTCACGGCATGAACAAGGCGCAGTTCACGGCGCGGAAGGATACGCCCGTGCAAGCGGAAAAGCAGGCGTATGTATGGCTACTTCTGGTCCTGGGGCAACAAACATAGTTACTGGAATCGCTAATGCTTACTTGGATTCTTCACCTGTGGTTGCTTTTACTGGTCAGGTTCCAACGCACTCCGATAACACGTCATACATGATTGGACGTGACGCATTCCAAGAAGCCGACATAATCGGAATTACTACCCCTATCACTAAGTATAACTTTCAAGTAAAAACTGCCGCAGAAATACCCAGCGCAGTAAAAACCGCGTTTTACATCGCAACAACCGGCAGATACGGACCAACCTTAGTGGATTTACCCAAAGACACCCAAACGCATGTTGCTGAAATGGACTTCTCTGATGGCGTGCACCTTAAGGGCTATAAACCCTTTAATGACCCTCACCCGATGCAGGTAAAAAAAGCTGTTAAATTGTTGCTTAAAGCAGAACGCCCAATCATTTTGGCTGGTGGAGGAGCAATCGCTTCGAATGCTTCACCTGAAATTATGCAGCTTGTTGAATTGTTGATGACACCCGTTGCAACGACTTTCATGGGAAAAGGCGCATTTCCAGAAAACCATCCAATGTCTATAGGTAACATTGGTATGCATGGTACTATGGTTGCCAACAAGGTGATACTGGAAGCCGACGTTATCTTAGCAGTTGGCACAAGGTTCCAAGACCGAAGCACTGGAACGTTGGATGATTTTTGTCCTGACGCAAAAATAATCCACGTTGACATCGATGCGGCGGAGATAGGAAAAAACCTTGATGTTGAAGTGCCGATTGTGGGCGATGCAAAGATTACTTTGAAGTTGATTCTGCAACAGTTAGTGGAACGGCTGAAAAAGAAAGAAAACTCATCTTGGACTGACCGAGTTAAAGAACTCAAATCTGCGTTTCTTAGCGATTTGGACATGGGAAAAACCGAGTTATCCTCGCCAAAACTGCTAAAAGAGTTACGTAAACTGCTTCCAGAAAACGCTATCGTAGCAACTGAAGTAGGACAAAACCAGATGTGGGCTGCCCTGCATTTTCAGGCAATTAAACCTAGAACCTTTATCAGTTCTGGTGGTCTGGGAACAATGGGTTTTGGTTTTCCCGCATCCATCGGCGCTAAGGTTGCGTGTCCGTCCTGTCCTGTAGTGGACATTGCGGGTGATGGCAGTTTCAGGATGACCGAGCAAGAGCTGGGAACATCGGTTGCTGAGGATATTCCAGTAATTGTGATAGTGTTAAACAACTGTGTGCTCGGTATGGTTGCTCAGTGGCAACGGCTTTTCTATAAAGGACGGTACTCAGCTGTGAAGTTGGGTAGTGTTCCAGACTTTGTGAAGTTGGCTCAGGCTTACGGTGCAGAAGGTGTTCGTGTTGGTTCTATGCAAGAGTTTTCTGGTGCTATAAAAAATGCTTTAAAGACAGAAGTAACCACTGTAATTGATATCCCAATCTCACCAGAGGATGATGTGTTCCCTATGGTTCCACCTGGTAAGGGACTAAAAGATACGATTGCGAGGATGTAAACTATGGCACAAGATCATAAAAACACAATCTCTGCAATAGTAGAGCATAAACCCGGAGTTCTCTACAACGTTGCAAACCTTTTCCGACGAAGAGGCTTCAACATCGACAACATCGCAGTTGGACCCGCCGAAGACCCAGGATTAGCCCGAATGACTATAACCGCAAACGGCGACGACCGAACCGTTGAACAAGTGGTAAAACAGTTAAACAAACTAATTGACGTAATCAAAGTCACCCGTTTAGACCCCGAAAACATTGTTTCGCGGGAATTAGCCCTAATCAAAGTAAACGCCCCAAGCACCAAGGCGCGTTCTGACATCATTAACTACGCTGACATCTTTAGGGCACGGGTTGTGGACGTTTCTTCTGAGTCTTTAATGATGGAGATTACAGGAACCTCAGACAAAATTGATGCATTCATCAATTTGATGCGTCCTTTTGGGTTGCGTGAGGTAGCCCGAACTGGTATTACTGCTCTTTCACGGGGCTCTAAATCGGTTAAAGTTGACGACTAAGTAGTAAACGTAATCCTGTTACCTTTTTTGCCCTGTTTTTTGTTTTGTTTTTCCATTTTTTGGTGTAATATTACTTTTTTCGGAATATGGCCATCCGTAGAGGATTCTATTTATAGAAAATTGGCGGGTTGTTTCTAGTGATAAGTATGTTATTCGTAAACTCTGCCCAATATTTCGAACTGTTCGGTTCTTCGTTGCTTAGCTGTAATGTTACCTGTTTTGGTCTAAACATGTTATGTGGTGTTTCTCAATGAGAAGTTCCTTTGATATTATTGCAGAAATTCTGAAAACCTCAAAGAATGGCGCAAAAAAGACCCGAATAATGTATTCCTGTGGATTGAGCTACAATTTTGTTCAAAAATATTTGGAACTGTTAAGCGAAACAGGTTTGTTGAGTGTTGGAACCACATACCGTACAACTGAAAGGGGTATGGGTTTTCTGCATAACTACCAGACTTTGGAGTTGTTGCTGAATACTGCCACGTAACCGTTTTGTTTGGTAATATTTTTATGGGTTCCTTAAGCAATTGAACCTATGATAACCCGATTATTCACAGATGAAGAACGCCAACTTTTAGAGTCCTACATCATCAACTCGAAGGTAGACAAAGAAGCAGTTGAAAAAATCATTGAACAAATAAAGACCGAAAAAGCCCTGTTTGATGACATTTTCCTTTACCTGCAACTAAAGAGAATGCTAGGTTTTTAGCAAGAAATTGGCTGTTTTCAACATACATCTGCTATTAGCCTACTAATAGCCCTGTGCAGTTGAAACCATTTTCGTAACATTTCATGACTTTTTGTTACTTCATTGTCAGATACAACAACACACATAACGACAGAAACGTGAAAAGGTCAGGTAACATGGCAAATGGACCAAGACCAACTCCGCGGAAACCGAACACACTTTGCATTAACGGGTTTGAAACGAACGCGTAGATAAGCAATGTCAATGAAAAGATTATCAGTCCACCTGTGAATTCTGATTTTAGTTTTCTGTAAATGTCAATGTATGTTACTAACAGAAAGACCAGCAGTGTTGCGTTAACTGTGGACAGTATCGTTTTTGCTAGGTAATAGAACTCATAATCGCTTGAAGAATAATATAACGCTACGTCGCTACTAGGAACGAATGTGAAGTTGTAACCAAAACCAAAAGGCATTAAGTGTACTGGTCTGGGTTCAAAAACAGGTTGAGATGTATTTTCCAAAGCAAAGAACGCTGAGACTAGAGCTGCTGCTACTACAAAGATGATTATAATCGCGGTTTTTGGGGATCTGTTCTGTGGGATGTTCATTTCATTGTTCACTTCATTTTTCCTTCCTTTTCTCTTTTTTCCAGATTTTGTTCACAATCTCTTCAAATAATTCGTAATGTTCATCCAGTTCTTGTGCCACAAAGTAGGTGGTGCCGTAGCCCTCGCCTGTGGAGGTAACTAACCTGTTTTTTGTGAGAACCTTCAGGTGGTGTCTTATTGTTCGGTAATCCATTTCGATTGTGTTTGCCAGTTGGTTAGCGTTTTGTGGGTTTTCTTTTAAAACCTCAATTATTTTGGCGCGTGTAATGCCGCCTCTGGTTCCTGCAATAAGCCAACCAAGCAGGTATTTTAATGCACGAACTTGAGCAGCAGACATTCATGACACACCAACTGAACAACGAGACTTATTTGAAATGATGTTAAGTTTATAATAACTTTTATCCGAATTTCATGCCTTTACGTGTCCACGTGCAGTTTACCCTTTTTCTATACGCGGATTTTGGGGTCAGATTATGGTTGGATTTTGGTAAAAATCTGAAAAACCGTTTAATTACCTGTCATTGAGGTAAACGCAAGAAGACACACAAGGAGGTGAATGACCATGATGAGTGAAAACCGCGATTTCCAGCTACTT
>JBAZEV010000020.1:0-2526 GCA_041653695.1 Bathyarchaeia archaeon
AGCGTGTTCTTGATTTAGGTACAGGCAACGGACGTTTGCTTGCGTTGGTATTGGAAAAGAACCCATCGGCAACGGGTGTTGCGCTGGATTTTTCTGAGCCGATGCTGACGCTTGTGCGTAAACGGTTTGAGGGTAACCCAAACGTGGAAGTCGTGAAGCATGACCTAAACGACCCGTTGCCTGCGGGGCGGTTGGGTTGTTTTGATTTGGTTGTTTCGGGTTTGGCGATTCATCATCTTGTGCATCCACGAAAACGGGAGTTGTATCAGGAAGTCTTTGACCTGCTGTGTAGTGGCGGTGTTTTTGTTAACCTTGAACACGTATCCTCCCCAACAGTTGAGTTGCACCACAAATTCTTGTACGCCGTAGGCTTAACCCCC
This sequence comes from Bathyarchaeia archaeon, assembly GCA_041653695.1. Lineage (GTDB taxonomy): Archaea > Thermoproteota > Bathyarchaeia > Bathyarchaeales > Bathyarchaeaceae > Bathyarchaeum. The sequence goes on from JBAZEV010000020.1 coordinate 381, forward strand.
GAAACAGACGACCCCTCAAACAAACTACTAGACACCCACACCCAAACAGAATGGCTAAACCAAATCGGATACAAAAACACAGACTGCAACTGGAAATGGCAAGAAATAGCACTAATAACAGCAAAAAAACCATGAATCTTTGAAACCTGAGATTTTTAAAGTTCTATTATTGGTCAAGTATGATTGGGATCTGTTCGTAATTTCTGGGTACAGAACATCTGTAGAAAAAAGAAAACGGGTTGTTCAAGAATTAAATAATATTTGCATGTGTAGGATTGGAAAACAAGTATTTGTAATTAGCGGTTGATAATGTTTAGTTAAAATATGTTGATAATAAAAAATGAAACCGAGAACGTTTTTCTTAAATCATGTGTTTTTGTTGGAAAATATTATATTATTATTTTATTAATTATATGATGAGGGCAATTAAATTGGAAGTTGTGAAACCAATTATTGTTAAGCCGAGTGATTTGTCAAAGAATATTAGTGAAATCTCGGAAAAAGTAATTTACGCTATGATGAACTCTGATGAAATTGACATACTTGGTTTGGACTCTGCAATTTTCCTTGCATGTTCAGCAGTTAATCTTGCTACAGATATTGCTAATGCTCATATTAATGATATCTGTATTAATTATATCGAAGTTCCAGTTTTTGGAAGAATAGAGGCTGTTTGCATAACTCTTGGGAAAAAAGCAAAAATTGATCATGAACGTAAAATTCAAGAAGAAGAAAAAGACATGATTCTTTCACTTGCACGGGAAGGTCAAGTAATTGGTGTTAGAAGAAATGCGAACTTGGGACAACTTGTTACGCTCTGTTTGTTAAAACTATCTAAGGTCAATAAATTAAAAATAATTGCTTCGGCGGGTGCAATAAATGATGCAGTCTCACTTGCGCTTCAACTGTCGAATGGAACTATAGCAAAATATCCAATCGGAATAAGTTACATGAACCTTCATACAATTACAGCCCGTGAAGATGAACGGAAAAAAATAACTGCATTATCAATTTATTTGGATAAAGGACAAAAAACAAAGTATTCAAAAAGACACTTAGATCTACTGAACAAAGCAATCAAATAAGAACTGTTTTAATCTCAAGCTTGCTGATGATTATGGTGAAAATTGGTGTTGATAGTAGTGGTCACGTAAAAAACCCTCCCATATGGATGGCTGCAACGAGATTATCAAAAAAGAAAGGTCAATTGAAATATGGTGTATACCTTTCAATAGAGGAACATGAAAAATTAAGAGGCTCTTGCCGTAACTGGTATGAAAAAATATCTGCAATTCTAATTTTTAAGGCTGTAAAACCAATTTTTTATGATGGTGATGCGATTGTTATAGATACGGATTTTCAGGGGTCCCAGAAATATGTTGAAAAATATCTAACGAAACTTTTTAACCAAACTTATTTAAGGAAACCTCTAATGGCTAATCCCAACATTTTTTTCATTCCTGCACGAGATGAAGAAGTAGTAAAACATGCTCATATAAAGTCCAAATGTTTTAGATACAAATCTATCCGTATAAACGATAAAAATCCTAACCTTGAAAACGAGTTAAGGATGCTCGAATAAATACCATCAACCTGCGGGACCTAGTTCACGATTATTCCCTAGGCCACACCGCAAGCACTCATCTGGCGAAGACCTACCAGATAACTCGGAAGTTTCCCCCCGAACTAATTATGTGTTAAATGTAGTAAATTTTTTATCCTTATTTTTTTTCTAATATCATTTCTACTTTCGTAGATGTGCGGTTTTTGTAATGATTTTTCTGGCGATCTTCAGGTAATAAAATCTTTTTTGAGAATATAAGTTTTCTGTATGAATGATAGTTATTTTAATTACTTCACAATTTATTATCGTAATATTTTTTTTAAAAAAAGATTACATTGCAACCTTGTTACCAACCATTTTAGTTTGTTGACATTTTTTGTTCTAATTGTCTGTTATGTTGTTTTTGCTGTGTCCCATAGTAGTTGGAAGTATTCTCTTGCGAATTTTACTAGTCCGATGTGGTTGCTCCAGATGACTAGTAGTCCTGTGTAGCTGCGTTTTGTGTCTGCCTCTCCAAGGAATAGTAAAGCCTCTTTGCCGTCAACGATTACCCCGCCGCCAAACATGTTATCCCGCAGCCTT
>JBAZEV010000020.1:2536-31098 GCA_041653695.1 Bathyarchaeia archaeon
TGTTAATAGTTCCTTGTTCCAGTTGCCCGCAACCATGATTTTAACGCCCACGCCGCCGTTTCGTAGCTGGTCTAAAACGGGGACGGAGGCTTCCACAAACGTTTTCGCAAACACGGGAACAGCAACCATTACCTCATTCTTTGCCCTATCCAGCATCTCCCGCAGCTTCGCCAAGATACTAAACTCCCCCCGCAATATCCAGATATCCGGTTTCTCCATCAGCTCACGTTTCTCATACATCGGCTGAAGCTCGCCAACAACGATGTGTTTCCAGCTGTTCACCATATCATCCATGCGCAGACGCGCCGCTTCCAGTGCCTCTGAGGGTGCTTTGGGGAAATAACGTGTGGGGCGTCCGCGTTCGGCTTCTACCCAACCCTTTTTCTCCAAAGAATTGAGGGTTTCGTAGACTTTGGAGTATGGGACTGCGCCGTGTTCGCTGACTTCGCTTGCTGTCATTACTCCGCGTTCTAAAAGTGTGAGATACGCCTTTGTTTCGTATTCTGTTAAGCCGATTTCGTGGAGTATTTTTTTTGCGTCTTCGCTTACTGGTGTGGACATACCGTTTTCACCTTATGAGTGGTTTGGAAACCTTCTTATATTATCTGTATCCACAATAAAAAATATTACCCCCAAGAGTGGTGTCAAAATGCAGGTTATAAAAGAAACAAAATCATTGTGCCCTGAATGCCTCAAAGTACTAGATGCAACCATCTACGAAGAAGACAACAAGGTATACATAACCAAAACATGCCCAGACCACGGCAAAGTAACCGAACTATACTGGTCAGACTACCAAGCATACCAACGCGCAGAAAAACTACGCGCCGAAGGCAGCGGATTATCCAACCCGCAGACCCAAACAAAACAAGGCTGCCCATACGACTGCGGAATATGCCCAGAACGCAAAAGCCACACAGGCTTAGCAATCATCGACATAACAAACCGATGCAACCTCACTTGCCCCGTATGCTTCGCAAACGCAGCAACAGCAGGATACGTATACGAACCAACCAAACAACAAATCTTTGACATGCTCAAAAACCTACGAAACAACAAACCCGTAGCCCCACCAGCCTTACAATTCAGCGGCGGAGAACCAACCATACGAAAAGACCTGTTCGAACTAATCAAAAAAGCCAAAGAACTGGGTTTCCACCACGTGGAAGTAAACACAAACGGCTTAAGACTAGCAAACGACCCCGAATTCGCAAAAGGCTTGGTCGACGCAGGCTTAAGCACCATATACCTGCAATTTGACGGCTTAACCTCAGACGTATACAAATTCACACGAGGCGTAGACCTTCTGGACATCAAAATGAAGGCAATCGAAAACTGCAGAAAAGCAGGACTAAGCCTTGTTCTGGTCGTTACATTGGTAAAAGGCGTAAACGACCACCAAATCGGCGACATAATCCGATTCGCAAAAGACAACTTCGACGTAATACGATGCGTAAACGTCCAACCCGTATCTATCTGCGGACGAATCGCCCAAAACGAACGCGAAAAAATGCGAATCACAATCCCAGACTTCATGAAAAACGTCGAAGAACAAACAAACGGCGTAATCAAACAATCAGACTTCTACCCCGTACCCGTAGTCGTCCCAATCAGCCGAGCCGTAGCCGCACTCAAAGACAAAAACTATGTCGAATTCACAACGCACCCGCACTGCGGAATGGCAACATACCTATTCATCGAAGGCGACGAAATGGTACCAATCAACCGATACGGCAACGTAGACAAATTCATCCAAAGCATGCAAGCAGTCTACGAAGACGCAGCCCAAGGACACAAGAAAAAAGCCCAACTACGACTCGTGGGAACCTTGCGGCACATAAAATTCGGTTTACTACGAAAATACCTTGTACCCATACTAAAAAGCGGAAGCTACGAATCCCTAGGCGACCTACACCGAAAAATGCTGCTAATATCCTCGATGCACTTCATGGACCCATACAACTTCGACCTTGAACGCGTCCAAAGCTGCTGCATACACTACGCAGTCCCAGACGGCAGACTAATACCATTCTGCACAATGAACAGCATACACCGCCCCAAAGTCGAACAAGAAATGGGCATACCCCTAGAAGAGTGGAAACAAAAAAACAAAAAACAAATCGGCGACGTCCAATAACTAGGCAGAAAGGCTATAAGGAGCGAATCTTCTTCAAACGGTGAGGAACAAACAATGGGCGGAGGAAAAAAGAAACAAAACCTTTCTCAAATGAGCAAAGAACCCAAAGAGCCAACACAGAAAGAAAAATCGTCTGAAGCGCCCGCCGCAAAGAAAAACCTTGGCATCGTCATGCCGGATCTGAACAACAAAAAAGTGTTGGCGGACCTTAAAGGACTAAAAGTTCTTACACCCTCTGTGGTTGCAGCAAAATATGAAATACGCCTCAGCATAGCAAAGGCGTTCATAAAAGAGCTAGAAAAACGTAAAATGGCACAATTCGTTTCTGGTGGAAAAAACCTCAAAATCTATAAACTGGTCGAAGCATAACGCTTCATCAGAATATAGCAGAGGAAACCAGAAAACGATGGCTTTTCCACAACGAGTCTACACAAAAACAGAAGTAGAACAGGCTCGAACCCTGATAGAAAACGGGTACCGACATAACCTAAAAATTTCGGGTACCCCAGAATTTGTTTCTAAAATCCAAAACGTTTTAGAGTTAATAAAAACCGCAAACCATTACGAGTTTCTAATAACGTATATCCGAAACATCCGCGAAATCGACGGCCTAAGCCAACTACGCGAAGAAGAAGCCGCAATATGGTTTAACATCAAAGCCCTAGACAACTCTATAGACGACGCGGGGTTCCTCATACAAAAAACCCAGCAGATGAAAGACTTCATCGAAGGCAGAATCTACTACGAAACCGAGGAAATCAAAGCAGTAAACAAGCGGCTTGAATTCGTGGAAACCCTGAAAAACAATACGGCAGACCAAACACTCAAGAAACGTTGCGAAGAAAACCTGGAACAGTGGAGAGAACAACCCTTTCCATAACGTTTACTTGATTTCCACTATTCAGTTTTTGCAGTACACTCAGAGTCCAGACCGCTTTTTTAAGTTTAAGCGGTAAACTCTTGGGAATTATTTGACTTGATGTTTTTGTGGTAAACCAAGGTTTATTGGAAAAAATTAAACAAAATGATGAAAAATGTAAATGAATTAAATATTCGAATGTTGCGCGGCGGACAAATCTTCTAGATTGTTTATGAAAAACTTTTAATATTGTTAATTTTATTAATTCTCTTTTTGTTTTTAGCTTAAATTTAATCAAATTTAGCATTGTTAATTATTAATTATTAAATATTCTTCATTCATTTTATGCGAAGCTGGAATATTAATAATAATAAATAATTCACTAATGGGTGCAACCATTGTTTAACACCTACGGTGTAATAAAGCTATTATTTGAAATTTTACAACTTGTACCAACCAAAAAAATAAAAACGTGAAAAAAATGAGAACATTAAAACAAACAACTGTAATCTTAGCAATCGCAATCTTGTTAACCAGTTTCTTAAGTGCAACTGTATTAGCAGAATTCAACCCAAACCCCAATCAAGGTAATACAACTACAAACGCAACATACATGAGCTCAACCAACACCGCCGAAAACGAAGCATCTCAATACGGCAATCTAATCAACGAAGACTATGCATGGACTCAATGGATCGGCGGCAAAGGTGCACGAACAGGCTTCACTGGTGGACCTGCACCAGTACGACCTGACGTACTCTGGAGAACCAAAGACATACCCGAAGTTGGCACTGCCCAAAATGGTATGATTGCCTTTTCTGGGAAACTCTTCTTTGTCTCAAGAATAAGTGGACAACAAACTTTGAACGCATTACACCCACACACAGGTGCAATCCTCTGGCAAACACCCTTCCCCGACGGTATGAGCGTAACCGTAGCATTCGGAGCTTCAGTACTATACAAAAGTGACAACAGCCACTTGGTCGTTTTAACTAACCAAGGACTAGCGATGTTTGACGCTAACAACGGAAATCTGCTGTGGTACGATACAACTATACTGCCAAACGCTGCATACTTCAGAGCCGTTGTAGACAACGACCGAACCATGATTTTCGGTCCAATCCGAGAAGTACCAGGTGACCCATTCAGGTCAGAACCTTTCACCGATGTAATGTGCGGGTGGGACCTGTCCGACCCAACTGTTGACAAAGGTGATGGTGGTCGATTAGTTTGGGAGTACATCATGGATGAACCAGGAAACCCGCTACTTTGTTGTGGTGATGGAAAAGTATTCGTTGGTTCTTACAGCTCTAGCATGATCTATGCACTTGATGCAGATACTGGAGACAAGATTTGGGAAACCGCAAGGTCTGATGCCGCTGGTTACTCCGCTGCGTATGAAGATGGCAAACTTGTAGTAGGTTGCCAGAGTCAATGGATTATCTGTTACGATGCAGAAACAGGTGACATAATCTGGGCTAACGACGACGGTGTAGCATACCGAGCATTCAATGTCTGGAACGGCATAATTGCTTACGGTAAAACATACTGGCACGATTTAGGTTCAGGTGATAATGGTGCTACTAAATGTCTTGACCTCGAAACAGGCGAAGAACTCTGAGAGCAAGAACCGACATGTACATCGGCTATTACCAAACTGTATGCGCGGACGGCAAAATCTATGGACGAGAAAGTGATTATTCCGTAACTACCGGAAGAGAAGCAATTCCAATTCGGTTCTCGTGTTGGGATGCTTATACCGGTGCAGAAATCTGGTCCATAGAATTAACAGGTGCATGGCCTATAATTGCATATGGATGCCTCTTTGTTGGAACTGATTCCAACTGGGAAGCCGCAGACATAGTATGCCTTAGTACAGCATCTACTCCCGAACCATGGTCAATGTGGCGTGGAAACGTTGAGAACCCAGGAGTTACTTCAAGTGATGGTCCAAAAGACCTAAGTGTTGGTGCAAAATGGACTTTCACGACTGGTGCCGCAGTTCTATCCTCGCCTGTCATTGATAACGGACAACTATACATCAATTCTGGTGACCGATACGTTTACTGTCTCAACGCTTATACTGGTGAAGAAATCTGGAAATTCTTAACTGATGAACCACGGATGACCACATTTGGTTCTACTCCTGCTGTTGTTGGCAACAAGGTGATTATTGGTCCTGACGACGGTAACATCTACTGCTTGGACGCTAATTCTGGCAATGAACTATGGAGTGTGGACGCTGGACCGTACAGGGCTGTTAAAATTGCTCACGGTCAACATAACATACGTTCATCTCCAATAGTCTATAACAACAAGATATTCGTAGGCTCATGTCATGACAACACTTTCTACTGCCTTGACTTAAACGGAAACGTTGTATGGTCATATGAGACAGGAGGACCAATTCTTGGCTCTGCAGCAATCGAAGGCAACTACGTTTACGTTGCTACTTGGGGTTCCACTGATTCGCCTTTCAACGACGCTAACAATGTCTACAAATTTACTTTGAGTGGACAGATGGTGCTAAAGTTTCCGATTCGGGTAAACATGGCTGGCATTCGTGTAGAAGGTGGTTCCTTTAGTACAGGTTTCACTGTTGCTGCTACAAAGACACCTGTAGTAGTTGGTGACAAGCTGTACTGGGGAGTTGACCAAGCATGCATGGCAGTTTACGATGCAACAAACGGTGACATAATCTACTTGGCAGAGCAACCGAATGTGTATGGTGAAAACTCACACGGTAGCTGTGTAGTTGTAGGCAACAGAATCTATTCACAAGCAGGACCTACAATGGCTTGTATCAGCACTAACTTGGTACCAACAAAGACTGACACCCAATCATCATACCTAGGTGGATCCAACCCATGGAATGGAGAAACGATAATTGTTGAATACAACTCCACTCAACCCTCAGGCACTGGAAAAACCAATATTTGGTCTGCGTGGGGTGGATGGGAAGTTTTCTCTTCAGTTATCTTCTCTGGTATCGGCAGCGATGCACGAGTATACTCTGGTTCCGAGAGCTACGGTATGACATGCTGGGCTGCTGAAGATGGAACACCAGTTTCGTGGTACACAACAGGTGGTGGTCTTGGTGGGTCCCCTGCTATATGGGATGGAAAACTGTACTTTGGCTCACAAGACAACAACGTTTACTGCTTTGAAGATCACCCATCAAAAGACATGTCTATCAGCGTTTCTACAAACAAGAACCAGCTTAACAACGCAAACGATGAATTGACTGTAACTGCCCAATTGACTGGTGCACCAAACCCAGAAATGCAGTTTACCGAATCAACAATGCGTGGAGCATATGCTGGAAGTCCACCGTTGCAAGACGCGACTGTTCTTGTAACATTCACTAATCCTGACGGCGTTGAAACACAGTTAACTGCTACTACTGACGAAAATGGTATGGCATCTTGGACACACAAACTAAACAAAGAAGGCACTTGGAAGGTTATGACCTGGTACGAAGGTGATGACCATTCAACGTGGTCTTATGGTTACGCGTTCAGTGACCAAATAAGCATCACTGTTGGAACTCCTTCAACACCTACAAATGGAAACACTGACGGAAATACCGACGGACACACTGATGGAAATACTGACGGAAATGGTGACGCTGGCATTCCAATGGATTACATCTACGCCATAGTCGGCGTCTTGGTCATAGCGATAATTGCGGTTGTAGCATACATGTATCTTAAACAGCGCAAATAAGCGCTCCCCCTTTTCTTTTTTTTAAAGAAAATTATTGACTGGAAATTGGTGCCGAGAAGGCTTTGGGACGAGTCCGTATTTGGTCACAACGAGGTGAGGGTTTTCAAGGTTTCCCTCATTTCACTTTCCTCTCAAAGTCTCGGCTAAACTCAATTTTCAGTTATCTTTTTTCCTATTTTATCTGGAAACTAGTGCGTTGGGTTATAAAAAAATATTTTGTGAAAATTGGATTAAATACGTTTGTGGGGGTGTCTATCAGTAGAGTGTTTTCGGTTTTTTTGGAATTCAGCTATTAATGTTTTTTATTCTGTTAAATGTTTTATACCCAATCCAGCCGCCGACGATTGCTTCGATTACTATCACTGGGAACAGCACTAAAACCACGTGAACCAGTGTGGAAATGTAGTCTGGCGGGTAAAAGAATGTGCTCTTTATAATGATTCCCCATAGCGGGTTCATTGACCAAAACGTTACTGCACCCAGAACAGCCCATATCCGCAGTTTGTTTATTTTCTTAAAACCTGCATAAAAACTGTTAAACAGCACGTCTATGAAAAACGAGGTAACCATAAAATGAAGTTTGCTTGTTGGGTCAAAAGCTGTTCCCCCGAAATGGGTTGGGATAATCAGCAACGTAAACACTGTGGTTTGGATAAAAAAGCTCCACCTTCTTCCTTCATAGATAAGCAACGAAAAACTGGTCAAAATGGCATACATCACTGTAAAAATGTAGTTAGCTCCAGGCACACCTGAAATCATTGTGGGTGCTTGACCGATTACAAAAGTGACAACAACGCTTAGCGATGCCAAGCATATGATATAACAGATGTCTCTTCTGTGAATCATTTTGCATCGGTTTGTTTCTAACCGCGTTTCTGCTATAAATAGTTGTGTTGAAGATTCAACTATAACGACTATTTTTAGTGGTTCAGAGTGTTTGTAGCGTGTGTTGAAAAATAGACACCGTTTTTGTTTCACTTGACTGAATCTGGGTTATTTTGAAGCATATTTGGAGCAGGAAAATGTTCAAACCCTGGTATTGCTATAAAAAATTCTAGGTTGGCGATGTCTGGTAACTGTTTTATTTTCAGTATCTGTTCATACAAATCTTTCACGTTTCTGAACACTGAAACCACATAACCCTCATAATCTCCCATTGTTGTGGATGCCACAATCAGGTTTTCCATCTTTTTGAGTTTCTCAATCGTTGCTGTCGGGTTCCTTGATGGCAAAACTTCAAGAAACATGTGCACCGTTCCAATGTAACCAACCTTTGCAAGATTAACCGAAATCGAACTTCGACTGATAACTCCCTTAGACCTCATTTCGTTGTATCTGTTTATTACTGTTTGAGTTGAAACGCCGATCTTTTTAGCAATACTGCTAAACGGTACTCTGGCATCAACGGTTAACTCTTCAATTATCTGCGAATTAATGTTGTCCATTTTTTATTCACCTGTGGGATGTAATACCAAGTTTTCTGCGTGAAACGCGAAGTCTCTGTTAACTGAAACGAATTTGATTTTAGTGATTCCCTTTTTGTTTGACAAGATGCTTCTAATTTCATTCGTTTCTTTAAACGATTTTATTAAATAAACCGCGTGAACGTCATATTTTCCTGCAACTGGATAGGCGTTACGGAGGTGTGGTATTTCTTTTAATGTTTTGAGTATCGATTGTAATTCGTCTGCTTCGACTTTGAGTTCCAAAATCAAAGAAAAGTTAAACCTGTTTTCGGGGATGATTGTTATTGAAGTTCCACTGATAACTCCTGATTGTTTTAGGCTGTTATACCGCTTGTGTATCAACGCGGTTGACACCCCGCATTTACGTGCAATCTCAGAGAAGCTGGTTCGCGCATCATTAATTAGGGCTTTTAGAATCTTTATGTCTGTTTCATCAATCTTTTGTTGTGGATTCAATGCATTCACTACGCGTTGTTTTTTTAATTTATTATATTCTCTTTTTTAAACTGTTAAATGTTTTGTTAAAATATTTCAAAATATTCCCTTATAAATGTTTAGATTATCCAAAATATTATGTTAATTTATGGAAAAGCTTAAATTTGTATCGCCTGCAAACCAGTAACCTAACAAAAATGGAAAGTGAAAAGAATTGAGAAAACTACAACAATTAATGGCAATAATGACAACTGCAATATTAATCTCGTTGATAGCTTCTTCATCTTTCGCTTCAGCACAAATAATTAACCTAAACCCCGACGAAGGAACAACATGGACTGCTGGTGACGGCGGCTATTTGAGCGCCAGCAACAGTGCATATTCTGCTGCTGCCCAATACGGTGACCTCCTAAACACAGACTATGAATGGTGGAGTCACCTCGGAAACACTGCTGAACGAACAAACTTCAATCCAGGACCCGCACCAGACCGCCCTGACATACTATGGAGTTCAGACAACATAGAAGACTATGGAACACCATATGATGGAAACGTTGCATTCGCGGGTAAACTCTTTAGTCAAGTAAACAAACCCTACCAAGGGGAAACCCGTCAACACCTTGCAGCAATGGACCCATTCACTGGTGAACAAATATGGGCAACTCTTCTGCCTGAAGGCATGACCTTTGCAGTCTTCGGAACAACATTCATTCACCGCGTTAACGACGAATACATCATGGCATTGATGAACGCACCATATGGACTTGCAATGTTCCGAGTAAGCGACGGAAAACTAATGTGGAACGATGGCACAATTGTGCCAAATGCAGCCTACCACAGAATGATGTACGCAGCTGACCTTATGTATTTGTTTGGCCCAATCTCAATTACCAACCAAAACGAGGCAGGTTACGGTCAATACATGAACACTGCATGGGACCTCTCTGACCCTGGCGTAGATAAAGGCGAAGGAGGACGCGTTGCATGGGAAGATATTAACCTGACTAACGGACGAGTATAGCAATGTTATGGTGACGGAAAGCTTTTCCTGAGTTCATATGTTAGTGCTGATGTTTACGCTTTAAATGCTGAAACTGGTGAACTTATCTGGGAAACAAAACGAATGGACGCTGGTGGCTATTCTGGTACTTACTCTGATGGTAAACTGATTGTCGCCTGTCAAAGTCAGCACGTTATGTGCTACGATGCAGACACTGGTGAACTAATTTGGGACAATGATCAAGGCACAAGAAACAGGGCGTTTAACGTTTGGAACGTTGCTGTTGCTTATGACCGCGTCTACGTTCACGACTTAGGTTTCGAGGACACTGGCGCTACACGATGCTTGGACCTTGAAACAGGCAACGAACTGTGGAAAGCACGAACTGACATGAACATCGGATACTACATAATAAACGTAGCAGATGGCAAAGTTTATGCACGTCAAAGTGACGGTTCTGGAACTACTGGTCGCGAACGAACTACTCTTAGGTTCAGTTGCTGGGACGCTTTTACTGGGGAAGAAATCTGGGGTATACAAAGTGACATGGACCGACAAATCATCGCCTATGGATGCCTCTTCGGTGTTGTGAACGGTGTACAATACGCTTACAGCACTGCGGTAACTCCAAAAGATTATGCAATGTTCCGAGGGAACGTTGAAAACCCCGGAGTAACCGGAAGCGCTGGTCCGCTTAACTTGTTTGGTGGACCTAAATGGACGTACACCACTGGTGCTGCTGTTACTTCACAACCCGTAATTTCCAAAGGCAAACTCTATGTGAACTCTGCTGACAGAAACGTTTACTGTCTTGATGCTTACACTGTCGAACTAATTTGGAATTTCTTAACCAATGAGCCGGATATGAGAGATTTTGGTAGCGCTCCTGCTGTGGTTGGAAGCAAAGTAATCATTGGACCTGACGACGGCAACATCTACTGTTTGAATGCTAACGATGGAAGTGAAATATGGCACGTTAATGCCGGAACATATAACCCAGTTGAGATCGGTTCTGGACAAGCACCTACATCTTCGTCTCCAATAATATACAATAACCGGATTTATGTTGCTTCATCGCATAACAATTTACTCTACTGCCTTGACTTAGATGGACACACAATATGGACGTACGAAACTTCAACGCCTGTCTTTGGCTCAGTAGCAATCGAAAACAACCTGATATACTTCTTGGAGTCTGCTGGTTCATACCGCATTGTATCTGGATCTGAAGGTTACACAGGAACACTGCATAAACTGAACATGAACGGCCAAAAGATTGCATCCTTTGAAATCAGAACTGATTACCGCGGAGGAACATACGATAGCCCATACCCGTCTTATCAAACACCTGTAGTAGTTGGCGATAACGTATACATTGGAGTAAACTCTCGCAACTCTATATGCTACGATGGAAGAACAGGTGAAGTGCTCTTTGCAACTCAGCAAATGAACATCGCTGCAGAACGTTCACAAGCAAGTCCTGTATATGTTCCAGACAGTTACTTGAGAGCTCAAAACTCAACAAGCGGTGAATACACAAGCACTGCTGGCGGTTTTGTCTTCTGTGGTGCTGGACCAACTATGTCCTGTTTCAGGGGTGACAACGGAACTCAGTTGTGGTCTGCTTGGGGTGGATGGGAAATCTTTGGGTCTCCTGTCTATTCTGGTCACTACTACAGTTCAGTTCTTTACTGTGGTTCTGAAAGCTACGGTATGACCTGCTGGAATGCATCTGATGGAACACCAATCAGTTGGTACACAACAAAAGGTGGTCTGTCTGGGTCTCCGGCGCTATGGGATGGAAAACTGTACTTTGGTTCACAGGATAACAACATCTACTGCTTTGAAGATCACCCAATCCAAGACATGGCTGTTGGAGTCTCTGTTGACAAGAGTCAAGTAGCCCCAACGGTTCATTGACCGTAACCGCTACCTTGACTGGTGTAAGTAACCCCGAATCACAATGGCCTATTGCTCCATACATCAACCCGAACGCATATGCAGGCAGTCCGCCTCTAACGAACGCCGCTGTTCTTGTAACATTTACGGATCCCGACGGGACTGAAACAACTCTAACAGGCACTACTGACAATAACGGAGTTGCATCATGGACGCATACCCTGAACAAAGAGGGCACTTGGAAGGTCATGACTTGGTTTGAAGGTGAAGACCGTTCAACGTGGTCTTATGGTTACGCGTTTAGTGATCAACTGAGCATCGTTGTTGGATCATCGACACAACCAGATGGAACTACTGACGGAAATACAGACGGAAACACTGACGGAAATGGTGACACTGGCATTCCAATGGAGTACATCTACGTCATAGTTGGTATCGTAGTCATAGCTGTAATCGCGGTTGTATCATACATGTATCTTAAACAGCGCAAATAAGCGCTCCCCCCTTTTTCTTTTTTTAAAAAAAAACACAAAAATCGTTGAAAGAAAAGGTGCTGAGAATGCTTTGAGAAGATTCCCTGTTTTGTAGCAAAGTATAAGGGGTTTTTTATTTTTTCCCCGCTTTCCAGCTTCCCAAAGCATCAGCAATTCCTTGTTACTGTTATTGTCATATTTTCAGGTTGATTTCAATCAAAATAACAATTTATCCAAAAAGGGTACACTGGACATTTTTTAATGCGTGAAAGAGGCTATTGCTGGAAAAAGGGGGATTGTGCAAGAAAACAAGTGGTGATATCCCCAAGTTTTGGAGAACATCCCTTCCCGTAACGTTTCCTTTTTTGTTTGCCAAGGTGCTTCTAATTTCATTCGTTTCTTTAAACGATTTTATGAAATAAACCGCGGGTATGTCAAATTTTCCTGAAACTGGATAGGCGTTACGGAAGTGGGGATCTTTTAATGCTTTGAGTATTGATTGTAGCTCGTTTGCCTCAACTTTTAGTTCCAAAATCAAAGAAAAGTTGAACCCGTTTTCGGGGACGATTGCTATTGATGTTCCGTTATAACTTCTGGATTACTTTAAGGTATTAACTGCTTATGTATCGTGCTGTTGACACGCCGCATTTACGTGCAATCTCAGAGAAGCTGGTTCGGGCATCGTTAATTAGGGCTTTTAGAATCTTTATGCCTGTTTAATCTATCTTTTGTTGTGGGTTCAATGCATTCACTGCTCGTTGTTTTTTAATTTGTTATGTTCTGTTTTGTAAATTGTTAAATGTCTTGTTAAAATATTTTAACATAAATCCTTATAAATGTTTAGATTTTCCAAAAAATTATGTTGTTTTATGGAAAAGCTTAAATCAGCATCGCCAGCAAACCAGTAACCTAACAAAAATGGAAAGTGAAAAAATGAAAAAATCTAAACAATTAATACTACTGATAACAACTGCTATACTAATAACGATACTAACATCTTCTTCAATTATTGTTGGCGCGCAAATAGTCAACGTAAAACCTAATACTGGTGATACAGCGCTTGCTTGGGATGCAGGTTACATGGATGCAAGCAACAGTGCAGAATCATTCGCGTCTATGTATGGTGACCTGTTGAGTTCCGATTACGAATGGACTCAATACCTTGGTAATACTGGTGAACGTACTGCTTTCAATGGAGGACCCGGACCTGACCGACAAGACATCATTTGGTCATCTGACCAACTAGATGGTTTTGGCACTCCTAACAATGCAGGACATATTGCATTTGATGGAAAAATGTTCATGACCATAACACGACCACTATCAAACGGAACTAATCGAGCACACCTCTGTGCTCTTGATCCATTTGATGGAAGCACAATATGGGCAACACCCTTGCCTCAAGGATGGAGCTTCACAGCTGCTTTCGGCGCAACTTGCATGTACAAAATTGACGACGCTCACATCATGGCTCGAACCAGTCAAGGAATGGCAATGTATAGGGTAAGTGATGGTGCGTTTCTTTGGAACGATCCAACGATAAACCCCAATGCAGTTTACCACCCAGGTCTGTATGCTGAAGATCTCATGATGCTTTTCGGACCAATGCAAGATGAAGCAGAACTTGCCCGCGGATCTCGCCAATATATCGAACGCGGATGGGATCTTTCTAATCCATCCGTTGATATGGGTCAAGGAAACAGATTAGTCTGGGAAAAAGTAAGGTATGCACCTGGAAATCCAATGCTTTGTTACGGTGACGGCAAAGTCTTCATGGGTTCATATGGTCCCAGTTCAATTGTGTATGCTTTAGATGCACTTACTGGAGACTTAGTATGGCAAACACAAAGAGACGACGCTGCTGGTTATTCTGCTAGCTATTCTGACGGTAAACTTGTTGTTGGTTGTCAAAGTATGCACATCATATGTTACGATGCAGACAATGGAGAAGTCATTTGGAGCAATGACCAAGGAGTTTCTAACCGAGCATTTAACGTCTGGAACGGTATTATCGCTTACGGCCGAACCTACTGGCACGACCTAGGTATGGGTGATACTGGAGCTACCCGATGCTTAGACTTGGAAACAGGTCAAGAGCTTTGGAGAGCTAGAACTGATATGTTCATTGGGTATTACCAGCTTATTTGTGCAGACGGTAAAATCTATGGTCGACAAAGCGATGCATCAACCACCACTGGTCGTGAAGCAACTGAAATGCGGTTCAGCTGTTGGGATGCTTACACCGGTGAAGAAATTTGGGGCATTAATAATGCCGCAGCTTGGCCTGCAATTGCATACGGCGTTCTGTATTTGACCGATGGTGGAGTTACTTACGCTATTAGCACTGCACTAACCCCAGAGGATTGGTCAATGTGGCGTGGAAACGTTGAGACTCCAGGAGTAACTACTAGCACAGGTCCTATCGATCTTTTTGGTGGTCCAAAGTGGTCTTACCAAACAGGCGGCTCAATCAGTGCACAACCATCGATTGCGAACGGCAAAATGTACATTGCTTCAGGTGATGGGAATCTATACTGTCTTGATGCATATAACGGCGATTTCATTTGGAGTACAAACATAGTTGATCCATCTCTTATGCCCTTCTTTGGCAGTACAGCTGCAGTCGTAGGCAACAAAGTAATAACAGGTGCTGATGACGGCAACATATACTGTCTAGATGCTAACAGCGGTAACATACTATGGCAAATTAACGCTGGACCATATCAGATGTGGCAAACCGGCTCTGGTCAAGCTCAAACAACTTCTTCACCTATAGTATACCAAAACAAAATCTACGTATCATCCGCTCACAACCAAAAGACCTACTGCCTTGACTTAAACGGAAATGTCGTATGGACATTCAACACTGATGCACCTGTATTCAGTTCAGTTGCAATCGCTGACAACATAATATACATCCAAGATACAATTGGATCAACATCTACTGGATCAAACTTCACAGGAACAATCTATGAACTAAATCTGAATGGACAATTACAACGATCATTCCCAGTCCGATCATTATGGCGTGGTGCAATGTTCGAAAGTTCATATCCATCAATGCAAACACCAGTTGTAGTCGGAGACTATGTATACATCGGTGTTAACAACGCTTACTCTGTCTGCTACAACGGAACAAACGGCGAATTGATTTTCGCAAGTATGCAACCAAATGTTGCTGCTGAACGTTCTCAGGGAAGTCCTACATATGTTCCTAGAACTTTCCTTACAACAAAGAATGCTACAGACGGAACGAGCTTTGGTAATACTGGCGGTACAGTCTTCTGCAACGCTGGACCTACAATGGCTGCATTTAGAGGCGACAACGGTGAAAACTTGTGGTCTGCTTGGGGTGGATGGGAAGTCTTCGGATCTCCAGTCTTTGCAGGTCACCAAGAGCATGCTGTAATCTACTGTGGTTCTGAAAGCTATGGTATCACAGTTTGGGATGCTGAAGATGGAACACCAATCAGCTGGTACACAACTGACGGTGGTCTTCAAGGATCTCCTGCTGTATGGGACGGAAAACTATACATTGGATCTAATGATGGCAAAGTGTACTGTTTCGAAGATCATCCAACCCAAGACATGGCTGTTGGAGTCTCTGTTGACAAGAGTCAAGTAAGCCCCAACGGTTCATTAACCGTAACCGCTACGTTGACCGGTGTAACTGACCCTCAATCACAATGGCCTGTTGCTCCATACATCAACCCGAACGCATATGCAGGTAGTCCACCGCTTCCTAACGCAAATGTACTTGTGACATTCACTGATCCCGATGGAGTTGAAACAACTCTGACAGCAACTACTGACAAAAACGGTATGACATCATGGACACATACCATGAACAAAGAAGGCACTTGGAAAGTCATGACCTGGTACGAAGGCAAAGACATGAGCACAATTTCTTATGGTTATGCATTCAGTGACCAAATAAGCATCACTGTTGGAACCGCTTCAACACCCACTGATGGAAACACTGACGGAAATACCGATGGAAACACTGATGGAAACACTGACGGAAATGGTGACACTGGCATTCCAATGGAGTACATCTATGCTCTCGTAGGCATAATCGCTATTGTTGTAGTGGTTGTAGCCTACATGTTCTTGAAAAAGCGCAAATAAGCGCTTCCCCTTTTTCTTTTTTTTTAAGAGAAACGTTTAATGACCGAAAAAATGGGTGCTGAAAAGGCTTTGGGTGCAAACCTTATTTGCTGTTAATAGGGGTGAGGGTTTTATGAGTTTTTCCCTCAAATTTCCTGCTCCTTAAAGAGCCTCAGCAAAACTCCATTTTTTCGGTTATAGTTGTTTTAGTTTTTTGGGTGTGTTGTTGGTAAATCATTTTTTTGTCTGCAACATTAAACTGGTTGTTAATTTTGTTTTTTCATGGTTGTGCCATAAAAACGAAGAGTTGCCTGTGTGACTGAGATAATTTGTTTGTTTTGTGGATTATACCCGTTGGTTTTTCCATTATTGGGCGTTTTTGGGTGTCTTGTGTTTGTTTTGTTTGCGTAACCCGTAAATTGTGGACTTTACTGATATGTATCTGGTGAAACCCGTGATAGAGCCTAAAGAGTTTCCAGATGATGAATGTCCATATATTGGAATTTGCAAACAGCTCATAAACAAGGACGCTTTTGAAATATGCAAATATGGGTTTCCTGGATTCAATTTTGATGAATGTTTCAGGTGCAACGACCTGCAGTCTACGCAAATAAAAACTGCGAAGGAATGGAAAAAACTGGAGTCTATCGTTGCTAGTCATAAGTGTTAGTTTACTTTGACGTTTACTTCGATTCCTTTGCGTATGCTCTGGGTAACTGTGCAGTAGTCCTCAAAAAGTTCCAGACAACGGTGCAACCGCGGTTTATCTTTGTCGTTGATTTTTAGTGTTATTTCAATGTCGATGCTTTTGATTCGTTTTCTTCCTAACTCGTTACGGTACAAGTTAGTTGTGATTGTTGTTTCAATATCCAAAACCTGTATCCTTGCCTTCTTTAAACAGTAAATCAAACTTGAACTCATGCAATGCCCAACCGCAGCCGCCAACAACCTTGGTGGATTTGGTCCCGCGCCTTCGCCATCTGGTTTTGTTTCGTCAACTACTAAATCTGGGATGTAATCAACGTCAAAACCTACGTTAAATTGGTATTCATCTATTAGCCTAAGTTTTGTAACAATACTGTTTTCTGACAACGTTTCAGCCCTCTTTAACATAGACTCATAAGAAAGATATTTTTCTATTGGCTCAACTCAATTACCCTGCACGCATGTTTTGACAAGCAAATTCTGTTTGATTGCTCAGTTATTGATTAGTTTCACTCTACTCTCTCTCCCCGACTTGATGAGTCGATATGTCGCAGGTCTTAATATATAATTCAACGAAAGCGTGTCTGCAATGAGGTAATCACGATGAACAAAATCCATTACAAAGAACAGGTAATAAAAAGGCTGAGCTACATCCAAAGCCTAGCCGAACAAGAACGATACGAAGAAATCCAAAACCTACTACAAACCGAATTCGTGCTGGTGGCATAACATGGCAGTTTCTATGGTATGTCACGGATGCGGAAAAACGCTGTTCACAGGACGCGAAGTAATAGAACACTACTATGTCCGAGCAAAAAACAACTGCATATGCCCAAGCTGCGGCAGAAACCTATCCACCGCACCAATGAGCGTCCAACTAGACCTGATGGCACTAGCCCACTAACCCTGTTATTTTGTTAACATTTCTTGACTAAACTGAAAAAACAAGTCTGTTGTGTTGGTCAAGGTTTCTTGATAAAAAAGCTTTTTTATTTACTTGGTGAAGGTATTCACGGTGCCCTGTGGAGGGTGACGTTTGATACCGTTTGGTTACTCGTTTAAGGAGATTCGACGAAGGAAACATCGCACTGTTGTTAGTGTTGTTGGTTTCGTTATTGCTGTTAGCGCTTTGATATCGTTGGTTATGGCTGCTCGTGGCTGGGAAACGTGTACTACTGTTCCTTTGAATGATATTGGGACTGATATTATCTTCATTTATACTGCGCCGGTTACGCCTGTGAATACGGGTTGTTATATTGCGAACCACCTTTTTTCGTACCCGTTTAATCAATCGTTGTTAACTGAGATTGCCCAGATATCAGATGTTGAATGTGCGGTTCCTGTTTTGATGCACCGTCTACGTGCCATGGTGTTCACGGGCATCGACCCAACGCAGACAACAACAAACGCTGTGTTGCACAGAGACGTAATTGAAGGTAGATACCTATCCGCTAATGACGGCTACGTTGCCCTTGTGGACAAGGAATACGCTGACCTGAACAACCTTACATTAGGTTCAACAGTAAGCTACGCCGCGAACTACACCGTTGTGGGCATCGTTGACGTCAGCGTAACTAATATCATAAAATCTCACATCTACGTGAATCTGCCAATAGTCCAAGAAGTTTTACCCGAAAAACCAGTCGGCTTAGTAAACATGGCGCTGATACGAACAACCAGCCCCAGCAACGTAAAACAGGTCTCCGCAGCACTAAAAGAACAGTGGACCAACTCTAGCACCTTAACTGGCACAGATTTGGCAGAAACCGCGTTTGGGGTTATCCGAATCGGCGAAGAAACCGCGTGGAGTATCTCTTTGGCTTTGGTTTTTATCACGATTCTTTTTGCAGTAAAAACCCAGCTAAGCAACGTTGCAGAACGCACCCACGAGATTGGAATCCTAAAAGCAATCGGGTGGAGCAACGGCAACGTCGTCAACCAAATCGTGGTTGAATCCGTAATACAAGGCGTAATAGGCGGCGCATTAGGCTGCGTCGTCGGTTACGTCTGCGCCGTAATCGTGTTATCCACAATCGGCGGCGAAGTCGGCGGAGCCCTTAACCTAGTCCCGATAGACCCCCTGCTGCTTGTTGTAGGTTTCACAATCGCGTTGCTCAGTGCCGTTGTTGCGGGGTTATTCTCTTCTTGGCGGGCTGCACGGCTATCACCCGTGGAGGCAATCCGAACCACATAAACGGAGAATTGAAAGGCATGTCAACCAAAAACCTGATTGAAATCTCGAACCTGTCTAAAACATACAAAACAAAAAGCGGCAGCACACTAAATGCAGTAAACAATGTCAACCTAAACGTCACAGAAGGCGAATTTCTCACAATTATCGGACCTTCAGGAAGCGGCAAAACCACACTGCTTAACATGATTGGTGGATTGGACAAACCAACAACAGGCAAGATTGTTCTGGATGGATTGGAGCTTTCAAAACTCGGAGAAGGCAAACTGGTCAAGGTAAGGCGAGAAAAAATTGGTTTTGTTTTTCAGGCATTCAACTTAATCCCAACGTTTACCGCCCAAGAAAACGTGGACGCCGCACTGGTTCCAACTGGAATGCCAAAAAAGGAACGGTATGAACGTTCAATGGCGCTTCTTGAAAGTATGGGTCTTGCTGACCGCGCGAACCATTTGCCTGCAGAGCTAAGCGCAGGTGAACAACAACGGGTTGCTGTTGCGCGGGCTTTTGCGAACAAGCCTAAGGTGTTGCTGTTGGATGAGCCAACTGGGAACTTGGACACTAAAACGGGTAAAGAAATCTTGAAACTGTGCCACAAGGCAAGCAAAGAGCAAGGTCAAACCGTTGTGGCTGTTACGCATGCCGTGTATGCTAAGGGGTTCACGAACCGTTTACTGTACATGAGAGACGGAATTCTGTTCCAAGACGTTCCCCAAGATGAGGCTGAAGACTAGACTTTTTTGTGTTTTTTGTGTTTTAAAGCAAGGTACACCGTTACCAGAACGGCAACTGCCGTGATTACCGTGAACGCTAAACCATACTCAAATGGGATTGATGTTCCAAGAAAGCCGCTGTTGTTGATTGCATGAACCAACGGTGACATAAGCGGGTAAACGTCGTTGTCGTCTTCAGAGACCGCGTATGGGGTGTCTCCGATTCCGTCTTTGTTGTTGTCTGTGCCGTTGTAGTTGTTCCAGTAGTTGCCAACTGCCCCGTTGTCCCAGATGTTTTTGTGCTGTATTGTATGCGGGTCTGTGCATTCGCAGTCGTAGACCTGTCTTGTGTTGTTCACGAAACTGTTCTTGTAAATAAGGTTGAAAACAACCGGGTGCGTATCGTGCAGCGGACCCAAAAATATGCCTTCTCCATTGTTTTCTATGTAGTTGCCTACAACCGTGTTTGGGGATTCTGCCAAAAACACGCCAACGTTTCCGCCAATTATCGTGTTGCCTTCAATGGTGTTGTCTACCGTCCAGATGTAAACCCCGATGTTGAAGTCCACTATCCGCAGATTCTTGATTGTAACATTACCCCTTGTAACATTTGAAAGCTCAATCCCAAAATCCCATGAACCAATCGGCAAAAACCGCGGCGTAGCCTTCAACGTGTGACCTTGTCCGTCGATTACTATGTTGCTCTTTTCAACGATTATTCCATAGGATTCTTCGATGTCGCCGCTGAAGACGTATGTGTTTCCGTTTCTATGTATCTTGTTTGTTCCCTCGATGCTGCCGTCAGGTCGTATGAATATCAGTCCCGTGGCTTGGGCATAAAATGCTGGAACCAAAAGCATGTTCAGTAACGGCAGTAAAGTCAGGAAAACGGCTTTGGTTTGTTTCAGTTCAAATTCAACTCCTAGTTCAGCCAATCCCTTGACGTTACTATGGTTTTTCCCGCAGCTTTTAGCCGTAACGCGTCCCCGTATGGGCACATTTCGACACACCGCAAACACAGTATACAGTTAGATGTGGTGACGTCTCCGCCTTTTTTGTCGTATACTTCTGTTACCTGTGTGGGGCAAACCCGTTTGCATATGCCGCATTTGGTGCATTTTTCTTCTGATTTATCTAACCGCAGAACAGAAACCCACTTGAATGGCGGAAAACGGTGAAACAGTGCAATCAACGCTCCCAGCGGACAGATTCTGCACCATACCCGCCTGAAAAAGAACGCAGAAACCGTTACTACGCCTAAAACGAAAACGTTCAACGAGGTAACGTAGTAGCCTAACTCGTAGAATGCCCCAGTTGTTACCTGAGCAATCCAAGCAGGTTGAATCAAACCAACCGAAGACTCAAGCAGTATACAAAGCGGTTTCATTGGGCACACCTGACAAAACGGCGCCGAGAAATACTGGTAAACAAACCCGCCTTCCTCTGTTCCCGGAACCAACTGTGTGCCTGCTAGGGCTTCTGAACCAAATATTACGCTTAAAATTATGAGTAACGCCAAGAATACGTAGCCCAGTTGGTGGAATCTTTTGTTAAACGACTCCGAGAAGTTCTTGTGTGGAACTTTCAAACGTTTTCTAAGATACGACACCCCATCCATATACAAACCAAACGGGCAAACCCAACCGCAGAACGCTTTGCCCAATATCACTGAAAGCAGTATTACTGAGCCAAAAACAACGCCAAGCCTGACTAACCCCGAGGTGTTAAAATCCACACCCCAACCGTGTGAGGTGTTCCAGAACGGGTAGATGTATGTCTGGATTTCCCATAACGCGCAGGTTACTGTTTTTCCGCACGGGTAATAACACCCAAAAAATGGCACTGGGAACCCGTCGGGCATGGAAACTCCGAACACGTCTGTTGCGACCAAAAACTCGTGAACTGGCAACTGGCTTGCTGGTCTTGGTAAGATTTCGTGGTCTACAAACATTCCCGCAAAAATCAGGAACAGCAACCCGATTTGGATGAACACCCGAAACGAACTGATTTTTCTGGTCTTCTTTTTCCTACCCGTTATCGCCGCAACTGCGCCGATGCAAACCGTTGCCACTGCCGCGATAATGAGCGTGAGTTTTGGTCTGAATGGTGGTTGTACTGCGGTTTCGGGGTCTACATATTCGTTGTTGGGGTCAATCACGGTTACGCCAAGCCTGTCGTTTATGTGCCCGATTATCGGGAAGATGTTCCAGTATCCAGGTTCTACAAGTTGTTGGGTTACCGTAAACTCGCCCGTTACGTTGTCCGCAATGACCATCTGGTCTATCCACGTGTAATCTGGTTTTATGAATGTCACACGAACGGTTCGGTCAGCTGTTTCTTCTGAGTCTAAGCAGATTTTTCCGGTTACTGTAACGTTTTCGCCTACGTTGATTTGTGTTGCCGAAACCGTAGCAGTGATATGCGGACCATAACAGCTTGAAACTGGTTGACAAAAAATCAGTAAGGGAACCAGAACGCAGGCTATGATTGTGGCTAGAATCAATGCCTTTGTTTTTATGCCCTTTTTGTTTTCCAACTGTGGGCACCATTATCATTGTTGGTTTGTAAACAAAAAAGCGTTTTTGTCAAGAAACTTTGACTATGCACTTTTTTGGGTCTGTTTTTGAAAATTAATTTAAACCTGAACCCGTATTGGTGAAAAATGTTTAACAGGTTTTATGTTGCGGGTTCTAGTCGTTCGATTATGATTTTTGTTCCGCTTTTGACCTGCTGGAACAGTTCCAAGTTTTTGGTTACTTTGCCGATTATGTTGACTGGGCTGTATGGTTGGGTTTCTCCCCAGAATATGCAAAACGCTGCGCCCATCGGCCAGTAGGCTAGGTCGCCTTTTTCTACGGTTGGTATAGATTTTTCGTTTCCCATTTTTACGGGTATATCAAAGTATATTTCCTCTTTCCAGAGTGCACTCATGCCCTCGATTGGCAGGGCTTTGAGTATTGCGTCTGCTGTTCTGGGGGAACGTATGCGGATGATTTCGCCTTCTGCTTCGCCGATTCCGTGGATAACAAACTTTATGGGTATGTGGGAAACGCTCATCACAGATACAACTCTTGTTACCGTTGGGTTTGCCGACTATTAGCTTTTATTGAACACTGTTTCTCGCCGGTTTACCGTTAAGTTTGCGTACACCAAAATATTGTCAACTCTTAAATTGGCAACAACAACCATTACACATTGAGCGTCAAACTCATGAAAGAAGAACTGGTTGCGCCATGCGGTATGAACTGTAACATTTGCAGCAGTTACCTTGCCCTAGAAAACGACATCAAAGCAAAAGGCATTAAACTGTCCTATTGTAAAGGTTGCCGGCCACGTAACAAGATGTGCGCGTTTGTCAAGAAACGTTGCGAGTTATACCTGAACAACAAGGTAGATTCCTGCACTGAGTGTGACCAAGTCCCTTGTGAGTTATTGAAGAAACTTTCTAAGAAGTATGAAGAACGTTACCGCATGAACATGGTCGAAAACCTCCAGTACATCAAGGAACATGGTATGGACAAGTTTTTAGAGTCTGAACAAAAAAAGTGGAAATGTCCAGAATGCGGCGGGGTTATTTGTTGCCATAACGGGGTTTGTTACAGTTGTGGCTTGGAGAAACTCCGTAACAAGAAGCAGGTTTACCGCTGGGACGACGAGTAACCTGTTTTCAGTGTTGCATATTGTAATGTTTTATGGGCTGCAAAAACGAATATTTCTGGTTGTATTATAACAAATTATGAGTTTTGGTACCCTCTGTGGAAGGTTTTTATGCTAGAGAAATCTTTATATCTAAAGGAAATTTCTAGTTTTCCGAAATAATTAAGGAGAAATGTTTGAATGTCTTCTAACTTAGCTGGAACTCCCGTTCTCATATTACGTGAAGGAGCATCCCGTTCACGCGGGCAAGAAGCTCAGCACGCCAACATTATGGCTGCAAAGATTGTTGCTGAATCAGTTAAAAGCGCTCTTGGTCCTCGTGGAATGGACAAGATGCTGGTAGACAGTTTTGGTGACGTTACTATAACCAGTGACGGTCGCACAATTTTGGATGAAATGGACATTCAGCACCCTGCCGCCAAGATGATGGTTGAGGTTTCTAAAACTCAAGACGATGAAGTCGGAGATGGAACCACAAGTTCTGTAATCATTGCGGGAGAGTTACTATCAAAAGCTGAAATACTCATAGAAAAAAATGTTCACCCAACAGTAATTATTGATGGATACCGAAAAGCTGCAGAAAAAGCGTTGGAAACTTTGGAAAGAATCGCGATTAACATAAAGTCTACTGACAAAAAAATGTTGAAGAAAGCTGCCATGACTTCTATGGCAAGTAAACTTGTTTCTGGAAGCAGGGACTACCTTGGTGAAATTGCCGCTAATGCAGTTTTGCAGGTTGCAACAAAAACCGAGACTGGTTACAAAGCTGATTTGGACAACATAAAAGTCGAGAAAAAACACGGTGAATCTCTTACAGACACTAAACTGATTAACGGCATTGTTTTGGACAAAGATATTGTTCACTCTGGCATGCCCAAACGTGTTGAAGCAGCCAAGATTGCTTTGATTGATGCTGCTCTTGAAATCGAGAAAACCGAGTTTGACGCAAAAATTAACATTGAAAGCCCTGACCAGATGGATGCTTTTCTGAAACAAGAAGAAAACATGATTCGTGTCATGGTCGAAAAACTGGTTTCTAAAGGTGCAACCGTTGTTTTATGCCAAAAAGGCATCGACGATTTAGCACAACATTTCATGTCTCGCAAAGGCGTTATGGCTGTTAGGCGAGTAAAGAAATCTGACATGGAAGCATTGGCTAAAGCAACTGGCGGTAAAGTTATTTCTAACCTTGACGACATGTCCGCAAAAGATTTCGGTTTTGCTCAACTAGTTGAAGAACGTAAAATTGGCGACGACAAAATGACTTTCATCGAAGGATGCAAGAATCCTTTGGCTGTTACCATTCTTATCCGCGGTGGAACACAACGGATAATCGACGAAGCCGACCGTTCAATGCATGATGCACTGTGCGTAGTAGCAGACATCGTAGAAGAACCCAAACTGGTATGCGGAGGCGGTGCACCTGAAATGGAAATGGCAAAAGCACTCAAAGAGTACGCAGAGACCCTTCCAGGTCGGGAGCAGCTTGCTGTTATGCAGTTTGCAGAGGCTCTTGAAGTAATCCCAACAACCCTTGCAGAAAACGCTGGACTAGACCCAATCGACATAATCTCTGAGCTACGTGCAGAACACGAAGCAGGCAAAGTTTGGGCAGGCGTAGAAGTAGAAACCGGCAAAGCAGGCGACATGGAAAAAGCTGGCGTTGTAGAACCAATCTCGGTCAAGAAACAGATCATCAAATCCTGTTCTGAAGCAGCATGCTTATTGTTGAAGATCGACGATGTAATAGCGTCCGGTAAAACTAGAGCACCTCCAATGCCTCCAGGCGGCGGTATGGGAGGAATGGGTGGAATGGGCGGCATGGGCGGTATGCCTCCAGGTATGATGTAGGAGCGTTCATAGAACACGACAGGCGATAACAAAGTAACAATTGGACCTGCTAAGGTCACCCGTTTTGAGCGGGCACGAATAGTGGGCGCCAGAGCACTTCAAATTGCTATGGGTGCCCCGATTCTTGTTGAGGTTCCAGTATCACGTGTTGGTCCTATCGACATCGCGATGACCGAACTAGAAGCAGGAATACTCCCCATAACTGTTCGAAGAACCCTGCCAAACGGGTCATTCCAAGACATACCACTCAAATGGCTAATAGCAGCATAAATTTTGATGCTATAGGGGTACTTTTTTGCCCCTATTTTCGTTTTTTGAATATTTTTAAATCGTCAACGTCGCAGACGTATTCGAATCCTGCATCTACTAATTTGCATACTTCTTCTGCTGTTTTTGCTGTTGCTGAGTGATATTCGTCGCCTTCTGTTGTTATTAGGTGTGTGTAGATTGTGGTGTTTCTGATGTTTTTGTGTCCTAGTCTTTGTTGGACATGTAGAGATTTTTTGTTTTATGGAACTCAATCGTTGCGTGCCAGTGTCTGATGCTGTGAAATCCTATTTGGCGTAGTCGTGGGTTTTCTAGTTTGTATGCTATGTGTTTTCGTTGTTGGTAGTATTGGTGTGATATTTGCGGTTTTTTTGCGAAGATTGTTTTTCTTTTTCGGGGTATGCTGTTTAGCATTGTGATTAGTTTTTCAGTTACTTTGATTTGTCGTGGCATGCTTCCTTTTTCTGGGTAGTTTATTGTTATTATTTTGCGGTTTATGTCAACGTCTTCCCATTGGATTCTTGTTACTTCGCCGATTCGTGCGCCTGTTTCTTTGATTGTTTGGATTACTGTTGCGATTGTTTTGCTACATCCGCCGATTATTTGGTCTATTTCTGATTCGAGAGGGACGTATGGTAGTTTTTGGCTTACTGTGTATTTTGGTCGTTGCCATGTTTTGTTGTTGTGTTTGAGAAATGAGTCGTAAACGCCGATGTGGTAGTTTTTGGTTCTGGGTGATACGTTCATGTTGGCTATTGTTGTTTTGATGCTTTCTGGGTTGTTTAGGTCTGCTCTGTTTCGTATCAGGTTTCGTAGGCAGAAAAGGTATGATTTTACGCCTTTTTCGGTGCATCCTTGTTTAAGTCGGTTGTCTGCAAATTTTAGGACGTTGAACCGTATGTCGCTGGGGAATTCCTCGAAGAATGTTGTTGTTTTTGTTGTGTTTTGTGTGGCTCCCGTAAGCCCATTTATTGTTCGGGTTTCCACTTTGGTCAAGTTTTTCGTGCCTTCTGTCAAGGCAACGCTGATTTGACGACCCCCATTATGTTCTTGATTTGTTGATAAGGTTGACGTTTCGCTGAACCTGTAATCACACTTTTGGCAAACGTATCGTTGGATTATGCATGTTTTTGTTTTTCTTTTTCCACTTTTCCAAATCTGTTTGTTATGACATTCGGGGCATTCTCTACTTGCTTTTTCACCTCCGAGAATTTGGTTCTGTGCTTGTTTTAGCACAGTTTTTCCTCCTTTTGTGTGTGAAGCGAGAAATTTGAGCGGTTAGACATTGTCTGGGTGATAGGTCAGTCTGGTCGCCACAAACAAAGATTCAGGTTTAAAATTTTCAGGTTTTTAATTTAATGGTTAATAATTTTTTTTGGTTGACCAAGTACTTGACCAATCAACAATTAAACAAACTTTTGGGTAACAGTTTTTTTTGGTTTTACATTTACTGTTGTGGCAATCGTATAGCATTTTTTGACCTTCACTTTTCACCTCGCTCTTTTTTCTTGAAACATCATATTGATGATATTTAAGATTTTAACAGAATTGCATACTGATTTTAGTGTTTTAAGGTGTTTAACATGCTACGTTCTTGCGGTTCATGTTTCATGTTCATGCCCCCCCGTTATCGCCACCGCTGTAAACAGCGCAGGAAGTGGCGTTACTCGTTCGCCCCCCATACGAGCGTATCGGGGGGACTCACGTCAAAGGACTGGTGTGCATGCAGGCTTTACTCCCTGTAAGGGGAAAGAATTCCCCTAACACCCCTTCTTTTACTCCGAAAACTCAGCGACAGATAAACAGTTAGGGTAAGAGCTTGCGGGTCGGGAATAGGTTCGGCGTGCGCCTACGGGTTATATTTTATATTCAAAGCCAAATATAGAGAACATTATAAAATAAAGAATGAACAAGAAATAGTTGGGATTAACAATACCTTATCGAATAATAAAGAAAGTAAAACAATCTAAGCATCCTTTTGGTAGAAATTCATATCCGATGAATGTTGGAGTTGATTTGGAAGATGGTAAAACTTGGAAAATGTATCGTTTATATGAAGGTCATAACCCCCGTATGCTAGGTAGAATAATACAAATTTTAGATTTTAGTGGAACCAAATTAGATTGTATTAACAGAGATTACGAGTTTGAAGTTGGTTGCATCCCACTATATGGTGTCAATAATGAAATTAATGATATTAGATTTTTATATTTACCAATTGATTTTGTTCGTGGATATAGAGTAACAGAAAACATGGCAGTTGAGTTGATTCTCAATTCATACACAATTGAATTTGGCGGGGAAAGAGTCGAGAATAAATTATTCGAAAAGCTAATAGATGGACCAATTGATGTTATACCAGAAAACGAAAAAACAGTAATTTCTGCAGATAAAAAATATTATCATCAAAGAATGGGTCGTGAACCTGAAAAGATAAGTTTTGAAATGTTGAAAAAAATCTTTTTATTAATTTTTAAAAAACTAGAAAAGGAATTTTATTTCCAAGAAGCAATGGGATACAAGTGTGGAGATAAAGCGATTCCCGGAATCTGGGGAGATGACCCTGAATCATTTATTTTTCTAAAAACACATCTTGTGAATGTGTGGCCAATTCCCGAAAAAATGGAAAATTTTGATGAACCCAAACTATTCTCAGTTATAGAATTATTATACGAATACGTTTCTGAATCTGAGTATAAATATTTCCATGATGAGTGTCAATGTGAGCATTCTGCAGATTCTTTTAATTTTAGAAAAGGCAAAAAGAGGTATCAACAAGAAATAAACACAGTTTTAAAACAATACAAATCAGGCTATGAATTAAGCGATTCGGGGAAAATATTGAGTTTATTACCCGATGGTTTTGAAAAGCTAATAGCAGGAATCGAGAAAACAGATGACCCAAAAAATTTTGATGACCGTATAAGTTGTGCAATGACTACTTTTAGGAAATACGACGCAACTATTGAAGAGAAAAAGAGTGCAATTATAGAATTAGGTAATGTTTTAGAGTTTTTGAAAAACGACGGAATTAGATTTCAAACGAAAGACGCGTCAGACCTTTTTAATATTCTAAACA
>JBAZEV010000021.1:0-23223 GCA_041653695.1 Bathyarchaeia archaeon
AACAGGGAACAGCAGGTGAACTTCGTCGCCTTGTCGTCCAATCACAAACATGTTATCGGCGGTAGCCAGTAGCTCGGTTACGTCACCATACCGTGTGAAGTTTCCAGCAGCGGCAGATATGCTTTGTTCTACTTGTAATAACTCAGCGATTGGTTCAATCTTTTGAATATTCACGTTTGCTTGTGGTGTGATGTCCACTCCGATGTAATCGAAGGTAACGTTCCAGAAGTTACAGAGCCTAAGCGAGTAATCGGTTGTGCCAACGGGGAACAGTTTGGATAAATCTACAACAAAGCTACGTGCAACATAGTCAGCTGGAATAGGCATCTGAACGCTGTCTGTTACGCGCACCCAGTCACCAACTGCATTCTTTACTTCCAAGTAAGGAGCAGGCGTAATTTCAGTGTCCTCTGTTATCAACCCTTTTGCGAATGCGTCGTCAAACAGTTCAATCCAGGGGTAGTAATCGTCTGCAGAGCCCCAATCAACCATTCCGTTAATCACCAACTTTACTTGCTGTGCACCAGATAGGTCGCCTAAATTCAGAGTTAACACGTTCCAGTGTAGATCATTCCATGCTGGGCTTTGTACTCCGTTATATCCAGGTGTGAAAACACCGTCAAGTTCTGATATATATGAAAGGACGCTGTCGCCGTATTCGTTTACTGCCGAGACAGGAGTCAGCAAGTTTGTTCCCACGGTGTAGATTTCATCGGTAAAGGCGGGGTTGCGGTAATGAACCATAGCTGCATAGACATCTGTGTCCGCTGAATGGTCAGCCACAACCATGTAGGCGCGGTCTAGATAGAATATTTCGCTCCACCGCTGGGACATAATAACATCATAGTATTGTTTTCCGTCAATCGTTTTCAGTTGCATCTGGTCAGAGGACATTTTAGCGTGGTCCCATGGGTTGCCACCAGTGAAAACGATGTCACCTTCGGGGGTTATATGACCAATAGATCCTAACCATCCGCCGTTTGAGATTTCAGCAACGTAAACGTATTCGGCTCCATTCCAGTAATACAATGAAGGACAAGAAGCTCCTCCCTCGTATACTGCGTCATAGCGTATTGCTGATTGCACAGTTACTGTTCTTGTTGGGTTAGTGTTGTATCTGTCGTCTTCCCAGTTCAAGAAACGGTAAACGCCAGTTGGGTCAGTAATAGGCATACCAATAGTATGAGAACCAACGGTTACAAGTGTGGCGTATGTTGCTCTGTGAATTTGACCATCAAGTGTAAAATCAGCTGGTGCACCATTTGCTCCAACCGTAAGAGTGTGCATACCATTTGGTACAACTTTAAAGGAGCCAGTTAATGCACCTAATTTGATATTGTAATCACCTGTACCACCTGCGGTTACGGTGAACACTGCAGTAACGCTTTGTCCACCAGCAATTGCAAGGTCTTTAGTTTCAACTGTTTGGTCGTTTATTCTCAACCCCACAGTGGAGTATCCAGTCATGTCTCCGTGGTTTGTGAAAATGCCTGAAACCGTTACAGATTGCTCGGACCAAACCTCAACGGGGTTAATCACAAGGTTACTGGCAACAATGTTTGCGGGTCTACCATTTGCTGGACCGCCAGGAGTTGGGGTATCTGGTTCGTTGTCAACTGGTGGAGCAGCAACCACAGTGAATGTGCCAAGTAAGTCAGCTACTTTGATGTTGTATGTTCCAACATCTGATTTTGTTGCTGTGAATTCAACTGTTTTTGTTTCGCTTACAGCAAGCAAACACAGTTGGGTTTCAATTAACTCACCGTTTATTTCTAAATCCAAGAAACAGTCGCCCTCGGCAGTTCCAATATTAGTTACGTTAACTGAAACAACCAACGGCAGACCTGCCCGCACCTCAGTGGGGTTGATGGACAGGTTTGTTACCTGAAATTCTGCTGCTAAGGTCTGTTCCTCCCCAAAGGTGGGTTGCAGGAACACGTAACCTGTTGCGGCTAAACTAACGATTAAAATATCTAAGATGAAGATTACTTGAAGTTTTTTGGTTTTTGAACGGTTTGGCATAGTAATCCACTTTGGAGATTACATATTTATAATTATCTCCACAATAAATAAATGAATAAAAAACATTTCAAGACAATCGTCCAAACATCCAGAATCAATCAATAAATAATTGAAACATGATTTACTAAGAACTCTAAACAAATACCTCTAAAATTACTCTTCACGTAAACATTTTGGAACATACGCACACGCAGGGTCAGAAGCAAACAGGTCACCTGTGTAAATCTCTGCTCGGGTTCGGCATCCGCCACAGATTTCTTGGAACTCACATACACCACACTTGCCTTTCAGGTTGCTGCGGTCTTTAAGTTTCAGAGTTAAATCTGAGGTCTGCATGTCGGTCCAGATTTCTTTCATTGACTTGTTACGGATGTTACCCATACGGTAGCCTTCATTAAAACCGCATGGACGGATGTCACCGTTTTCCAGCAATCCCATGTATCTGCCGCCGATGAAGCATTGCCCCAAGAAAACGTTGTTAAACCAGTTATCAAAATCGGGCATACCACGCTGTTTCGCGATGCGCGCAAAGAATGGACAATACACGTTGATGCTAAGCTTGTTTGCGTTTTCTTGCATTAAATCGTAGATGTGATTCCAGACCTCTTCATACTGCTGCGGAGTAGGAGCAAGTTCCAAGTGTTCCGCGGCACGTCCAACTGGGATGTAGTTGTGGTAAACCACTCGGGTTGCGTTGTATTTGCGTCCAAGGTCCACGATGTGGTCTACTTCGGAGCAGTTACGCCTGTTCAACGTTGTAACGATACAATCAAAAATGTTGCCGTCTGAAAGTTTTTCCATCGCATTAACTGCGGTTTTGTAGCTGCCTTTTCCGCGGGTAAGGTCATTTGTTGCTTCCACGCCGTCTAGGCTTACGGCGGTCATTACCTCATTTCGGATAAGTTGATCAAGAATGTCGCCTTTAACGTAGTACCCGTTTGTTATCATGCTCACGTTCATGCCTAGGCTTTTTGCGTGACGGATAATATCAAAAACGTCTTTGCGAACCAGAGGTTCTCCGCCGCTTAACCCAAACCATTTTGCGCCCAGTTCGTAGAGTTCGTCCACGATTTTCATTCCGCCTTTGGTGTCGATTTCGTTTACTGGGTAGGGGTTTGAGCCAAAACTGCAATACGTACAATGGTAGTTACAAGCCCGTGTACAGCGCCAAGTCATCATGTACAACAAAGGTCGCTCAGTTACGGTTAATTGGCTTGTATCCACATCTATTCCTCCGAAATCGTTTTGTCTAACGCGTTGGAACCCCTTCGAATAGACCACCTGGCATCCAGCTGCTGCTTTATGTGCAAGCGCAGGAACAGCCACAGGTTCAGGCTCCGCTTTTGTAAACTTGCTTTCCGAGTTGGAAATGTCCATAACAAACTATGAAGGCTTATCGTCATGGTGGAGGCTCCAACAATGTTGTTATACAACGGTTTGGATAAAAGGATTTTTGTAAAGAATTCTTGACCACCCCGCGCAGAGTTAGTCAAGGTTTCTTGACAAAACATCGTAAGGGTAACATCAAACAAAAAGTTGCCAACATCAACGTTGTTCACGTAAAACCTTAGGCACATAACCACATGCGGGGTCTGAACCTAGTATGTCGTCTGTGTAAAGCTCGGCTCGGGTTCTGCATCCGCCACAGATTTCACGGTATTCACATACGCCACATTTGCCTTTCAGGTTACTGCGGTCTTTGAGTTTCATTGTTAACTCGGATGTTTGCAGATTATCCCAGATTTGTTGCAAGTCTTTGTTTTCGACGTTTCCAAGGCGTATACGGTCGTTGAAGCTGCATGGAATGACATCACCGTTTTCGATAATGCTCATGTATTTTCCGGACATGGTGCATTTGCCCAAAAAGAAATTGTTATACCAATCGTCAAAGTTTGGCAGTCCACGCTGTTTTGCGATGCGGGCAAAGAATGGACAGTAAACGTTGACCTCAGGTTTACCGTGGTATTTCAGCCGCAGGTCATACACTTCGTTCCATACCTGCTCATACTGTTTTGGAGAAGGCGCACGGGCAAGATGCTCCTTCGTGTTGTTAAACGGTATAAACCCGTGGATTACAACCCACCTTGCGCCGTATTGCTCAGCCAACTTGATTACATGTTCTATGTCTTCACCATGAACGTTGCTTCGATTTGAGTCCACATTAGCAAGCGTTACAACAAGGCAATCTAACAGTCCCGCCTTGGAAGTTTTCTCCATCGCAGAAACAGCTTTTTGGTATGCACCTTTACCACGGATGGCATCGTTGATTTCTTCGGGACCATCAATACTTAACGATACGCGTACACCATAACGAACCAAAAGGTCCAAGATTTTGTCATCCAAAAGGTAACCATTCGTTATCAGGCTTACATTCATGCCAAGGTTTTTGGCGTAACCAATTATCTCAGGCAAATCCTTGCGTTGAAGGGGTTCTCCGCCGCTTATCCCAAAATAGGTTGCCCCAAAATCGTGTATCTTGTCGGCGATACGTTTGGTTTCCTCGGTTCCCAGAGCATCAGGTGCCACGGGATTGGAGGCAAAACCGCAATGCAGACAGTTACTGGTACAAGCCTGCGTGCATCGCCAAGGCAAAATGAATAAGGGTCCTTTTTTGGTCAACTATATACACCCACTTAAATGGTATTGATTTTTATTAGCAAATAAAAATGTACCAGTTTTTGTTTGCTCAAGATTTGGCTGTTTTGTTGTTCTTGTTTTCCAAGGTTTCAAGATATGCCAACAGTTCAGCGGTGCTGTTCACGGTTACTGCACCGTTTTCTTTGAGTTTAATCAAAGCTTTTGTAGCCTGACCTTTAGTGAAGTCCCGCTCCGCATATGTTCCATTCTCCAATAGGACGGTTGGTATGCCCTCTTTTAGTGCAGTTTCTGCAGCAGCCAAGTTACGTAAATTGCCGCCACCAAACTGGGTTGGTGTAACAACCAAAACATTTGCTTTACGAACCATCTCCAAGTTAGCTTTGTGAGATTCCTCGGTTATTGGAGAGAACGGTGCCTCGTTTGTTGTTGGTATCTTTAACAACTGGGCAGTTTCGTGGTCGGTGTCTAACAGGTTAAGAACACCCGCAGTCACGGTGTAGCCTTCATCGGTCAGAGCCTT
Organism: Bathyarchaeia archaeon; assembly: GCA_041653695.1. Taxonomy (GTDB): domain Archaea; phylum Thermoproteota; class Bathyarchaeia; order Bathyarchaeales; family Bathyarchaeaceae; genus Bathyarchaeum. Next base: position 5,141 of record JBAZEV010000021.1, read on the forward strand.
CATCACGGAGCTACCTGTGCCGCCACCACAAATCATGTGAACAATCAGACTTTTTTGTTTCATGATTCGTGGACGCGAAATGGGAATAATATGCAATAACCCAGTGAGGGGGTGTTTCTTTACGATGGTTTCAACACCGAATACTTCGCGGACGTTTTCGGGTGTAAGCGTTTCTTCAGAGGTCCCAACAGACACTATTTTGCCGTCTTTTAGGAGAATAATTGAGCCGCAGTAACGTGCAGCCAAGTTAAAGTCATGAAAAACCGCCACAACCAACAGGTGCTTGGTTACGCTAAGGTCTTTGATTAAATCCATTATCTCCAACTGGTTACTGATATCCAGATGGGTTGTTGGCTCGTCAAGCAACAGTATCTGGGGTTCCTGTGTAAGTGCACGTGCAATAATTACACGTTGCCGTTCACCACCGCTAAGCTCAGTTACGGGGCGGTCAGCAAAATCCCAGGTACGAGTAAGTTCCATCGAATTCTTTGCTATGTTTAGGTCGTTTTCGCCTTCCATCTGGAAACGAGCCATGTGAGGGTTACGGCCCATCAAAACAACTTCCAACGCAGTAAAATCAAACGAAACAGGCGTTTCCTGCGGAACAACAGCCAACTGCTTAGCAACATCCAAAGTTTTCATGTCGTAAATGTTTTTACCATCTACCAGGATTGCCCCTTTTGTTGGTTTAAGCACCCTGCTGATACTTTTTAGCAACGTAGTTTTCCCTGAACCGTTGGGTCCAAGAATGCCTAAGAATTCTCCACTTTTCACTACAAAATGGATATCATTCAGAATGTCAACAGACCCATAAGAGCAGTTGATGCCATCAATTGTTAAAACGACCATTTGTTTCGTCAACCTATACTGTGTATCCTTTCTTTTTTCTACGTAACAGGTATATGAAGAATGGTGCTCCCGCAAACGCCGTGATTATACCAACAGGCGCTTCACCAGAACCCATTACAACACGGGACAGAGCATCACACATAATCAAAAATGCGGCACCCACAATCGCGGAAGTTGGCAACAGAACACGGTGGTCAGGACCAATTAAAACGCGGGTAATGTGAGGAATAATCAAACCAACAAACCCGATTAAACCACTAACCGAAACAGCCGCCGCGGTGAGAAGGGCACCAGAAACAAGCAGTATACGTTTCACTTTTTCTATTTCAACACCTAAATGCTGAGCTTGGTCTTCACCCAAAGCAAGCATATTCAGGTCACGTGCATACAGATAAGAAATAATTACACCAACAACTACGAACGGAAGAATAGCAAACACCTTATCCCAATTTTCAGTTGGCGCAAGGCTTCCAATAAGCCAGAAGGTTAAGCCGTGAATTACTTTATCGCTGGCCACGGTTTGCAAAAACATCACGATTGCATTTTGAAACAGGCTTATTGCGATTCCGGTAAGAAGCAAAGTGGTAACGGGTACTTTAGAACCAACCCGTGATATAGTGTAAACAAGAAGCACAGTTGTAAATGCTCCAACAAACGCCAATACTTGTAACGTGTTTACACCCAAAAGCGAAATACCCACACCAAGAACAACCACAAGCGCAGAGCCAACAGATGCACCAGTTGAAGCACCAATAACATAAGGGTCAGCCATTGGGTTTCTGAATATTCCTTGATAGGTCACACCCGCCGTAGCAAGAGCAACACCAACAAGGGCACCACAGATTACACGGGGTAACCTGATTTCAGCTATTATTACTTCAGCAGTTGTCGACAACGCCGAGGAATCAATTAAAGTGTTCAGTACAGGAATCCGTTTGCCAAGTATCGTCAAAATGTCAGCAAAAGGAATAGGCGCATAACCCAAGTTAAGTGACAAAACAAAAATTACACAAAACGCAAGCAAAAGTATGAGTAAATATAGTTTCCAGTGAGAAACACGTCTGAAATGTTTAGTTTCAGTTATGGCGGTCATATTACTCACAAGTTATATTAAAAAAAGAAATAAAAAGGTGGGGTTATTTTAGAGTTCCCCAAAGATTTCCGGATGAACCATTTTAGCAATGAGTTCCAGAGCATCAACAAGTCGTGGACCAGACCTAGAGATTATGTCTGCGTTGATTTCGTATAGTGCTCCATTTTGAACCGCGGTTATTGTGCTCCACCCAGGACGGCTAGATACACTTTCAATTGTATCGTAGAAGTTCCCCACACCTATATACATGTCTGGGAAGAACATTACGTCAGGGTTTTTTTGGATAATCGCTTCAGAGCTTATAATAGGCCAGCTTGTAGTTGCATCGTGGAAAATGTTTACTCCACCAGCAAGTGTCATTAGTTCATCAATGAATGTGTTTGGACCTACACTCATCAAGGGTTCATTCCAGACTTCGTGGTATACTGTCGGTGTTGTGGTTGCACTTTTGGCTGCGTTGACTACTGCATCTATGCGGGTTCTCATTGATGTTACAAGGGCGCTGGCTTCAGTGTTCTTGTATGTTGCACGTCCCACCAAGAGAATGTCTTGAAGAACTTCATCAATGGTTTTACCTTCTACAACTAAGACTTTGTAACCAAGGTTTTTGAGAGTTGCAGCAGCATCTAGGCTTCCAGTGCTTGCAAGAACAAGGTCAGGCTCCAATGCAACAATAGGTTCTACTGATGGACCGTAATAGTTTCCGATGCTGGTCATGTTACCTGCAGCTATCCATGCTGCGAAATCGTATGGATAGTTACAATAGTCTGTTACACCTACTACGCTGTCACCTGCTCCAACAGCAAACAGAATTTCTGTGTTGCTAGGAGACAATGAAACAATTCTTTCAGGTGGTGAATTCAAGCTAACAATGTTGCCCATTGTGTCTACTAATGTGATTTCTTGGTACTGCTGCAGTTCGCCTTCGAGTTGTGTGATGTTAGCTTGGTATTCGTTGATTTGTTCTTGTTGTTCACTAATTTGGCCTTGTTGTTCGTTTATTTGTTGTTCCAAGTCAGTGATGTTGCCTTGGTAGAGGCCAAGTTGTTCTTGTAGTAGGGTAATGTTGCCCTGATAATCACTAATTTGACCCTGAATGCTTACGCTTTGTCCTTGTAAGGTGGTTAGTTGGTTTTGTACTGAATCAAGTAATCCGGTTAGGTTGTCAATGGAATCGTTGAGTTCGGTGTTCGTTTGGTCCATTGTGTTTAATTGGTCTGGGAAGTAAACGAACCCGTAAATTGAGATTACTAATGAGGCAACGGCTACAATTGATATGATATATGAGATGTTTTTATCCATTTACGCTACATCCTTCAGGATGGATTATCCATCCTAACAGATATTTAAAAGTTCCGACAAAAAACAACAAAAAAGGCAAAAAGTAACAAAAATTCAGGAAATCAAACAAAAAAAGCTAAACAAAGTCAACGGTAATGTAAACCATACCTTTGCCAGCTTTCTTCACAGATGATTTAACCTTGAAGGCTTTTGAGTAAAGCGGACATTCAAGAACCAAAGTGTGAAACTCGCCGTATTCACCCAGAGGATCGGCGTCGCCAATCTTTAACAGAAACTCTGATCCCGTTTCTTTGCTTATGGTGAAGCCTAATAGTTCTTCGCCTAAATGTTCCAGAGTCACACCAGTTACCAAAGCTTTGAATCCTAAACCAAAGATTTCATCAAAAAGCTCAGCGGTGTTCCTGCCGTAGATGGGTTCAAGTAAATCTAAACCAGCCTTGCTGCAAACGTCTTTAAGTCCGTTCAGGTGGGCTTCACCGTCGATGTCGCCTGCGATTAGTGCATCAACGTCAAGGCTTTTGAGTGCCTCAATAAATGCTCCAGGTTTGCTGAAGTCAACTATTGTATGTTGTTTGCCCATCGATTTGGCTATCTTCTTAAGTGATTCTATGTTTTCGGCATGTGGAGACGGCCAAGGAAGAGTCGTAATCAACGTAATCAGGTGGTCCACAGTTATGCCCTGTTTTTCGGCAAGATATACAGAATAAAGAGAGTCTTTACCTCCAGAAAAAAGAGCAACAGCTTTCACGGATAAACATCCTCCACGAACTTTTCAATTCAACCACAAAGCCGTATTTAAGAAGTAAGGTGAATCATCTGAGCCAACAACTCCAACGAGTCAACCAGCCGAGGCCCAGGCCGAGAGATGCAGTCGCGGGATAGTTCAAATAATCGCCCATTTTTTACTGCGGCTATTTCATTCCATCCAGACCGTTTTTTTACTGCTTCAAAACTTTCCCAAAAACGTGGAACATTTGGAATAACAGGAAACACCATCACGTCAGGGTTTTGGTCAATAATTTCTTTGGGACCGATTATAGGCCACTCGGATGTGGCGTTTGCGAAAATGTTTGTTCCGCCAGCTAAACGAATCAGGTTGCCAATCCACGTTTTAGAGTTTACGCTGATGTATGGTTTGTTCCAGACTTCAAAGTACACTTTTGGACGAGAACGGATTGCCTTAGTTTTTTTGGTTACTGTTTCTGTTCGCTGCCTCAGGTTGTCCACAAGAACACTGGCGTTACTGGAGTTGCCGGTTGCGTTACCAATTAACTGGATTTGGTCAAAAACATCGTTTAGACCGTGTGGTGCAAGGATCAGAACGTTTATTCCCAATTTTTTGAGTTGTTGGGCAGTTTTCGTTGTTAATTCGCATCTGCGTGTGCACTGCGTTTTGCACTGGTTTGTTTTTACTGTGCATTTGGCTGTTGAAACTATTACCAGGTCTGGTTTTAGTTCAACGATTGTTTGTATCGATGGATTCCAGTATCCGCCAACTCGGGTTATCTGGCCTTTTTGAGTCATGGAATTAATTTCGGTTGGGTAGTCGCAGTAGTCAGTTACGCCTACGACGTTTGGTCCTGCGCCAACTGCAAACAAGATTTCCGTGTTACTCGGAGAAAGGGATACAACTCTTTTTGGGGCTTCAAAAGAACAGTTTGTATCAGATTTGCAGTAATCTACCATCTTGATGCCTTTCCGTGGATTGAATACAAGAAAAATTAGAGTCGGCTTGTGGCTTTAGAACCTTTTTATCGTCAACGCCACAAACCATTGAAAACAAAAGGTGTAGGTTACTTGACGGTTACAGATTTCGCCAAGTTTCTGGGCATATCGGGGTTGTTGCCTCGTTCAAGCGACATATAGTAAGCAAACAGTTGTAGCGGAACAACAAACGGTATCGGAGACAAAATCTCAGGCAAAGCAGAGTCTATTTCGATGTAATCGTCTGCTAAGGCTTTGATTTCCTTGTCGTCCTTTTCGATGATAACAATTATGGATGCGCCGCGCGCCTTCATTTCCATGATGTTGCCGATTACGGTTCTGTGTGTAGCACCTTGCGGGCATACAAAAACCACTGGAAAACCGGGTTCAACCAAACTGATTGGACCATGTTTGCTTTCTCCCGCGGGGTAGGCTATGGATGGAATATAGGATATCTCCATGAGCTTGAGTCTGCCCTCAAGTGCAACAGCAGAACTGATTCCACGACCCAAAAAGAAGAAGGCTTGTTTGCCGCAATACTTTTTCGCTAACTGTTTTACTTTCTCTTCTTGACAGGCAATAGTTTGCTCAACAATATCTGGGATTTGTTCAAGTTTTTCTTCGATGTCCTCGATTTCAACGTGTGATATCTTTCCCCGTTTCTTGGCTAGTCTTACAGCAAGCTGTGAAAGTACAGAAAGCTGTGCAGTAAACGTTTTAGTTGCTGCAACGCCGATTTCGGGACCTGATTGCTGCGAGATATACACACGTGCAACCCGTGTTAACGTGGAGCCTACAACGTTTGTGAGTCCCAAAACGGTGGCTGCGCGTAGTCTGGCGCTTTCAACTGCGTCTAGGGTGTCTGCGGTTTCTCCGGATTGGCTGACCACCAGAAGGGTGCTGTCGATGTTTACTGATTTGCCGTGTTGTTCCACAAACTCTGAGGCAACAACGGGGTGCGTTGCCAAGAAGGATAGTTTAGAGAACAAATACGACGCCGCCAAACATGCATGATACGATGTTCCACATGCAACAAGGAATACTTCGCCTGCGCGGTCAAGAAAGGTTGTCATTAACTCCAAGTATTTGTCCTGCAACCTGAGTGTGTTTCTTAAACGCAGGGGCTGTTCATGAATCTCTTTTAACATGAAATGTGGGTAACCCTGTTTTTCTGCCATCTCTGGAGCCCACTCAATGATTTCAGGCTCACGTGAAATAACTTCCCAGTCTGCGATGTTATGAATTTCGATTTCATTATCGGTTAAAATGACAAGTTCGCCGTCCTGAATAACAACAGACTTGTTAGTGTGCTGAAGAAAAGCAGGAATATCAGACGCAACATAGTTACCGTTCTCTGATGTCCCCAGAACAAGGGGGCTTTCTTTTCGGGCACAAACAATTTTGGTGGGTTCATCTGCGCAGATGACAGCAACAGCATAAGAACCATGCAACTGTTTCATCGTTTCACGAACAGCCTCAACAAACGAGACCTTTGCTTTCATTTTTTCTTCAACAAGGTGCGCAATTACTTCGGTATCAGTTTTTGAGCTGAAAACGTGCCCCAATTCTTCAAGTTCAGCTTTTAGTTCTGAAAAGTTTTCGATAATCCCGTTATGAACAACCGCGATTCGTTTTTTACAATCAGTATGCGGGTGCGCATTTTCTTGGTATGGTGCACCGTGTGTTGCCCAACGTGTATGACCTACCCCCATTCGCCCAGGCATGTCATCAAGGTTTAGTCGTTCGTTGACGTCATCGATTTTTCCGCTGTCTTTTTTTATGAAAAGCCGGTTGCCGTCAATTGTTGCTATGCCTACTGAGTCGTAGCCTCGGTATTCAAGTTTCTTTAAACCTTGACGGATTGTTGATGCTGCGGTTCCAGTTTTTAGGATGCATCCAAATATTCCACACATTGTTTTTTCCTCAATATTTTGCGGTATGCAGACTGTACTCGTGTAGGTTGTATAATACATATGAAGCTATAAGGATTTTTAGGAGATTGGTTATAGATTTACAACATATTTTTTAGGGGTTTAAACAAATTGGGGCAATGCAGGGCGCCAACCGTTACAACTTTTGTTAAAACAGTGCATACTATTTCACAAGTTACCACACACCCCCAAGGTTTTAACCACAAAAAATATGAACCCAGAAAATCAACATCAAGAAGGCGAACAGTTTGGTTCTAATGGACTTCCTCTATCCTGGAGAGACAATAATCTACCAAAGCGGAAAAGTATACAGCCTAGATGATCAGTTCTTCTTTTTCATAACAGACCAGCGGATACTGCTCTACAGACGACGCGGAGTATTGTTCAAAAAAGACAGAATCATCGCGGAACGAATCGAGGACATCCGAACAATGGACTACTATGAACGGGGAGTAATGCGCAAAAAAGGCGTACTGTGCATCGAAACATACAGCAAAAAAATGGGTCCAATCTCCGGAAAAGCCGAAGACATCAAAGGCATCTGGCAAGAACTGCAAAAATACATCAAAAAAGATGCCCCAGAATAAGCAAAATATTTGTCAACTTTTATTCTCTTGTAAACCCAAGAAACAGACCTAAAACAAAGCTGGCAATAAACGGCAGATTAGCCAAAAGCGGCGCCAGCATGCTGAATGCGGGGTTGATTGCGGTTACTATGTTTGTTGCAGCGTCTGCCAATGTACCGTAGTTAACGTTTATGACGTTCAGGTAAGCCAGTAACAGCAAAGAGAATACAAACAAAACAATAACCAACGCAAGTTTAAGGACACGCCTGATTATGTATCCCACTAGAAAGCCTCCTATTCCGCCAATAGCCAACTGAAACAGTATAGGCACCAAAGAGTCCGCAAAACTTGAGGTTATCATCATTTGTTCTACAAATAGACAGCTAAATAAGATTACGCATAAACAAAGTTTTTTGGCAGTTAAGACCGAAACGTGAACCGTTAAAAGAAGATTTATAGCGTGACAAGGAAGTATTTTCAGTTATGAACAAGAAACGTTTGCTTAGCAGTGAACAAAACCATTTAATGGCAAAGGATATAGCAGTTTTTGACAATCCTGAGAAACTGAAATCGGTTTTAAACAAGCTCAGCTGGCAGATTCTCAATCTGTTAAGTGAACAGGAAATGTACCCCATTGAAATCGCAAAAAAATTGGGCATGCATGAACAGAAAATATATTATCACATCAGAAAACTTGCCAAAGCGGGCGTAATAAAGGTAGTAAAAGAAGAGGAAAAGAAAGGCGCAGTAGCAAAATATTACAAGGCAACGTTTCCAGCGTTGGGGGTTGAACTGCCGTTTGGTAACCAACAAATCAACAACGCCACAACCGCCAACTTAGACCAGACAGTAAGAAGTTTTCTGAACCCAATAATCAAGGATAACGCCTTTAACGGAAAAATCGTTGTAGGCAGCCCAGATACACATGGACCATTCAAAGCCAAAGCCAGAGACGGACACTACGCGGCACATCTAACATTCTTTTTAGGCAAATACGTTGACCTGCCTGATGAGTTCCCGATAAAACTGGACGTAGACGTGAAAGCCGAAAAAGAAGAAAACAACAACCTAATTCTGGTGGGTGGACCTGGAACCAACCTGATTACCCAAGAAATCAACGAACATCTACCAATACGGTTTAACATGATGCCGTCTGAACACGGATTCCTATTAGGTGGACTGGTTTCAGAAAAAACCAAAAAAGTCTACACATCAGACAACACAGGCGTAATCGCCAAAATACCGAACCCGTGGAACAAACAAAAAACGATAATCGTGTTAGCAGGCAACAAGGCAGTTGGAACAAAAGCCTGCGTTTTGGCGTTAACAAACTTTTGGAAAAAAACCCTGAAAAACTATTGCAACCAAAACTTTGCGGTTATAATCCAAGGACTCGACCTAGACGGCGACGGAAAAGTAGACTCAATCGAGGTTCTGGAATAACAAAAAATAGGAAACCTGTTGTGATTATATGAACTGTGTAACGGTCACATTTTATGCACATGGACACGAAAACATGCTGGCTACACACAAAACAACGTTTGAGGTAACCAAAGAAGAACACCTCACCAAACAGGGGGACTGCATAGTTGCAGTGGGTTCAACAAAAGGTGCAGCAGATTTGCCAGAGGAGTTCAAGAAGGCAGCAAAAACAGATGACGCGAAGATAACGGTTACAATCACTGTAGATGGTTTATCAGAGACATTACACGCCAAAGGAAGCCCGTTGTTATCGTTTACGCATCCAACGGATTTGGTTGTAAGGAAAAGCAGTTACGTTTGCGGTCGAACCTTGGCGATACATGCGGACAAATCTGCCATGGAGTTTTCAAGAAAGCTGGTTGAAAAACTAAAAGACCCAAATCAACAAGCAACAGTCACGTTACGTGTAGAAAACTATTGAATCCGCGCATCCACAACCACTTGCCAACTGTATGGTGCCACTTCGCGGACAGTTTTGGTCAACTGTATGTTCGATACAGTTCGCCCGTTTTTTGTCACTGCTTCGGTTAACCGAACCTGCACAGCCTCCAAGGGGTCTTCGCCTTGTGCAAAACCGTAAAAATGTGTTACACCGCCCTCAGGTTTTAGGGCAATGCAGGCTACGTCCACGAAGTCTAACGCGGTTTCGGGAAGGTTCATGATTACGCGGTCAGCCTTGCCAGATAGTTGGTCGTTTACCACTTGCCGTGCATCGCCCAGTATTGATGTGACCTGTTTTTCAACGCGGTTTACGGCAACGTTCTTTTTCAAAAAAGCAACGGCGTCGGGGTTTACATCTATAGCGTAAACTTGAACCGTTTTTTGGTGTTTCGCAATCGGCACAGCAAAAGGACCCACACCAGCAAAAAGGTCAACAACAGTTTCGCCTTCATTTACCAGAGAGGCAACCCTGTTATGTTCCGTGGAAAGCCTTGGAGAAAAATATGCACGTGCAACATCAACGTGGTAGATGCACCCGTATTCCCTGTAAACGGTAACAGTTTTGTTTACCCCAGCGATGACCTCGAAATCCCGTAACCTGTAAACGCCTTCTACTGCGCCAGATTTTGCCAATACCGTTTTTGTGTGTTTATGGGCAGCAAGTATTGCTTCCCCGATTGCAGGTTTGTATTCAGTTAATTCAGAGGGAATTTCCACGATGGCGATGTCACCTACAAAATCGATTGCCTTGGGGATGTTTTCTAACAAGTTAGACGGAATCTTATCCGCAAGAAAGTCAACTGGAACAAGGTGACGGTATTCCTGTTCAGAAAAGTCGTGCACCAAAACTTCAAAATCTGAAAGCCCATGTTGGAAGGTTTCAAGGGCAGCAGGTGAGGGCTCAGCGTTTAATGGAATGCAAATTGTGTCCCCTGTTTGTTCCACTTTGAGTTTGCCGTTGTACAGTTCAAGTTCCCTGACTAGGCGGATGGCTTTTTCGCCCAACTTTTTTGATACCCTCAGACATGTTGCTTGTGGCACGTTTGTTCATGGAATAATTAGGCAAAACTGCACTTAAACCCGTAGGAATACCCAACCACAAAAAGAAGCCGTAGACCCATAACGGTTATGCTACAATTTTTAAGAGGTTCACACCGTTAAAAATGGGCAATTATCGTTATAAGCAAAAGTTAAATTTTCAGTGATAAACTATTAACCATGAATTCTGAAACAAGAAAAAAGATAATCTCCGAGTCTCCGATTTCTTTTAGTTACCTGAAACGTTTCAACGCCGCCGCAGGCATCTTGCACCTTATTCAGGGCATCATAATGCTGGTTTTAGGCCTGCAACTTGAGTGGTCAAGGGACATATACACATTCTACATGAAACTTAACATCACAAACACGGGCTCAATCCCCTTGTTCAGCGCTGTGCCAGACCCGCAGGTGTTTTTCACAATCGGGTATCTGGGGGCTGTTCTTGCGTCGTTTCCGCTGATTTCTGCAATAGCCCATTTTGTTATCGCATATCCACGAAACAAGCAGTATAACATGAACCTCAAAAACGGCATGAACCCATACAGGTGGTACGAATACGCTTTTTCAAGTTCAATAATGATTGTTCTCATTGCCCTGTTTTTGGGTGTCTGGGACTTTTGGTCGCTGGTAATGATTTTTGTTCTTAACGCGATGATGATAATGTTTGGTTACCTCATGGAAGTAATCAACCAGAAAACAGAGAAAACAAGCTGGTCAGCATACATACTTGGAACCATCTCTGGGCTAACACCATGGTTTGTGCTGTATGCATATTTCATCGCAGCAGTGCAGTCTACAGGTTTGAATCCCCCAACGTTTGTTTACATGATTTTGTTCATCTACTTCATACTGTTCAACATCTTCGCAGTCAACATGGTACTGCAATACAAAGCAGTTGGACGCTGGAAAGACTACCTATACGGAGAAAGATTCTACATAATACTCAGCTTCGTAGCAAAAACAATACTTGCATGGCTGGTATTCATCGGAATATTCGCACCATTTTAACACAAAACAGGCTTCAGAAAAACTGAAGCCCACACCCCTTTTTTGTTAAAGTAAACAGTTATGGTGATTTTAGTCCGATTTCCTGTGCCACGTTTTCCAGTTTTACTGCAACCAGTAAACTGTTGTTTGGGTTTAACATGTTCCAGCTATCCGTTTTTTTGAATCCGTGCGCTGGAAGAAAGTTAGTTGAAAGTTTTTGTTCGCCTTCCTGTGAAAGCTGTGTTATTGCGTCTGAGCGTTCTTTGGGGTCGGTTACTACTTTGAGTGTTCCACGCAGCACGATGAAACCGTATTCACTGAGGTCTTCGCGGTATTCTTCGATTTCTACGCAGACACGTTTGTCGTTTTCGATTAGCTTCATTTTGGTTCCGTAGTCGGTGAAATGAAAATACAAGGTGTCGTTTAATACCACATACTGGAACGGCGCCATATACGGGTAATCGTCCCCTTTGAATGCGATACGGCAGAGTCTTTGTCTGCGTATCAGTTTCCACATTTCTTGTTTGGTCATTTTGGGCAACTTAAAAACGGTCAACAACAAACCCCCAACAAATGTATGCACCCGTTAGGTACTTGAATTTTTTCACCAGCCACTGGATTAAACTTAAAAACAGGTAACCAGAAACAGCACAGTAAACATCCAAGACGTGAGCAGCTATGCAAAACCAGCCAACACCCAAACGACCAATAAGAGGCGAACGCCCCAAGATAACAACCAAAACCAAGGTTTACATCGTAATCTTGGCGTGGATTCTTGCCGCAGTTAAAACGATTATACCGTTCCCGTATGTAAGCAAACCATGCATGCTGGGCTACAAGTCTGGTTGCTCGTTTGCGCCGATAAGCACGCTGATGCTTGTTGCGGGTGCAATAATAACGTATTATTGGGCAAAAAAGAAGAAGATACTGTAACGCAACAAAAAATTCACTTACGTTTTAATAGGGCAAATTTCTGTTTTAAACGCGCCTGCAAAGAATTAATACTAACTCCAGAGAATACCACGTGTGGGGGAGATAAAATGGTTAAAGAGATTCAGCAGTTAGAGGCAGTGTTAACTGAGTATAAAGACTGTAGAGAGGAAATAAAACTCAGAATACAGCAACGCACACAAATGACCGAGTTATACATTGTTGGATTGGCTGCGATTGCAGGTTTTACGGTACAGAACGGTAATTCTTTGCTCATGTTTGTTGCCCCAGCGTATGCCATTTTCATATATGAAATGATTCAAGGAACTTACTTTTACACAAGCTGTTTAGCGACATATATCAGGGAAGAAATTGAATCTAAAAAAATCCCTTACATCCTAGGCAAAGTACCTTTGATGCAATCCGAAATGGAGCAAACAGCAAAATGGACAACCAGATGGCTAGGCTGGGAAACCAACTTTAACAAATGCTTAATCCAAAAAAACAAAATGCCACGCAACAAGGTTCTGCACCTTTTTACTTGGACGATTGTTTTTGGTTCAACAGCTTCCACGGTGTATGGTTTGATACAGCAAAACACCAACATTTTACGGGTCACGTTTGTGGGGCTGCTAATGCTACTGGTCTACGGTTATGCGATACATTGGATAGAAAAGAAGAGTTTCGACAAAAGTAACCAAAATTGAAGACTGAAAAACAAGAAAGGCAATTGTTGATTAACAAATCAAAAAATAGGGGGACAAACTAGCAGATACGTGAATAGGCTAAGCTAGTTTTGCAAGGATTTCTTCCCGTTTGAACATCGAAACGCCTACCTTGAAAACGGCGAAATCAACAACCGCAAACAGTGCCGCAAGAACCGCAATCACCACGGGTCCAAACACTACTGCGCCTGCAACTTGCCCGAATACCAGTCCCAAGATTGGAAGCATCAAGATTACGCTGATTTGTTGTGCTTCCCTGAAGCCTTTCACCCTCGAAGAGATGATAACAGTCAAACCGATGCTTGCCAATGCCACTGCCGGGGCTAAACCGAAAATCATCAAGAGCCAGTCAACGTTTGGAAGTAACAACATGCCAAACATGTTAAACGCCAGCACATCAAAGACAGCAGAGTAAACCAAAAAAGAAAACACGGTCACGAGCATGGATGGAACAAACGAAACCAGCATTTTACCAAAGAATAACTCGCTATCTGAAATCGGCGTAGCCAGCAGAGCCTCGATTGTTTTTCGTTCTTTTTCGCCAGCAAAACTGTCAGACGCGATAACGCTTGACGCCATCAAGGGTATTAACAGAAAGAACGGCGCCAGAAAATACAGTGCCATAACGTATACCATTGATTGGATGTCTGTCATTGTTGCTAGTTGTTGTTGCACGTTTGCGGGCAGGTTCTGTATCAGTGCATCAAAGCCAGTAACCTGTGTCTGCGAAGCGGGAACCATGGTTGGAATCAACGTCAGTATAACGGGCAGAACAATAGAAATCATGGCGGGAAGTATAACGATGGGCAAGATTACCTGCCAGTTCCGTTTGATTTCAAGCCAATCTTTTCTGAAAACCAGTTTTGCTTTCTCGAACCTCATTTTGTTTCCTCCTTAATCAGTTTAAGGTAAGCCTCCTCAAGCGAGGGACGCACAATAGTAACCCCAAGAACCTGACCGTCAGCCGCGACAACAGTTTTCACCAGCTCAGGCGTTCGTTCCTGAGGATTATCTAGGGTAACGGTTAGTTTGGAACTGGACTTGTCAACAACGACCTGTTTCACATGTTTAACCTTGTTCACGGCTTCAACAACAAAGCCCGTAACCTTAGCCAACGTAATCTCCACGGCTGGGTTCCCGTTTATTCTATCCCGCAACTCATCAGGAGTCCCAACAATAACGCTCTTGCCTTTGTTTATTATCATAACGCGGGTGCACAGTTTCTCGGCGTCCTCAAGGTGATGCGTACACAACAGGATGGTGCTTTTCTCGTCCCTGCTAAGCATGGCAATCATGTCACGGACTTCTTTAGAGGATTCAGGGTCAAGCCCAGAAGTAGGCTCATCCAAGAAAATGATTGGCGGTCGATGTACAATAGCTCGGGCGATTGCAAGTTTTTGTTTCATACCTTTAGAATATGTTGCTACTTTGTCGTTTCTGCGTTCCCATAACTCAAAAAACTCAAGAACCTCCTGTATCCGACTTAGCCGCTCCTGTGGATCTGTAAGACCGTAAGCCTGCGCAAAAAAGTCCATGTTTTCAAGCGCGGTTAACCGCTCGTATAGGCTGGGGTTTTCTGTTAGTATCCCAACGGTTTCGCGGACTTTTAGGGAGTCTTTGTCTATCAGGTAGCCTTTGACTTTTGCCATGCCCTCTGAAGATGAGATAAGACCAGCCAGCATCCTGATAGTTGTTGTTTTTCCTGCACCGTTTGGGCCTAGAAGACCAAAAACTTCGCCTTCGCGGATTTCAAAACTCAGGTGGTCAACTGCCACATGTGAACCAAACGTTTTTGTTAGATTTTCTACCTCAATTGCCGCCAACTTAACACTCTCTTTTGTTGTTTTCAGTTTTCATCCTGTTGCACCCGTTTTAGTGCTTCAAACCATTCTTGGTTCTTGTTTGAACGCGTTATGCGGTCAAACTCGATGAAAGCGTAAACTGTTTTTGTGGAGTTGTTATCCTTGTATTCGATTCGCAACGGTGCCTCATGGTCGAATCCGCCTCGGGTTTCACGTCGTTTGTATGTTTCGTCGAATCCAAGGTAAACACTTTTAATGTTCTGGAATGCTACGGCATCTATTTCTGTGTTATCCGTTTTCGTGTTTTTGCCATAAAAAACCAGTGCATCATCAAAAACGCGCAGTTCTCCCCAGTAACGGTGAATAGGCAACATGAAACTGGTATGAGCCGCAAACCAGTCAAGGAAATCTTTTTGCCCAATTTCTTCACTGAAAATCCAAAGCGCGGGCACACCCTTGTTTTGTATTGGAGCACGCTGTTCTAGGTCGGCTCGGAACCGTTTAACTGCATCACGAACAACATCCGCGGGGTTAGTGTATTCTCCGTCAGCAACCAGTTTTTGGATGAAACAGTAATCGCGTTTGGGTAATCTCAGAGTGATTCGCCAGTCTTGTTGAGACGGTTTTTTATCCATTTTAAGCCCCGTATAATGCTGGGATATATGTGGGGTAAAAACGTTTTCTGTCATCGTTGGATGACAACAGATGACGGATTAATATGGAGGCAGAAAGGGTGTGATGGTTTTTAGAGCAGTTTTGATGTTGCAGAGCCACAACGTTTTTAAGTAAATCTTTACCATTTCTTGGTAAACATATGTGGGTGTTGTTATATGGGCTTACTGTCAGAACACGAATTAATTGTTTGGCAAGAATCCCAAATGGGGAAAAACACTAGCACCATAGCACAGGACCACAAGGCAGAGTCGTGGAGCCCCGCATACGTTTCAAGAGTTCTAAATCGAACCAGAAAAAAAGTTGCAAAAGCACTCAAAGAACACGCAAACAGCCACCGCCTCGACGTTGAAACAGTCCTAGACTACAAAGGGCTCTTAATCGGTTTTGATTACCAGACAAGCTCCCAAGTGTACATAGTTTTCACTGAGAAAAGTGGAACAATTGTCTGGTACAAACATGACTCATACGCAGGAAAACTCTGCAACGATTGCCCAAAAGAAGACGAATGCAGAGACACCTTAGACACCATAATCAACGAACATAACATCCAGTTACGAGACGACGAAAAACAGCTTTACATGACAGAACAGTCCATCGCAATTTTCAACAAACTTGCCGCAAAGGAAACTCCAAGATACAAGAGAAAGGGAGGTGAATAATCTGCGAACAAATGAAGAGAAAATCATCCGACCGCCAGTCAAACAGATAACCAGTGGAAAAATATTCAAGCCTTCAAAAGCGTATCTGCATAAAATGCTGTTCACAAGCATTTTTGTATTTGCATTAATCTGGTTAATAGTAATGTTGTGCCTTGTAGGAGCCGCATTAATAGCCTCAACAGGTCCTCAACATCTGAGTGCAACTCAAATAATCAACGATTGGGCAGGGCCAGTTAACTTCTGGACAGTTGCAATAAACTTGGTATGGCTTATTCCGACCTTAATCATAGAGCCAAGATACTTCAAAAGCATTGAATATTCCGTGAAAGCAGAAACAGGCGATAGCATGCCAGAAATTTACTCAACAAGAGGAATAGTCACAATAACCCGCAGACATGTCCCGTTCAGGACAATAACAAACATATCCACCAGTGCAGGTCCATTCGACAGACTGTTCAAGATAGGTACCGTAAACATAGAAACTGCAGGATACTCTGGAGCAAACCAGCGAGGCCCAGAAGATAGAATAAGCGGAATAGTATTCTACGAGGAAGTTCGCGACTTCATCTTAAAGGAACTGAGAAAATTCAAAGACCAATACACAACCGGAACAGAGGTAATCTACCCCACAGAAACAGCCGTACCAAAGATGGAAGGACTAGACGACGAGATACTAACAACGCTCCGCGAAATACGTGACATATTAAAAAACACAAAAAACAACGACAGTTAACCAAATTCTCAGTTTTTACATTTTTTTATTAACCTTAACTCATTACCAAAAAATTATCAAAACAATATGATGTTAGGGTATGATAAGTCAGATCTGAGTGTAAATGTAATCTTTCTGTATGAGCTATAAAATGATGTTAGTGAGACAAAAAATGAAAACTGTCAAAAGAGAATTGTCACCTAGATATAAAAAAGATAAAATTGAATCTTTTTTATTAGTATCATCGAAAACAACAAATTCAAAGAATTTATGTGTCACAGTTGTTGAAATGAAACCGGATGGTTTTCAAAACATACATTCCCATAAATCAGAGCAAGTATACTACATACTAGAAGGAGAAGAAATAATGACAGTTGGTGTGAATGAACATGTAGTTAAAGCAGGTGATTGTATATTTATTCCTAGTCAAACTAAACATGGATTAAAAAATACTAACGAGACTATTTTAAAATACATAAGTGCAGCGTCTCCATCGTTTACAGTCAAGGAATGCGAAGAATTTTGGCCATTGGCAAGTATTTCGGAACAATAGAATAGGTCTTACGGCACATACACGCATTCACAAACACATCAAAACAAATGGCGGGCCCGAGGGGAATTGAACCCCTGACCTACGGGTTAAGAGCCTCAGCCCAGTCCATAACGACCGGTCCGCCGCTCTGCCTTGCTAAGCTACGGGCCCACATGAGGGTACTCTCTTATTGTGAAAACGGGTTACCCTAAATATCTTTTGTTCTTAACAAAACACAAAACAAGATTCAACGTTTCCAAAAAATAACGCCACTTCGATAGGTATCATTATATTTTTTGTTCTCAAACAACGTAAAGGTAGTTAGGAGCAGATAGGCTTTGAATGAACTTGTCTTTGTTGGATTAGGGTTATACGACGAAAAAGACATCTCACTGCGTGGGCTTGAAGAACTCAAAGAGGCAGACACAGTTTTTGCCGAGTTTTACACCAGTTTGATGCCGGGGTTGTCTATACAGAATTTGGAGAAGCTGATAGGCAAACAGGTAACCGTTGTTTCACGAAGAGTCTTAGAGGAAGAAGACGGGCAACAACTCTTTGAAGCTGCAACGAGGGGAAAGGCGGTATTTCTGGTTCAAGGCGACCCCATGATTGCCACCACCCACGTGGATTTGCGTATTAGCGCAAAGAAACGGGG
>JBAZEV010000021.1:23233-25167 GCA_041653695.1 Bathyarchaeia archaeon
CGCGTGTAATACATGGTGCTTCTGCGGTTTCTGCGGTTAGGGGGCTTTCGGGGTTGCAGAACTACAAGTTTGGAAAAGCAGTTACGGTTCCGTTTTCTGACTGCGGGGTGGTTTCTGAAACGCCATACAACGTGATAATGGAAAACAAAAACAGGGGACTGCATACCATGTGTTACTTGGACATTAAAGCTGAGGAACAAAGGTACTTGACCGTGAACGAGGCGATACGGACGCTTCTGGAGCTTGAGAAACACAAGAAAAAGCGGGTAGTAACCCCTGAAACTTTGGTTGTTGGTGTGGCAAGGGCAGGCTCACCGAACCCTGTTGTGAAGGCAGGTTTTGCTAGGGATGTGCTCATGTTTGATTTTGGTGGGGCTCCGCATACGCTTGTTGTTGTGGGTAAGCTTCATTTCATGGAAGCCGAAGCCCTTACGGTGTTAGCAGGTGCCCCGAAAACCGTGTTGGAGATGGCACAATGACCAGCATTAACGATTTGATTACAAAATATATCAACGGCGCAGACCGTGTGATAAAAGAAATCGGTGAAATACCAAAAGAGGCACAACTTAACAGTAACGAGGCTGAAACGGTTTTTGATTGGGCTAAACGTTATCTGATGGACGCAAAATATTATCAAGAGAAAGGAAAACTGGAAACAAGCCTTACATCTGTTGCCTACTGCGAGGGACTGCTAGATGCCCTGCGTTTGTTAGGAGCTGTAGAGTTTTCATGGTAGTCAAAAACAAAAAAAATGTTGTCCTAGCTTCAGGAACCTTTGACCTGCTACATTTAGGTCACGTCAGGTTTTTGGAGGAAGCAAAAAAGGCAGGGCGCAAAAACGCGCAGTTAGTGGTCATAGTTGCCCGAGACAGCACAGTAAAACAGCGAAAAGGCAAAACCCCGATTATGCCCGAGGACCAGCGGAGGGCTCTGGTTGAGTCCTTGAAGGTTGTGGATGAAGCAATATTGGGTTGGGAAGATTATAGCATCGACAAGGTAATTGAACGGTTGAAACCTGATGTTATCGCGGTTGGTTACGACCAAGATGGCATAGAGCAGGAAGTTTTAGAGGCAATCAAACAAAAGAATGCAGACATCCAAGTTGTGAAGATTGGCAGGTTTGGGAAACGGGAACTGGACAGTTCATCTAAGATAGTGCGAAAGATTATCGAATCCGTAAACGAGTAAACTCCCAGTTACGGGGAGATTATTATCTCCACTTTGACTTTGTTGCCGTCTTTTAGGTTCAACTGACGCCTAAGAAACGTTGGCGAAACAATCTCCAGCACCGAAGCCCCATAGTGGCTGCGCATCGCGTAGATTACTGCGCCTTTGGATTTGTTGTTTATTATTGAGGGGTAACATTTCACTGGACCAAAGGTTCGGGACTCATCTTTGAAGCTTTCAAGCTCAACAGCGGGGTAGGTTTCAAGCTCGGACAATGATTTGAGGTCGTAATCGTTTGTTATTTTTATGTTTAATGTTCCGGGGTAGGGGTCAAACCCAAGTTTTTCGATAAACTGTTTACGGTAACCGTCCTTGGTTACATAATACGCGCCTTCGCCTAATCCACTGAACAAGGTACCCTCCAACGTGATGGTAGGCGGGTTGGGGGACTCGAATACCAAACGCAACTCAGAGTAGAGCTTCTTTAACTCCGCAACCCCTTGAGGCGTAATCTTGGTTAAGCAACCGTCAGGCGTTACTGTACGCGTAATCCAATCCAGTTTCTCCAGATGTATTAGGTGACGCGAAGCGGTTTGCTGGGATGAACCCATCTTTTCGGCGAGGTAATCTGTGGAAACTTTTACGGTTCGGCTGGAGGCACCCAACTCCGCTAACTTGTACAGGGTGAAAACAAGTTTCCAATACTTCAAGTCCAGTTTCCGAGACTCCAAGCCAATCGCCTATTCCTGAGGAGGAACAAACTGCTT
>JBAZEV010000021.1:25177-30617 GCA_041653695.1 Bathyarchaeia archaeon
GCTTATTATAAGTAACCGAAAACTTGGTTAGTTTTCTGCTTTTTGGAGGCTTTCAACCGTTTTTACGGCTTTTATTGCCACTTCAAGCATCTTATCGTCTGGTGGCTGGGTTGTCAAATGCTGCAGAGCAACACCCGGAGCAACCAATGCTTTCACGATTGGAGAGTTTTTGTATTTGGCGCTGAGTTTTAGAATCTCGTATGATATGCCGCTGATTACGGGAACAAGAAGAATCCTGTAAGAGAACCTGACCCAGTAATCGGAACCTGGAACCAACGAGAAAACAAGGATACTAATCGTTGCGATTATCAAAAGAAACGATGTTCCACACCTTGCATGAAAACGGGAGTAACCACGAGCGTTTTCAACGGTCAAATCCACTCCTGCTTCATAGGCGTTAATCGCGGTGTGCTCAGCTCCGTGATACTGAAATATCCGCCTGAAGTCGCCAACCAAAGAAATAGCAGCAAGATAAGCCAGCAGAATACTCAACCGAAGAACACCCTCAACAACGTTGAACACTACTCCTTGAAGGTTCAGTAGCCCAGTCAAAAAAAAGGGTAGAACACTAAACAGCAGCACTGATAAACCAACAGCGATGGCAACGGCTACGGCGATTTCTTTTGGTCCAAGGCTTTCTTCTTCATCTTCCTCGGCAAAAGCCGCATTTGCGGAAAAGTAGATGCCCTTTACACCTGAGTATAATGTTTCAAGCATTGCAAAGATTCCTCTGAGGAAAGGAATGCGAAAGATTCTACTTTTTTTGGACAAAGACCGTACTTGTTCAGTTTTTGTTACGATTTCGTCGTTTGGTTGCCGCACACAGATTACCAGATGGTCTTTGGAGCGTATCATCACTCCTTCCATCACGGCTTGCCCACCAAACGCCAAGGACGGTTCTTTGTTCGCTTTATCAGGTGAACTCATATACCACAAGAGATTTTGTCCAATCTTATAATCCTTTATCCAAAAAATGGGATATAGAAACCTTTTATGCTCACCAACCCAATAGGCATAATGTGGTATTTCTCATGGAAGGCAAATGGGTTACCGACTGTCAAAGAATTTTGGACGAAATAAAGAACTCGGCAAAGGTCCAGGGACACGACAGACTGGATTTAGTGCGTTCAATACGGTTCACCATACTTGCGTTGCAACGAAGCGTAACAGGGTGGATGCAATGGGCAGACAACCCAGATATTATGGCACAGTTTTCAAAAGATGAACTGGCAGAAATTAACAAGAGCCTCGCTGACCTTGTGTGCGCGTTTGTGGATTACGACGCAAAAATAACTGGAACCCAAGAACAAAAAATCGAAAAGAAAATACGAAAAGAAACGCCCCAAATGTCACAAGACGCAAAAGACATGTTCTACGTGAAGTAGAACATATAAGAAAAGCTACTTTTTGGGTTTTCTTAACACATGCTTTACCGTTTTCTCGGTTTCGACATGAATTAAACGATGCTTTTCACCACACACAGGACACGAAAACTCTTGACCAGTATCTACCTCTTTCTTAGCTTGTTTTGGTTTTTGTGAGGCTTGCTCCTTTTCGTTAAACTTTTCAGCAGGTGAATCCTGTGAAAGCCCCCAAGCACGTTCAAGAACAAACAGGGTTACCATCATTTTTTCGTCTTCAAGACGGGATAAGGTAACAAAATTTTTTCCAGGTGCTTTTTTTCCGGTTGCCTCTTCGTAGGTTCTGATTTGGTAGTTTTCTTTGATAACTGGGGGAATCTCGTCAAGGCTTGAAACAATATTTCGTTTAAGCTTATCACCCGCTTCCAGTGTGGTTAACGAAATCACGTCATAGAGCATGTCTTCGATTGTGCTTTTTTGGAAAAGCATCGAGTTTCCTTCCAGCTGCGAGAACCTGACTCCTGCGGGGCATTTGGTTGCTTTAACCATTATTTTGCTCAGTTCAGTGTCTTTGCATAACTTGAAAATCCATTCCCCGGTGAGAAAGTCGTTTACTTGGTAAAAATTGACTTCACCGTTTCTTAACTCACGTAGAGTCATGTCGTACCAAACATCGTTGGGTCTGTTCTCGATTAGTTTTATTTTAATATGTTTCAGAAACTGCAAAGACACACATCCCAGTAATACAGCCTTTGCTGGCTAGTTAAAGATTTTCGATTACAAAGTACAGGGAATAAACTATAGTGTATACAAGATGTGTTAAAAAAATTAAAATAAAAAAAGAAAGAGGGGAGGTTAACCCTTTAGATAAGGGATTTTAACCTGCTATTTTTGAGCGGATGGTAATTACAGCAAAGATTGCAGCGATTGCTGCGACAAGCGATAGAACAACTGCAATCCAGACTGGAGTCATGTCAACTTCAGCTTTTGCTAGAACGTCTGTGACGTCTAGTTGAACTGCGCCGACATCAGTTTGGATTGTTGCTACGCCGTCGTCAATTGATGTAACTGTTCCTTGTAGTGTACCCAAATCAGTTTGGATAGTTGCTACGTCACCTTCAATGGAGGTCACAGACATGCCAAGGTCACTGACATCAGCTTGGAGTGTTCCAATGTCGGTCATGATTGTAGCTACATCGTCTGCAATTGCCATAACGTCAGAGCCAAGAGAGCCAATGTTCAGGTTCGATACAGATGTTTGGATACTTCCAACTGTTGTTTGGATTGTTGCAATGTTGTTTGTGATGCTTGTGAGTTTAGCGTCTAATCCGTTCAGGTTTGTGATGATTACACCTTGTGATGTTGTAATCGCAGCGGTGATGTTACTTCGAACAACTTCGAGTTGGTCAAGAACTGTTTGTGTAGTTGGTGGGACAGCAACCGTGAATAATCCAGTAGCTTTACCTGCACCTTTTACAGTTGCAATGTAGGTAATTGTCCAGTTCCATGAGCCAGTAGTTGGAGCATCAGCAGAGAGCATAAGATAGTTGTTGTTCACCATTTGGTTTTGGTACAGCATATTGTACACACCAGTAGATGTTTCATCAAGCATCCAAACAGCTGTCCACCATGTCAGACCACTGGGGTCTTTAACGGTAACAGTGCATTGGTCAGAAGCAAATCTATCTGTTGTAGTAATGCTGAAGCTGAGTACGTCACCTTGGAAGTATGCATTTGCACGTAGTGCAATGTTAGTGACTGGTGTTGGGTTTACTGTGAAGTAAACCAGAGCACTGGTTGCACCATATTGATCAACCACCTTAACAGCGTAAACTGTTGAGGAGACTGAAGGTACAACAAATGTCAGACCTGAAGGTAATTGTCCCGCAAATGCACCAGTTCGAGTTGGACCAAAGTGAGAGTCCATTGCAGTACTATTTACGATAATGTCGTTGAAGTATAGAGTAATGGTAGCACCTGAACTGAAACCTGAACCAGAAATGGTCACTACGTCTCCGACGTAACCACTACTTGCACCAAGCACTATTGTTGGTGATGGGTTTACAGTGAAAGTTGTATCTCGTGTGTTAATGGTTGCCCATACGATGTCAACAGTGTAACCACCTGTGCTCAGGACAGAGGGAATTGTGTATGGCATAGAATATGCGCCATCAGCTGCAGTTGTTCCAGAGCCGATTGTTGCGCCGTTAAACCGGATAGTGTATGCTACACTTGGTTGAATTCTACCAGAAATGGTTGTAGTAATACCTACTGGACCAGCTGCTGGTGAACAGCCAATGTAGTAATCCACAGTCACAGTTTTAACAGCCCAGTTATCAGCTTCATCTGTTGCATTGACTGTGAAGTCTCCAAAATCAGCGTATGTAATAGTTGAGGGGACAAGAATTGTTGCAGACCATGAACCGGTAGCGTTTGAAGTGATTGCAGGGCTAGTTAGAGTGATTGTTAGAGGATCGCCAAATGTTCCGTTGTGGAAGGTTATTGCAATTGCATCATATGCTGCAAAACCATGTCCACTAATAGACAGAGAGTCACCGGGCAAAGCTCGTGGTGTACCATAAGTTGGTGGTATAGTTGAGACATAGATTACTGGCGATACAGCAAATGCTGTACCTTCAGATTCGGTCTCACCATCGTTTACTACTAGATAGTGGGTTCCAAATACTGCAGCAGGAATTGTTACAGCGATTCGGTATGCACCGTTAACATCTGCACTGCCTGTACCCAGAACAGCTCCAGAGAGAGCGTCCCAGTATACTCTAACAGTGCTGAACGGGGATGCAGCACCAGAAGTAGCGTTACCAACAACGTCAACCACGGTTCCCACTGCACCGCCAGGTACAGCTGTGGTGCCTAAGTGGGTTACAACGAATGGAGCAGTAGTGATTTCTGCGCTTGCCATTGGTATGGCTGCTGCTAGAATTGATAGTGTTAATATGGCTATGACGAATGTTGTGTATAGTTTCTTGTTTATTTGCATTTTTTATTTTTCTCCTTTTATTAATGGGGGCGATTGCTGATAATATC
Organism: Bathyarchaeia archaeon; assembly: GCA_041653695.1. GTDB lineage: Archaea > Thermoproteota > Bathyarchaeia > Bathyarchaeales > Bathyarchaeaceae > Bathyarchaeum. The sequence continues at coordinate 29,587 of JBAZEV010000021.1, forward strand.
AGCTAATGCCGTGCCAACCTGTTTTGGTTCGCTAAACAGATATTTATATTTAGTGTAGACATTTTCTTCAAGTGTACATGAATTGTATACATTTTCCATAAATAGGTGTATTTGACGTATAAAAACAACGTATTTGAGTGGTTTTTAGGCAAAAACATGGATTTTTTTATTGATTGAGAAAGATTTTTGGCTCAATCTGTTATCTTGTGATACAATAAACGTGAAATGGTTTCTCATCAAAAACAAACCGAATGAACAAACCAGTAAATACCAAGAGTTAAATCATGCCACAATAGACATGAACAATAAAGTATTACTAATCACTTTTTGAAATCCAGTAAAATCATGCCTTTCAAGGCTTCGCGTTTATCGGTAAGGTAACCGAAACTGTGCATAGCGCCTTCTATAAACTGGGCGAGCAGTTCTGTGGCAGCACCAGTAAGAAGATTTGAAATACACCTGAACTTAACAACGTTCTGGATGCGTTTAACTTCAACTTCACTCAAGTCCCAGCGCGTAGCTTTAAGAAATTTTTTAAAAGCACAAATCGGGTCGTCAAATTTTTCGTTCAAATATTTGCCGTGCCACATTCCACTTTCGTACCATTTTTGGGGAAGCTGTTCCATTTGGTTGTCTTCAAATGATTTGCTGTTCAGGTAACTCAAAACATCCAAGGGCACAAATGCACCACCCAAATTTCGTTGGGCTTGCATAATTTCCAGGTATTCTGCTGCTTGTTTTGGGCTGTAGCCTAAACGGTTTGCTTTTAGGGCTAACTTCAAAACATCTGATACAAACAGGCTCAGGGATTCGCCTCGTCTTTGTGAAACATCTTTGATTTCGTTGACTAAGTCGCCGGGTATGTAAACCAGCCGCTTATCCTTAGCCTTAGACATAGCTTTACTCCCTTAACCACCTTCAAGCTTATTGTTCCTGAATTTAATACTATTGATTAGTACATTCAAGTTTACTCTTTGGTTGCATCCAAGTAGAGAATTCCCCGTGAGGCTTCTTTTTTGGCGATTTTATAA
>JBAZEV010000022.1:0-29404 GCA_041653695.1 Bathyarchaeia archaeon
CAAACGGTGTAATCATCATAAACAGTGGCACATTCAACATCGCCACAGGCGACGATGCCATACACGCAGACACATCGTTGGATATTAACGATGGGACGTTCACTATTTCCAAGTGTTATGAAGGCCTAGAAAGCTCAGTGATTACCATTGACGGTGGTTATATCCAGATTGTTTCCAGTGACGACGGAATCAACGCAGGTGAAGAAAGCTTCAGTTTTGGGCGACCCGGTGGCGGTTCGACCTCAACTGGTAGCAGTTACTATTTGAAGATTAACGGAGGCATTATCGTTATCGACGCGTATGGAGACGGCATCGACATAAACGGATACATCGAAATGACAGACGGGCTACTAGTTATCAACGGACCAATATCAAATAACAACGGTCCAATAGACTACGATAAATCATTCCAAATCAGTGGTGGAACAGTAATCGCATCTGGAAGCTCAGGCATGGCACAGGCTCCTGGTTCGGGGTCTCAGTATGCTATACTTGTAAAGTTCAGTACACCTCAACAAGCGAACACGTTGGTAAACATTCAAACAGCCTCAGGCGAAACCGTCCTCACATTCCGTCCAACAAAAACGTTCCAGTCACTGGCTTTCTCTTCTCCTGACCTAGATGCTGGTTCATATGTAATCTATCTTGGAGGAAGCTCCACAGGCACTGTAACTAATGGTGTATACGAAGGTGGAGCATACACCCCTGGAACACAATACACAACTTTTACGCTTTCTTAATTTGAACTAATGCCCGCGTGAAGGGCATTTATTCACGCCATGCTTCCCTGTTTGTTTGCAGATTTTTTTAACAAACCTAAAATATTAACTCTGCTTGAACCACTTTTTTTGTGTTCAAACATAAGTATTATTATAAGAAAGTTTGTGTTATTGTTTGAATAATGTTTCATTTAAACCGGATACCTGTTTATCAGTTTGTTTTCAGTTGTGTTTTACTATTAGTTATTGTTCTGCCTACTGTGTGCCCTGTTGATGCTCAGACGACAACTGACCGTTTTGTGACTGTTACTCCGACAACCGAGCCCCTGTTTTATACCCCCGTGGGTAGTAATTGGACCATTTGTTTTGAAGCACAATGGAGTACCGGTGATATCTCGGGAAGACTGGTCGGGAATGCAACGGTCACTGTTCAAGTCAACAGCACCAAAAATGACCCTATCACTCTGGAACTTGAAAGCACTACTGGACTTTTTCTGTTTAATTACTCATCTATAACCTCTGATGTCCTGAAGTTCACGCCCATAAAACTGGTTACCCCTGACGGTAACGAATGGAGTTCCAGTCTTGAACCTGAAGACAATGTTCAAAGTCTCGAATCTGAGTCTGTTGTGGGATGGTGGGACACTTTTGATGCATCGTTGGTTAGTTATGACACCACTGCTTCAGGAACCACTGTAATGTCGATAAACGTAACCTATTTGCTAGTTCCAGACGAAGGTTTAGCGTTGCCATCGGTTGCCACGTATTCTGGTCAAACGTTTCTGTCCAAAACCGTTCAGAATGCAACTGTGAAGATTAACGGTGAACAAGTTGAAGAAACATTAAACAAAGGCGTATTTGCGTCACAGGTTTCCACTTGGTTGCCTACTGCATATATGCACGTTGAAGTTGCCCAAGATGGTTGGGTTACCGTAAACTTTGGGTTCAGTTTTGCTCACACAGCAAACCAGCCTTCATGGAGTATTGCCGTGATACTTTGCTTATCGATAACCCTTGGTGCATTAGCAGTTTTCTTTGTCAGGAACCGAAAGTCAGGTAACAAGTTTTTGTCGATACCCAATTACCCCGTTTTTGGTGGAGTGTTAATTTTGTTGACTTCTGTGGTAAGTCTTTACTGGGGTCTGGTGGGGTTAGACAGTACCCCATACGGGTTTGATTGGGCGCTTCTGACACTGTTTGGGTTGTTTTCTTTTGTTTTTGGGTTAACCTCTGGGATATTGTCCATCATGAAGAAGATGCAGCCTTTGGTTATCTTTTTAGTGTGTTTTCCGATGGTTACAAATGTTGTCGCCGTTATATCTTCTTATGACCTGTATGAGCTGGCTATTCCTTGGTTTTTGGTGCTGGGTTCGTTTGTTTTGTCGGTGGTTGGCGCATTACTTGTTTGTAATGCCGATGAAGAATTCACATAGCCCAACAGTTTTAGGTACAGTTGTTTTTTACTCTAATTTTGGTCAGATTTTGGTATAATTCTGAATAAGTCTTTTTTATCTACTGATGGTTGTTGAGTCAAATCTAAATCCTGTTCAATTGGTGAAAAATTTGGGTGACTTTACACGCGCATTACGGAACGTTTCACGCAGAAAAGTACGTGTTCTACTGGTTGTTATTGCTTTAAGTTTCTCGATGGCAATAATGACTTCAATACCTGCCAGCATTGCAGCAAACCAAACAGCTACGGAACAACTCAGCACAAACTACCAAGACATCATCGGTAACATGGAAAACGAAATCTCAACAACATTAACGTTGATAGAATGCAGTAGCACACCTTCAGGTTTCTCTCAAAATATCACTGGTTTTCCAGTAGATTTTCAAGGTGGTGGTTTCGCTAATGACACTGGAGGTATGCCCCGATTTGTTGCTGGTGAACAAACCTACATAAACGAAACCGCGGTTTCTGACATCAGCCAAATTGACGGCGTTAAAGCTGTTTTGCCGATTTTTGAAAAATCTGAAGGCGAAATGCAAAGCCAAGAGACTCCCCGTGGAACCTTTGAAGTCCTTATGCCCCTTTACACAATAGTGGGTGTTCCACTGGATTATTCGCTGCTTGATGAATACAACGTTTTACCCACAACGATTGTTGAAGGACGAACCCTGCAAGAAGGAGACAGCGGCGTTGTTCTGTTAAGTGAAGACAACGCAGAATACTTCAGTGCAGGCGTTGGCGACACAATTACTATTCTTGACACTAGTTTTCAAGTCGTTGGAATCTATGAATCATCCGACCGAAACAGCCAAACCAGCCTTTACATGGAAATCAGCGAAGCCCAACAAATAACTGACCTTAAAGGTCAGATAAGCAGCATAGACATTTACGCCAAAACTGAGGACCAAGTTGACAGCATCGTTAGCGAAATTGAAGTTTTGTATCCAGAAATACAAATCACAACATATGATGAACGGCTAAGCCAGCTTGAAAACATGCAGTCAATGTATCAAACTACACTGGAAAACTCTGAAACTACATTAGGGCAAACACAGGCAATTGCTTACCAAGAAATTGGAATCGCAATAGTTGCAACAAGCCTAATCGTGCTGTTCACGATGCTTTACACCGTGCGTGAGAGAACCCACGAAATCGGTGTGCTCAAAGCAATCGGGTTTAGCAACGGCAGCATCATGAGTCAGCTAATGTTTGAAGGAATATTAATGAGCCTAATCGCAGGCGTAATCGGAGTGGCAATCGGTTCCATTGCGGCGCCGTTCTTGTCGTCAGTGCTGTTACCGGTGGCTGTTAACTCTGGACGTGGTGGCGGCGGTTTTGCTTTTACTTCTGATGGAGGCAAAAACTTTGTTTCAAACATGTCGTTCACTTCAAACGTTGCTGCAACAGTAAACCCGGAAATGCTGGTGCTTTCCTTTAGTTTAGCTATATTGCTTGGAGCTTTAGGCACATTGTATCCTGCGTGGCGTGCATCCAGAACCAGTCCAATGGAGGCTTTGAAGTATGAGTGAATTAGTTTTAACAACAGAAAAACTTGACCGCACCTTCAAAATGGGAGGACGCAAAGTCCGCGCCCTTTCTGACGTTAATCTTGAAATAACAAAAGGCGACTTTATATCAATCATGGGACCTTCAGGCGCGGGAAAAACCACGTTACTGAATATGCTGGGTTGCCTTGACAAACCAAGCAGCGGCAAAGTTTTGCTTGATGGTGTAGATGTTACCAAAGTTCCAGAAAAAGACCTATACAAAATACGCAAAAACAAGGTCGGCTTTGTTTTCCAGACCTTTAACCTGATGCCTTACCTTAGTGCAATTGAAAACGTTGAGCTTCCAATGGAAGGGACAAAGAAATCAAAAACTGAAATCCACAACAGTGCAATCGAGCTTTTGAAACTGGTTGGGTTATCTGAACGTATAGAACACCGTCCACAGAAACTAAGCGCAGGCGAACAACAACGTGTAGCAATCGCGCGTGCGCTGGCAAATAATCCCGCTATCGTTTTGGCGGATGAACCAACCGGAAACTTGGATGCACGAACAAAATACGAAATTATGCAACTTTTGGGAAAACTTAACCATGAACAGGGAACAACAATAATTATAGTAACCCATGACAGCCGTGTTGCTGCGCGTGCGGGTAGAATGCTTTTTCTTAGTGACGGCAGAGTACTAAAGAAAGAACGTCAAGGTTCACAGTACACCAAGAGTGCATGTCCCAATTGTGGAAAACCATTGCGTTCAGAGGATCAGTTCTGTCCTGGGTGCGGCAGAAAGATATGAACAACTAAAATCCTGTCTGACCTGTCTTTTTGAACTAATGGTGTTCTATATGCAGAACGCCCCCGTTCTCAGGTCAGGTTTATATTCTCTTTCATTTTATTATTACCATGCAGATGAGTCATGTATCCTCAAAAACAGTTGAATGTATGCAACATTATTTCAGTTAATAATATTGTTTTCGCTGTTGCCAATTTTTGGTTTTTATCGTCAAAAATCGGCAATCTGGTTACCATTGCAGATTCATAGTACAATGTTGCTGGGTCATATTGTGGGTGGCATCGAGTGAATATGAACTCAATACTGCAACAATAATTAGAAGGTAAAAAAATAATGGATACATTAAAAACTTCAAGAAAAACAGGTTCTGAACCAAAAAAGGTGTTCGTAACTCTTTTGTTGTGTTCAGCAATAATAATTGGTTTGTTTCCTATAACTTCTATTACTTATGGGCAATCAACCACTGGCTACGTTTACGGTTATGCCCTGGATGTAAACGGGGCATATTTAAGTGCAGTGACCGTTGAATTAAAGTCTGGTTCTATTACTATTGCTTCTACGTATACTAATTTGAATGGTTTTTATCTTTTTGAGTCAGTGCCTTTTGGGACGTATACTCTGCGTTTGGCAAAAAACGGCTATGATGATGTTGTCCAGACTCTCTCAGTTCAAAGTGTTGATAAAAACATGGGTAACATTGTTATGCCCAATTCTTTGAAGTTGTCCACTTCTTTGCTGAGTATAATTGCTGACCCCGGTGATACTGTAACCGTTCCAATCACTGTCCGAAATACTGGTGCTGTATCTGAAGTTGTGGATTTGTCAACCCTTAAGCCAAGCGGTTGGAATACCCGCATATTATTCCAAGGCTATGAAGTCGCCAAACTAAGAATTGATTCTGGGCAGAGTATGTCGCTCCAGTTGGATGTTGCTATTCCTTCAGGTGCCCCATTGGGTGTGGAGTATGACATTTCGCTTGTTGTTGCTGGTATTACTGAGTCTTCCTTAACTTTTTCATTGTTAACCCGTGCCCAACCTATGGCGATTGCTTCAGGCAGAGTCGTGGACATCCAAGGTACACCAATAAGTGGTGTAACTGTTGCGTCATCCTTGGGTGGTAGCCTGCTTCAAAGTAGCGTTACAGGAGTTGACGGCACATTCAGCATCGATTTGCCTGCTGGTCAGACTCTGTCAATCAGTTTCACGAAAGATGGGTACTCTCAAGGAACAAAAACTGTTACAATGCCCTCCGAAGGTGAAACCGTTCAGCTTGATGACATTGTCCTAAGCGGTCCAATTTTGTTGTCTTCTTCATCGTTTAGCGCAATCGCAAACCCAAAAACTAAAACAGTTTTCTCATTCACGGCACGCAATGACGGACCAACAACTGAAACCGTGGAATTCTCAGTTAATGCACCAGCTGGGTGGTCTGGAAAAATACTTGAAACAAGCGGCGGGCTGATGAGCCAAACTACCACCGAAATCAAGTATCTTGTGTTACAACCAAACTCTGCTGTGACCTTACAGTTGGAGATTTCAGTTCCGTTGAGTGCCAACGGAGACAACAACATAACCTTGACCGCAGAAGGAGAAACCGTTTCAGCATTAGATTTTATGGTAACTGTGCAACCCTACAGTGACCCTATGCTGTTTGCCCAGTTTACTGGAAAACGTTCCATGCCCGGTGAAATAGCTCCCTTTGGCATTGTTCTGGTGAACCCGTTTGGTTTTGTTACAAAATTCACGTTTTCTGTTTCTTCGCTGCCTGAAGGTTGGACCGCAGATGTAAGAACTGAAGACGGCGAACCCGTAGTAGAACTGGTTCTAGCCCCTGAGGGCTCGATTTCGCTTGTGGTTGATGTCTTATCCCCAACTTCAGCAACAACTGGTACAAACTACGAAATAACAGTCAATGCATTGTCTGAATGTCAGATTGTGTCGTCTCTTCCGTTGTTTGTTTCTTTGGTTGAACCTGAATACGTTGAAGAAATCGTTTTGACCACAAAATATCCCGAGGTAACTGTTCAGGCTGGAAAAAGTTTTCAGTACCCCATTACGTTGGAAAACAATGGGCTTGCCAGTCGCCTTGTGTTGTTATATGTTGAGCCTCCAGCTGACTGGAAAGTGGTTTTCAAATCAGGGGACTCTGAGATTTCACAGTTGAATATGGACCCCGAAAGTGTTGAAGAACTAATCGTCGAAGTTACTCCACCCAGCACTGTTAGCTTGGATATCTATTCGATGCCCTTGAGAATCATGTCAGAAAACGGCGACATATTGGCTGAAACTGAACTGAAATCCACAATAACTGGCTCATTTGACTTAAGGCTTTCACTGTCTACACTTCTATCAAGCACAGTCAGTGGAGAATCAACATCCTTTACTGCATCAGTCATCAATACTGGGTATTCAACACAAACAGTAATTGGCCTAAAATACGAAGCCCCTGAGGGCTGGGAAGTAAAAATAACGCCATCACAGGTTGATGTGCTCAGACCTCAAGAACCCACTACATTTAATGTGGAGATTAAAACACCATCCGACACGGTAGCAGGCGACTACATCGTTACATTGAGAGGTTTTAGCGACCAATTTGAATCATTACCCTCTCAGTTGCGTGTCTCAATTAATGCCTCAACTTCGTGGGGAATCTTCGGTTTCGGAATTGCCATAGTAATTATCGTGTTGCTTGTCCTTGTCTTCAGGAAATTCAAGAGGAGATAAAAAATGTCTGAACCAATTATTCAGACCCACCAGCTCACAAAACGTTACAAAGAAATAACAGCGGTTAACGGTCTGGACATAACAGTAAACGAAGGAGAAATAGTGGGTTTTCTGGGCCCTAATGGGTCTGGAAAAACTACCACCCTTCTTATGTTGATGGGGCTTTCCATACCAACTTCAGGCACTGCTACAGTTGGCGGCTTTAACGTGGTAAGCTCGTCAAAATCAGTAAGACAAATCGCAGCAATGTTACCTGAAGGCGCAGGCTACTACGATGACATGACTGCAAGACAAAACCTGCGCTACATTGGGCAGTTGAATGAAATACCAGCAAACGAAGTCGAGAAACGTATCGATTATCTGCTTGAGGCCGTAGATTTGGTTGAGTGGGCAGATACTAAGGTTGAAAAATATTCCAGAGGAATGAAACAGCGCCTAGGCATCATGCAGGTGTTAATCAAAAACCCTAGAGTCGCTTTTTTTGATGAGCCAACACTTGGTTTGGACCCCAAAGCCACCAAAGAGTTACGGGAGATTCTAATCCGTTTGAACAAAGAGAATAGTCTTACAATTTTGTTGTCATCTCATTTGTTGTATGAGATAGAGCAAACCTGTCAGCGTGTAATTATTATCCGTAAAGGAAAACTTGTGGCTGCAGACGCGATAGAAGACTTGGCCAAGCACTTGAGTAAAGACAAGCCCACGCTTGAGATTGAGTTAACAACTGTGACTTCAGATCTTGTTCAGAAAATCAAGGACATTTCTGGAGTAACTTCTGTTGACAGGGACGGACGTAAACTGTATGTTTACACCGAAATCAACAATGCCCGCGAGATTTCTGAAACCATAACCAAGAGCGGTTCAACGATTCTGTTACTTAAACCAAAAGAATACAACTTGGAAGAAATCTTTCTCAATTTCTATCAGGGGGACTAAACATGGGTGGTTTTCTTGTTATCTGCCAAAAAGAGCTTGCTGACCATCTAGGTAGCAAACGTTTCCTGTTGTTGTTCGGGTTAATAATGATTCTAGCAGTGGTTGCAGCTTACCAAGGTGCAACATCCCTTCGAGATAGTCAAACCGCAGTTTTCATCAATATTTTTTCAGGTTACTATGGAGGCGGGTTTTCTTTCACATACATAATGTACATTTTTGGGCCAATCATAGGTTTATCGTTAGGCTTTGATGCAATAAACAGGGAACGCACACAGGGTACACTTTCGGTGCTTCTTTCACAGCCCATATTCAGGGACTCAATTATTAACGGAAAATTCCTTGCAGGCATATGCGCCCTTTCGTTGTTGGTTGTGAGCACAATCGGGATAATGACTGGCGTAGCAATTCCATTGCTGGGTTTTGGTCCTGGACCTGAAGAAACCGTGCGTATTGTTTTCTTTACTGTGATTACGATGCTCTATTTTTCTGTCTGGCTTGCGTTGGGTATTCTCTTCTCAGTGATAACCAAAAAAACCACAACCTCTATGCTTTTATCTGTGTCCTCTTGGCTGCTTTCGGTGTTTCTTATCACGTTGTTAACATCGGTAATAGTGAATTTCATCGTTCCAATACAGTCGATATCTGGTTTTAACCAGAATCAGATGAACGATTACATGACCCGTATGCAACAAAGGTCTGAAATGTACGAAACAATTCAAAAGGTTTCTCCTTCTATTTTGTACCAAGAAGCAGCAACGTCCATCACGACTGTTAGCACTTCAACCTTCTCTTCTGGGTACGTAGTGACTTTCGGGTCGCCCACTGCGCAGCAGGACATATTTGCAACATGGCCGCAGATGACTGTTTTAGCTGTTATCCTGATTATCTGTTTTGCTGCATCATATATCATATTCTTGCGGCAAGAAATCAGGGCTGGAAACTAGGATAATTGCAGCTAAGGAGATGTTTCTGTCTCCTTTTTGTTTTTTTAATTTTGGTATAATTCTGAAAAACTCTTTTTATTTGATCAACAAAATGTAGCTTCAACTTTAGTATGTATAAGGTGAAAGTATGGAAATTCCTCAAGAACAAAATAGGTCTCGCCCCCAAACCCGTATCTTGGCAGCTATTATAGTGGTCTGCCTTGTTACGGGTGGGTTATTAGGTTATGTTATGTGTAGTTCCAGTTTTTCAGGAAAAATCGATAACCTAGAAAATGAGGTAACAACACTTCAACAACAAATCTCAACTATTGCAACCACACAAAATCCGTCCCAGAACGTTACTGTGGTAACTGGGACCAATGCCTCGCTTGCTGACTTGTACAAGCAGGTTGACTCCTCTGTGGTTATTATCCGCGGGATGATGTCTCAGTACGACATTTTTGGTCGTGTTTACTATTCACAGGTTCAAGGCTCAGGTTTTGTTTACGATTACGCTGGGCAGATGGTTATAATCACTAACTACCATGTTGTGGGCAGCGCGATGAACATTACCGTAACCTTTACTGACGGCAACGCTTACACTGCATCTGTTCTAGGTTCAGACCCCCACGCTGACCTTGCGGTGCTTTCTGCTGATGCTCCTGCGTCCGAGTTTAAGGCATTGGATATTGCCCGTTCATCTGACCTTGAAGTTGGTGACCCCGTAATCGTTGTTGGTAACCCATACGGGTTAGCTGGTTCAATGAGCACAGGTTATGTCAGCGCGTTAGGTCGGACGTTGACTGAGGAAACAACAGGCAGCTACGTGATAGCCAACGTTATACAAACTACTGCAGCTCTTAACCCCGGAAACTCAGGTGGTCCAGTTTTGAACTACTATGGACAAGTCGTAGGCATTGCAACCGCTATCGTGGAAGACTCTGAAGGGTTAGGGTTTGCGATTCCATCCAACACTATTCTGCGGGAAATCGGTGCGTTAATCACCAACGGTAGCTATGATGAACATCCTTGGTTAGGTGTCTCGGGAACTGACATGAGTTACGAGATTGCTCAACAGGTTGGAACCGATGTTACGTATGGTTGGTTGATTGCCCAAGTTACAAATAATGGACCTGCGGATAATGCTGGTTTGCTTGGTGGAACACGGCAGGTTGCAGTTGTGGACAAGTACGTTGTTGTTGGCGGTGACATAATAATAGCAATAAATGGAACAAGGATTACTGGCATCGACAGTATGTCTGCGTATCTTGAAGATTACACTTTGCCTGGACAAACAGTTAACTTAACCATAGTACGAGACAACGAAGAAATGGTTGTTTCGCTTGTGCTGCAAAGCCGACCGTCGAGCACAACCACAACGTAGTCTATGACCTTTTTTATTTTGTTAATGTGTTCAGTATCGACAAGGAGGCAAACAGTGCCTCTTCGGTTCTTACTGTTTCGGTTCCCTGTGCTGGAAGTGTGTTAACAACAAAGTCTGTGACCTCTTCCAGTTTGAGTTTTTCTTGTGCCACAATTTCTTGTAGCCCTTGACTGGGTGCGCCAAACGCTACCAAGATTTTGTTCGCGTTTTTCCACCGTTTAGTTAGCTTGTCTGTTACCTCTGTTATGGGTGTTCCAATCTTTGATGTTGCAATAACCAAATCGTAGCTGTGAGATTTTGTTATCTGACCAAAAGTTTCTTTTGAAGTAACCACCGTGTAGCCCCAATACTGCTCTATTTCATCTTTGTTTGCCAGTGTCGCTTGGGGGCGTTTTCCCAGTTGTGTAATTTTAACTGTTACCCGCGTGTTTATTGTCAAATGCTTGTTTGGGATTAATGCGTGGCGTTCTACGCCGATGTCCACGATGGAGCCCTGTTCGTTAACTGATAATATTACGCCTTCGCGGTATTCTCCGATGTTTAATTCTTTAGTAAACTTTGCCAGCGGGTGATGAGGCGTGCGCAGCGGCGGTAGTATGCCCGCGTATTTTAGTTCTGGTTTGATGTTGAACAACCGTTTTCTTAGATACTGCGGAGTTTCGATATACTCCAGTATTGTGGCAATCAGGTTTCTGTCATGTTTCTGGTTAACACCTAAAACGTCAGCGTAAACGATTATTTCGTTAACCCGAAATATTGCCGCTGCTCTGCCAATCATCCCAATTTTAAGGGTTTTCTCCCGAAGATGTGGAACATCCGAGATTATCGAAACTGGTACAGCAATGGCGATTTTTCGGTTAGATTTACTCACGGTTTATGCTCCTAGTTTTGTTGGTTTGGGGTAAACTGCAAAACAGTAATTCGGCGTGGGTACGTCCCAAACACTGTTTCTTGTGTGAAGTTTCCTGAACTAATCAACCTATCCAACACATAATAGGATTTCCAGTCTGAGTCGTAATATGTTATGTTGCCGTGTTCATACAACGACAGATACTTCACATTTTTTTCTACGCACATCTCAGACAGCAACGTTTCGTTAAGTGTTGGCGGATACGCGTCAATCGGGTTTTTAGGATACGCAAAAATCACTCTTTCGCCTGTGTCAAATATCCTGATGTAGAACCGTAACATGTCTGTGCTAAAGTAGTTGCCCGTAAACAGAACCACTGTGCCTTCATCCACTGCGGAGTTATCGTGCACATACTGGGCGGCTTCTTTGATTGGAATCTTTACGTGGTCTTGTTCAATCCACGTGTATGCGTTTGATAAACTGTAAACAACCGAAGCCCCAATCGATACCACGAAAACTACTGTTAGTGCTTTGACAACCTTTGGGTTACGTAAACCGATTCTATGGTTTTTCAGTCCAGTTCTTAGTTTATCCCATATTGAAAGAATAGTAGTCGATGCCGTAACCGCAAAAACTGGAAACAGCGGAACCAGATAACGCCAGTTTTTGTTGGGTATAATTGTGAATATGATAAACAGTAACACAAACCAGATTAAACCAAACTTGTCTGCCTCTTTTCGTCGCCACGCCCATAAACCTAAACCACATAACGCCAAACCGTAGATTGGCAACGAAATCGGGTGAATATGACTGTAAGGATATGTCATCTCTATGAGGTAAAATATCGGGGCGGGAAACCGTAGGCTGTATGCGGTTCGTTCCACGTTACCGACGCTTATGGCATACAACCAGATTTCGATGTTTCCTGTAGCATAATACTGGTAAACTATGGCAAACCAAGGCAAAAACACCAAACCTGCAATGATTGCTATAAACAGTAGTTTCCCAATTTTTTTGATGATGTTGTCCCTGTACATCAACATTATACCGGCAAGCATGACCGCACCGACGAGTATAGACTGGTATTTGGCGAGGACCCCTAAACCCGCCGCGATGCCCGTTAACACCAGTAGCTTGTTGCTGTTTGTGTGTATCCACCCCCAAAACAGGAGCAACGCCAACGAAAAAAAGAACATGAGCATAGTTTCGATTAATGCCAGCCTGCAAAGTATGATGAACCCAGGCATTGAGGCTAACAGGATGCTTGCTAGTAACGCGTTTCTGGGTCCATACAGGCGGTATGTGTACTCGAAAACTGCGCATAGTGAGAGTAACCCAAACGTAACTGCGACAAGTCTTGCCGAAAACAGGCTTGGACCTAAAACCGTGTAATACAGAACAGTTATGGTGTCAAAGAGTGGCGGATAAAACGCGTAACCTTCAAGGTAATCAAAAAACAGTTGTCCCCTGCTTAGAACCAGCGGGCCCATCAGGTGTGGAGTTTCGTCCCATTGTATCGGTGCATAGTCCAGATACAACAAAATGATGGCTGCGAATGCGACAAGGAAAACTGAAAACGCTATACGCCATTTACCGAAACGGTCTACAAATTGTGAAAGAGCCTCAGTCAACTAGAACCCCATTCCATGTGTGCTCTTTCTATTCGGGTTGTGTAACTTAAAATTTGTTCAATAATCTTATTCAACGCCGATAAAGTGAACCTCGACACTGAACTGTTTTACCCCGTTTTCCACTAGGTAGTCTATGAACCCGTTTGAAGAAGATGCCGTTGCAGTCATCGTAATCGGAATAATCTCGCTTGGGCTCATTCGTGTTCCGTTATAGTCCCATGATATTGTAATATAATCCGCAATTTCTGGAGGATTCCAGTCCGTTAACTTTAGAGTTAAAATTATCTCAAAATTGCTGACGCTTTTAATATAAAACGAGTTAGTAACAGAACTTCCAGGCTCCAGTTCACCCCACTCTATTTGTTCCATTATGTTATGACCGCCTGCATCGCTGTATGCTTCAACTTCTATTGTTTTGATAACTGCAAGGCTTGGCAAATAGAAGTTAGTTGTTCTGTTAAGCGCTACAGAAACCATTGATGTGCCCACAATCGAGACCACTGCAACGATTACCATTAGTAAAACAATTTTTTTTGTTATATTTAAATAGTTCAGAACTGCGCGCAGCTTGTCTGTGATGATTTTAACTGACATCTTTTGTACTATTTCCCCTTAATGTTTAATGTTACAACGTGCTTTTTAGCTTTAGTATTCCAGTTCCGTGAATTCTAATGTCTGAAAACAGCCGTTTTATCGGAGTTTTGTTTGTTTGTTTTTCTTTCCACTCAACCGGAAACTCTACGCATTTGTAGTTTTCATGAATGCTTCTTACAATGATTTCTGTATCCCAAAACCAGGTGTCGCTTACGCATTTGTCCATTTCATTTTTGATTAAACGTTTGGAGAACGCTTTAAATCCAATTTGGTGGTCAAAAACATTGTCCTTGTACATCATACGGATAAGCATGTTGTAGACCCTAGACGTGAAATCTCTTAAAACTGGGCGTTCAACTTTGGCGCCTTTGATGTATCTGGAACCTGTGGCTAAATCGTTTCCTTCACGTATTGCGTTGATTAGCTGCGGAAAATATTTCATGTCTGTTGCAAGGTCAGCGTCAATAAATGCGTATATGTCGCCGTCGACTTTTCTCCATGCACGTTTTAGTGCCAATCCCCGTCCCAGTTTGTTGGGGTAATGAAAATGTATCACGTTTGGGTACGTTTCTTCCATAGTCTTCGCCAGTATATCTGTGCCGTCTGTGCTGCCGTCTTCTGCGATTACGATGCAGTATTCCTCGTTTAAGCTGGGTAGTTGCTGCACTAGGGTTTCTACACATTTTTGCAGGTTTCTTGTTTCGTTGTGTGCGGGTACAGTTACTATTATCACGTGTTATCTACCTGCTTGGGATGCGATGAGTGTGACCCCCAACAGAATGAAGGCTACTCCTGCCCAGCTGATTAATCCTATTTGCTCTTTGAGGAAAATCTTTGAAAACATCATGGTCCAAATGTATGATGTGGCAACTACGGGGTAGATTATCGAGAGGTCACCCTTGCTCAGAGAATACACATACAAAACCGTTGAAACACCATAAACTGCTAACCCCAGAATCAGATGGTAGTTGGAGAGCAACATCTTGATGTCGAATTGGAGGTTATTTGCTCCACGTTTGAACATAATCTGGCCTACGCTGCCAATAAGAGCCGATAACGCAGTTAACAACAAAATTTTCCAATCCAACTTCAAGCCCTCAAATTATTTAATTCATGGTTTTGTTCTAGTAGATAAAAGCTTACGTAAAAAATCCAAATCAAACAGTTTGTCCCCCTTGCTTGGTTATTTTCCTTTTCTTGAACAAAACTGTTGCTGTTATAACAACCGCTAACCCAATCACAAGATACATCAACATGTTCATGACGTGGATGCCTGAAACTGTTCTTGTACCCTGCAAAAAGTTGGGGTAATCAACATCTACGCGGTATGTTGGGATTGGGGTCCAATCCGTTATTTCACAAACGTATATGCCGTTCTGGGTTTCGGTGCATCTGATATCGTTCACCAGAACATTTGCGCCCACAACTGGGTTTTTGGTGAAACTGTATTCAACGTGAACCGTTACTTTGGTTGCTCCCAACGTATTTGTTTCATATTTAACATCTGCGACTTTCAAGCTGTCATATGTTATGTTGATGTTGTCTGCTTGGTTGCACATTGTTGTAAGCCCAAAAGCTTGGTCAACAACTGATGTTACCTCGTTTACCTGTTGACCCAACTCAGAGGATGTTACATTATATTCCCAGCGCAACCTTTCTGGTGACCACACCATCGGTTCGTCGTTGAAATACAATGTTCCATTTGTGCCCATAAACCGCGCAGAATCGTAGGTGTATTCAGCAGTTGCCCAAACCGTTTGTGTAGAACCAACCTGAACAACGTTTTCGAAAACGCTGAAATCTGTTATGTTAATATGGTCCCAAATAATCTGGGGGTCTGCAACAGATTTTGCGTAATCCGTTAAACCGTTATAATTTACGCTGTTTACCCACAAAACACTTTTACCAACAACACTGCTGCTGGTATCCAAACTAATCCAACCCGTAGCATTTGTGGTGTACTCAATATCGTTAACCAATACCTTTGCGTTCGCGATATCTGCGCCGTCACGCATCCACGCTACATGTAAACCAACAGTTTGAGTGCTGCCAACATCGGCACGTTCTTTGCTCACATATGTTTTGTCTATTTCAATGCTTTTGAACCCTAAAGTTAACACGACTTCGTTGGCTGGAAAAGTAAACCGCACATCAACTACACCTGTGGCTTGGTTGTAGCTCCATGTTGAAACCTCAACACCGTTTACTTTAAGGTAGTCAGGTTTTGTTGTTCCCGTCTGCACCTTTACTGTGCCCGACTGTCCAGTTGTGCCTTTTGCTAAAAGTGTTAAAGTTCCCAACGTATTATTCCATGTATAACCTGTTAACGCAACAGTTGAGGACTCCACAGAATAACTTGTTGTGTTATCCCAGCCAACCGTAAAATCTGTGTCTGAAGTTATAGTCAAGAACTTGTTTGTTTGGTCATAAACATGTGCAATGTTGTACGCTAACCCAAGAATGTATCTTGGTTGCCCATACTCTGAGCAATACACCAATGTTGTATTCGCGGATTCTTCTGCGCCTTTAAGGCTTATGGGTAAACGCCTGTCCTGTGTGAGCGCAGCCGAAGATATGATTGTGTTTGAGTATATTACCTGAGGCTCGCCGTTGTTTTCTATGAACACATATAGTTTTGCTTGGTTAGACTGCAAAGTAACATTAAGCGAAACAACCCAGTCATCAACCATGCCATAAAATTGGCGGTTGAAATAATCAAAAACCAGGTACTCTTTACCGGGGATTAAACCAGCCTCTAACGC
Organism: Bathyarchaeia archaeon; assembly: GCA_041653695.1. Taxonomy (GTDB): domain Archaea; phylum Thermoproteota; class Bathyarchaeia; order Bathyarchaeales; family Bathyarchaeaceae; genus Bathyarchaeum. Next base: position 16,275 of record JBAZEV010000022.1, read on the forward strand.
CCGCATGTAATACTGGAACGTCTGCGTTGCCGTGGAGTTGTCATGATTCAAGTATACTACGTTGTCTGATTGTCCTTGGCTTAGCCAATACTCTGTTTCGGGGTATGGCAAGTAAGTCATTGGACGCACGTAATACGCGCACAGGTAGTAGATGAAATCTGTTATAACATCAGTTAAAACACCGTTGGGCAAAGAATTCAGGTTACGCGAGTTAATCATATACGTGTAACCTGACCCCTTCTTGTTTTCGATAATAAACGCGTTCGGGTAACTTTGAATGCCGTCAAGCCACGCTACTACGCGGGTGTTTGGGCTTTCAGAAAGCTGGTACTTGAATTTCCAGAACCAGCAAACATCCTCGTCATCTGGGTAGTACCTGTAGGTTCTATCATTCCACGGGAACCAATACGTGTCCTGTGTAAACGTTACGCTGTGCATGTTTGTGTCGGTTGAAACGTCTAACGCATTATCTGGAAAGGTCATCACGTTAACCCCAAATATGGAACTAAAACTCTTCGTCCACGCGTTTCCATCCACAAGAATATCCACATCTGGGTTGGAATGAGTAAACGATAACGGCGCAACAAACACACCGCCCCCGTCAACGTACTCTCCAATGTTGGCGGCGATAGCATCATTCATTACGCTCCAACCTAAACCGATAACAACGTCATACTGCTTCAAAACCGAAGCCGGAGCATAAATTGAAATCAAATCCACCATACCAAACGGTAGACCTGTAATTTCTTTGCCTGTTAATGCACTGCCGATTTTCCAGTTATCTCCAACTCCAGGGAAAAACAGGTTTAACAAACGGTAATCACAGTCACAGTCCCGGTCTGACTGATCCCACAAACCCCAATCTGGTCCACGGCTTCCCCAACCGCTTTGTCCAATCATAACCGCGATAGACGCCTTGTAGTCGGGTTGGCTGAAACTCATGCTTTTTTGGTTCAGTATAAACGTGTAGAACCTTTGAAGCACCTTGCCATATTCTGTTAGTTTTCCTGCTTGGTCTAAGATAATGAATTTGTTATCCCAGTCCCGGTTAAGAGTTCCAAAGAAGTTGCCTTGCTCAAAGAAGAAGTATCTTGCGCCATAGAACCAGCCCTCGTATAATGCGCGTTCTACATCGTTTGGTGAAAACGCTGGCGGTTTAACCCATTCTCTCCATGTATCCACCCAGATGCCCCAGTCGGGTATGTCGAAACTTTTTGCCATTCCGCGGGTTAGTCCTATCATCATTTCTAGGTTGGGTGCGTTGAATACTTTGCACATTAAAACGTCGCAGTATGATGTGTTCGCTGAGGCGTAACTGATCACGTTTTCTTGTAGGAGTATTTTTGCGCCGTTTTGTTTGAACTCCGGAAGCATCATCGACTCTGTGATGTTATGAACGATTGCCTTTTCTGCTTCTAGGCGGGTTGTAATTGTTCCAGTTGAGTTGTTTTCCCACAGCTTGCCGTCGATTTGTTTTCCAGTAATTTCCTGAACCAAAACACCCAGCAGATGAGGATACCTTGCTTGCCAGTCACCAAAAATTTCTGGTGCTATTCTAACCAAATGGTCTGAGGCGTTGAATGTTTCAAAGGTCACATACAACCCTAAACTGTCTGCTTGACTGATTGCCTGTTCGATTAACGTAAGGTTCCATGCTTGGTCCATGGGGTGTAAAACAACCATGTTGCCCAGTTGAAGTTCTTTGACTTTTTTTATGCTGTCCAAGATTTGTTGTTGCTGGCTTTCCAGTATCAGTATTCCCATGTAAAAGTCTGGTTCGCCCTGTGTTTTTTGGGCAAACGCGTTGGACAGCACATTTGAGAATGAAACAGTAACTGTAAGGGACGCTAAAAACAGGAATAACAGTTTATGTTGCAGGCTTTTTGTTTTCACTGTGTTTTGTCCATCCCCACATTGTTGTTAGTTTTGAATTTGGTGAACACTTGAAAAGTACATAGCATCATGTTGTATGTAAAATGTTCACACATTTTAAAGTAGCCTACCTTTTGGAAGTTGAGCTATCATCTAGTTTCAATAAATGTTTTTTCCAAAATGTGTTCGTGTTTGAACAAAAAACTATTGCCTAAAACGGGGAAACTGTAAAAGACCTTTTTTATGTTGGAAAGTTAACCGTTGAGCTGTTTTGTTAGCCGTAATTTGCGGTGTTGGGGTATCCTCGGCTTTCCCAGAAACCAAGATAGTCAGCGTTGTCTGATAGTTCAATTGAGGTTATCCACTTTATCCATTTGTAGCCCCATTTGCTTTCTGCAACCAACTGGAATGGAAAGCCCCGTTCTGCTGGCATGGTTACGTTGTTCATTTTGTAGGCTATTATTATGTTGTTGTCCAGTATATAGTCCAGTGGCAGGGCTGTTGAGTACCCGTCGTAGGCATAAAATATCACGGTGTTTGCTTCAGGTTTTACTTGAGCTTCTTCGAACAGGTCTTTGAGCTGTATGCCATCCCAGAGTATTGTGGTGCTCCAGCCTTCAACACAGTGCAGTGTGGTTACTTTTTTGTAGCTTGTGTGGTTTGCGATTAAATCGTCGTAACTGTAAACGATTTGGTGGTCTACAAGACCAGTTAATGTGAGGTTATATGTTTCAATGTCCACGTGTTGTGGTCCTTTAATCGAGTTTTCTCTGAAATCGTTTATTGATGAGAGGTCTTTTCCTTCGTATTCCCTAATTTCCCTGTAATCTATGTTGTTGGGGTTGTATGTTGTTTCCCAAAGGACCATTATGCCGACTGAAATAATCGCTACTGCTACTATGAGAACAAGTGCTTTGTTGAGAAACGTCTTTTGTTGTGGTGTTGCTACGGTTAACTCCCCCAACAATATATGACGTATGTCATATCTTATATATGTTTCACTTTCTATACAACCAAAAAAACAGCGATAAACACCGAAAATCTATGTTATGATACTTTTTTAAACAATGACTCCATTATTGCAGCGAGGTAAAATCAAAATGAAACGTAATGCTGTATTATTCGCTAGCGTTGTTCTTGTAGTGACCTGTTTCCTAGGTATTTGTTGTCTTCCTGTTCAAGCCGCATCAAATGTGCAAATAGTTTCACATTCAAGTTTCCTTAACAGCATTAACACCTTTTACATTGTAGGTGAAGTTGAAAACACCGGAGACGTACCAACAGAATTCACCAAAGTAACCGCACATTGTATGACTCAAACGACCAAGTAATCACAACTGCTATTGGTTATTCAACACTAGATATTTTGCTTCCTGGACGAAAATCACCTTTCACCATATTGTTGCTTGAAACTGAGGGGGCATTAAATGTTGACGATTACAGTTTAACCATATCTTGGACAGACTCTGACGAAACAAAACAGCAGGGACTTGAAATACTCTCTTCGTCACAGAGTGTAGATTCTCTTGACTTTATGCATGTTACTGGCGAAATCAAAAACATAGGCACATCAACTGCTACTTCGGTCATAGTTTCTGTAACGTTTTATGACTCCACAGGAACCGTTGTCGGCAGAGACTGGGAATACGCAGAACCCCAAGATTTATCACCAAACCAAACAGGCGCATATGATGTTGAATTAATTTACGACACACAAATCGCAAAAGTGTCAACCTACAGCCTAACCGCAGAAGCCGAAAACTATGCCCTAATTCCAGAATTCCCGACAATAACCGTTATGTTTGCTGCATTGGCAGTTATTGCTGTTGTAGCCTTTGTCTACCAGCGCAAACTAACAACCAAGAACTAGAAACCAAACCTATACTTCAAAAAGTTCACTTTAAAACCAAACAGTGCAACTTCTTTTTATTTTAACAACAACTCAACAAGCTCTTTCTCGTTTACTTCTGCTCTTGTCCGCCAATCCAGATACAGTTGCCCGTTTTCGTCTTCACCCAAATACCCCGCCTTGATGAAACGGTTAATGTTCATGTCAACCCTCCAACCCGGAAGCTTTGTGCGAAGCAAATCTGAGACCTCTTCCCGTGGAGCTTTTCCCTTCTTTGCAATAATATGTGAAATCGCCGCAGCCAAACCCGCCACATCATCGATACGCCACCCCATCATCTTAGCATCCGCCTCGGGTACGCCATCAATGATTGCCACAAAAAACCGTGCTTTATTCAGGTCTTCAACTGTTGGGTTCTCAATTGGCTGTTCTGCTTCAAAGACCGTTTTTATTTGCAGCCCCAGCTTTTCAAGGTGCTCATCTAGTATCTGCAACGTTTTTTGGTAATCTGAACCCAACTTAGTTTTCAGTTCCCAACCTTTAATTCCAGGCTTCATATGCCGTTTATACATCAGCAACTGTGCTGCACGCTTGATTTTCTGGTTATAGTAAGCTTTTTGTGTCAAAGTTGTGTTTCCCCTTTCCATCTGCTCCATTCTTGGTAACCAACCGATATTGGCACAGAAACCACCTGTTTTTCTGATAGCTCAGTTTTTTGTTTCTGGAATGGTATCAAATAGATTTCTTCCTCTAACGGAACCAGTTCCAGTGTTGCATACCCGTAAGTAACCAAAAAGCTGGTCATATACGCGCGTGAAACCGTTTCAGAGTATGTTTGTGCGCCAACAAAATCCCAGTACAATATCTTTGTTTGGTCGCCAACTTTTTGTTTCAACTCCTCCCAGAATCCTTCCAGCCGTTCAAAAAACGTTTTTTCGACAAGAATATTCTGTTGCCTTAGCTCTTCCAGCGTGGTTTCTCCTGTCTCTACCTGCATTGGCATCTCGTTTTGCCATCTTTGGTCGGCTGGAACCAGTTCCTGCCAGTACATGTATGCTTGGGCAATGGTAGGCAATGAAAGCTGTTCCAGTTCAATGATTGGGTTCCACGCCGCCATGAAACGTTGTGCAAGTTCGTCCTTGGTTAAGGTTCGAATCTTTTCCTCTAACAAAAACGGGTCAGTGTAAAGCGAGGTTGACCTATGTTTAACCCAGTTTCCCTGATTTTGGATAACCGACGCAAGATGCTGAATGGCTTCTGCGTCCAAATTTAGCTCCTCAGGCGATTCACAGGTTGGAAAACATGTTTTAAGTGTGGCTATGATGTCGTCAACGTTTACCGTAAACGGGTCTAAACCTTTTGTATCCACTGATTTGCATAATTCGATAACGCGTTGAATACGTTCCATGTTGCCATGTTTTCTGGTTGCGGACACGTTATGCTACCTCTTTGATTAGTGAGGCTCCTTCCACGTTTTGAACTGTAATCAGGTGTATGTCCTTGTCAGTGAACGTTAACTGGCTGGGTGTAATCGCCAAATACTGCGAATCTGACCCCGAAACAGACGAAACCAGCAGGTTCGCGATTGTTTCCCTGTTCTTTGGGTCCATGTGAACATCGTATTCGTCTACGGCTCGGAACGGAGAATGAATATGTTGCTGCAACGCCAACAGAAACGTAACCGTTGCCGTGCTGCGTTCGCCACCACTCTGCGTATACGCATTCAGTGGCATAGGTTTTCCGCCCTTAAAGCCTACAAATATTTCTAGACCTGCGTCTTCGAGGTCTTTTTCGTTGACTAGTTTGACTTCTCCGACTGCGTAGGCTTCGGCTAATATTTTTCTGTATTTCACGTTAACCTTGGCTAACAAATTATTGATGACGCTTCGCCACGAATCTAAACGTGTGTTTACTTCATCGAGAGCTTTTGCGCGGTTTTCTGCAACTAGACGAGCTTTTTCTTGAAGCTCCAAATACAGTTTCGAGTACGACTCATACATGTGCTCGATATTCTCAGAAACATCAGCCAACGCAGCCAAATGCCCGTCAGTAACCCTGAGTTCCTCCAAAATATCCAACGTCGACTTCATGGACACAAGCCTAACACCAACCGCCTCAGCCCGCTGCACGTAACCTTCCAGGTCTGCATCAGCTTGGCGCAACTCCTTTTCTGTTGTTTTCAAGGTTTTTGCTAGGCTCTCTTTTTGGTAACTCAGCAACGCTAAACGGATTTTGTGGTCAACAATACTGTCGGTAACCTTTTCGATTTCAACGTTAACCAAATCCGATTTTCCTTTCATTCCCAAAATCTGGGTGTTAAACTGCGAAAACTGTTCCTTACTGTTTTCCACAGACTGTTGCAGGGACGCGTTTCTTTGGTTAAACCGTTCCGTCCACGCTGTTTGTAGCCCAGAGTAACTGTTTTTCAGTTCGGCTAGTTGTGGACGCAAATCAACTGGGTTTGTTTTTTCTTGAATAAACGTTTCAAGGGCTTCAATTTTTGCTAAGACTTTTTCCGTCTCGTTTTGGCTGGTTTTGGTCCACGACTCCGCAATTCTTAAAGTCTCATCGGCAGTAAACGCTGTGGCTTCTAGTTTGGCTAGTTCACGTTCCATAATCAGCCTTTCTTCAAACAGGTTCTCCCAAGTTGCCCTTGCATGTTTTAGCTGGTCTGTTTGCTGCTCTAACAAGGCGTTGACCGTTTTTGTTTCCTCTTCCAGCTTAAAGACCCTGTTTTGGCTATCCGCTGTTTCCTGTTTAAGTTTTTCAACAACCTTTTCCCGTTTTTGGACCTCTGCCCACGCAAGTTCACGTTCAAGAAGCCGACTTTTCAGGACAAGCTGCTTTTTTTGTTGGTAACGTTCATACTGCTCCCGCCAATACGAAAGCGTCTGCTGGGCTGACTGTAACAGTTTATCTACAGAGTCTTCTTGGCTTAGCAGTCGGCTTAGCTTCTTTTGGGCGTCGGCAACGTTTTTTCGGTAAGACTCAAAACCGACTGCAGCTTCTACCATCTGAAGTTTTTGTTGAGCCGACAAAACCGAGAACTGGTTAACCATGTTCTGGTGCATGATAATAAGCATGTTTTCGGGGTCTACCTCGAACTTGGCAAGCAACCTGTTAACGTCTGCTTTGGTTGCGGCGCTGTTTTCCAGTTCAAACCAGTATTTTCCGTCACGGCGAAGGCTTCGGGTCAAAAAGATTTGGTCCTTTTTTATTCTGGAAACTGGACGCCGACCATCTCGGGGGGAGTTGTCTAAGACTATGGTTACGCGTGCTTCGTCTTTGCCGTAACGGATTAGGTCGCTTAACCGTTTTGACCTCTCAGTAGACGATTGACCCAACGCAACCGAGATTCCAAGAAGAATCGTAGATTTTCCTGCACCATTTGGACCGCAGACTACGTTAACACCCGTTTTAAGGGGCACCCTAGCATATTCGTAGGACATGAAATTTTCAAGGATTACTTCTTTTATCAACATCTGCGTGTAGGCGCCTCGTGGCACAGTCAGGAATCAGAATGAATCCCCTGAAAGCATGCGACATAAGCAAAAAGGGGCATAATTAAGGTATCGCTTTTAACAAATCTACGTTTGACGTGTTCTAAAATCTTATATTTTCGGGGCACAACAAACTCTTTCTGGGGAAAAATGTGGTGGACAACACAATAATCCATTTTGAAATCCCAGCAAACGATTTAGAAAAACTCAAAACGTTTTACTCAAAACTTTTCAACTGGAAAATCATCCGATTACCCGGACCAATAGAATACTACATGATACAAACCGTCCCCGTAGACGAGCAAGGCATGACGCTACGACCCGGCGTAAACGGCGGAATGACCAAAAAAGAGCAACCAACACAAAAACCAGTAAACTACATCCAAGTCGAGAACATCGACCAGCAAATCCAAAAAATCAAAACACTTGGCGGAAAAATAACCTTGCCCAAACAAGAAGTACCTGGCGTAGGCTGGATTGCATCGGCGTTAGACCCAGAAGGCAACCCGTTTGCGGTGCTGCAAAGCGTACGTTAACTCCGCAACCGCAAGCAAACATGATATAAGAAACATCAACAGCAAGTAAATACGTTATTTGGGGGATTTCTTGAGTGCCTACGCTTTCAGAAGGTTTCAAAGCAAAAGTTGCTGACCTGTACAAACAAAAAAGAGCAAACCTAGAAAAACTTGACCCAGCCGTTATGGAAGCGTTTGCCGCCAAAATGTTGGAACTGGTTAACAAAGAAAAAGCCAAATCAGATGCACTTCATGACCTTGGGATTATCGCTTATAACATGACGCTTCTTAAAAACTACTCAGCAGCGTTGAAGATGTATAAACAAGACACAGATGAATACGATTTCACCCAGAATGACTGCAAAAACTTGGTGGATGCAACCAAAAAGTGGTTAACCCTAGAGAACCTTATCTAAAACCTGTTTATGGTCAGCATATTAGTAATCTAATAGAGGTACATTGTTGAAAACAGTATTTTTTCTGAAAAACAAAAGAAAGACGTCAACTAGTTTTGGGTGCATACACAATTTAATGGGAAAAACACAAAAACCAAAACAGTTCATAACCTGAGTTGGGGAAAACTTTTGGTCAGCTTCAAACAAGCCCTGCAGATACTGGAATCCAAAGATAAACTAACCCGAATAAAACAAGAAACACCGTTAAACCAGATTCCAGACATAATAAGACACGCACAAAATGCGGTGCTGTTCGAAAACACCCAAACAGGCTACCCCGTAGCATCTAACATCTGCACCAGAGACAACTTCTGCACCATCTTTGACATGGACTGGAAACAAATTCAAGAAAAAGTCATAACTGCATTGGATAACCCGATAAAACCCGTAACCGTAAAACAGAACAGTTTCGTGGAAACAGAACTTGACCTCAAAAAACTGCCAATCCTAAAATACTACAAATCTGACCCCGGACCATACATTACCTCAGGCGTGTTCATAACCGAATGCGAACAACGCAACCTTTCATACCATAGACTATTGGTCAAAACCAAAACATCAGGCACAGCAAGAATCTGCCACAGGCACACTTGGATGTGTTACACAAAAAACAACAAAAACATCAACATCGCAATCTGCATCGGATTGGACCCCGCATTACTGTTTGCTGCGGCGATATCAACCAAAGAACCAATGGACGAAACCGAAATCGCAGGCGGATTCTACGGCGAGCCCATAAAGATGGTTAAACTGGACAACGGAATCAGCGTCCCCGCGGACACAGAAATCGTGCTGCAAGGAAAACTCACACCAGAACTTGGAACAGAAGGGCCATTCGTGGACATCACGGGCACATACGATTTAGTCAGGCAGCAACCCGTTGTGGAAATCACAAAGATTTTGACACAAAAACAAGACCCAACATATTACGCGTTAATCCCCGGAAGGGGTGAGCACTCGTTTTTGATGGGTTTTGGAAAACTGCCAATGATTTACAAGGAGTTAACCAAAGTCTGCAACCTCAAAGATTTAGCGTTCACCGACGGTGGAATAAACTGGTTGGGGTGTTCTGTAAGCATAAAAAAACGCGCAGACACAGAACCAAAAATGGTAATCGAAACCGCGTTGGATGCACATAAAAGCCTTAAACAGGTCTTCGTGTTTGATGACGACATAAACATCTCTGACCCGCAGGATGTGATGTGGGCGTTGACAACCCGTTTTCAGGCAGACAAAAACCTTTACACTTACCCTGACTCGTTGGGTTCAAGCCTTGACCCAAGCGCCGAACCCGCAGAGGACCGAAGAAAAACCTGTAAAACAGGTTACGACTGCACAATCCCGTTAACAAAAGAAAGAAAAGAATACGAAAAAGTAACCTAGGGTGCCTTGTCCTCTAGTCGTTCTTTGAGAATCCTGTTAACCAAATCAGCTTTGGCGCGTCCACGGGTTTTCTTCATAACCATACCCATCAAAGGACCATACGCGCCCTGTCCGCGAACCTCGATGAACTCAGAGTTCTTCTCCAAAACATCGTCAACGATTGCTTCAAGCTCTTTTTGCGAAAGCATACCAAGCCCCAACTGTTTAAGCGCCGCATCCGCTGATTCACCTTCATTTTTGCACATCCAAGTTAATACCTCGGGGATGGATTCTTTGACTGCTTTTCCGCACCCGATAAGGTTGAACAGGCCCAGCAGTTGGTCGTCAGTTAAAATTTCCACGTTCACGCCTTCACGTTTAATTGCCTTAAGGGTCTCGGTTAACGCAACCGCGATAACAGTAGGAGAAACCGTTGTACCCTTCGCCAAAGTCTCGAACAGGTCAACATTTTCACAGTTAACAACCTGTTTAGTGAGCTTCTGGTTAAGCTTGTATTGGGTCATGAACCGTTTCATCAACTGCTCAGGCAACTCAGGAAGCTTACCACGCAACAATTCAACATACTCTTTGGTTACCTGAATCGGAGGAACATCAGTCTCTGGGTACATACGAGCAGCCCCCGGCCTAGGACGCATATACGAAGTCGTGCCATCAGGGTTCGCTGCCCTTGTTTCCTCGGGAACACCCTTTAACGTCACTTTTGCGCGTTCAATAACCGCCAACAACGCATCAGTCGCATTCTCCAAACTATCTGCAACAAAAACAACAGCATCCTGCGGTCCCTTACGTAATACTTCTCCAAGCAGGTTAAGTTCTTCAACAGAAACACCGTACGCGGGCATCTCATCAGTATGGAAAATCCCGCCAACACGACCCCAAAACCGTGCCATACCAGCCAGTTCTGCACCTAAACGCATATTGGGTGCTAACTCTTTTTTGAGCAAACCATCAAAACCAGGCAGTTTAACTGCTAAAACTGGTTTGTTTTGTTTGATTGCGTTTGCGATAACCTTGCATTCGGTCTGCTTGAAAACAGAGGCCACATCCACAAAGTCCATCGATATAATCTCGGGTGTTGTTCCCCGATTTTTTAGTTCTTCGCGTATCTCCAGCAAAGTTAGCTGGCGCTGAACCTCGTTTTCAACTATTTGGGCAACCAAATCAAGTTCCTGAACACCTTTAATCTCAATCAACGCACCGTCCCGAATGCTAACGTTCAAGTCTTGACGAATAGTTCCCAGACCACGCCTTACCCTGCGGGTAGCCCTTAAGATGCGCCCAATTGCCAGAGCGGTTTCTTGTGCTTCTTGTGGCGAAAAAATAACAGGTGCAGTAGTAACCTCGATTAACGGTATACCAAGACGATCAATACGGTAATGAACCAATTGACCCTCTTTCCCTGTTTTCCGTGCAGCATCCTCTTCGACGCTTATCTGCTGGATGGCAACTTTTTTGCCTTTGATTTCGATTTCGCCGTTTAAGGAAACCACACAGGTTCGTTGAAAACCAGTGGTATTAGAGCCGTCAATAACCGTTTTTCGCATAACATGAATCTCATCCACGGGAACCATGTTCATCAACAGGGAAGTAATCAACGAAATCTCAACGGCTTCCTTGTTCAATCCGTGGGGGGGTTCTTCATCCATTTCTACTAGGCACGCTGTTTTGTTGTTTGCCTCGTAAACTACTTTTGTTCCCTTCTGGAACTCAAACAACGCCGCAGAGTCTACTTGACCTAACTCACTTTGAGTAGGACGCAAAATCCTAAGAAACGTGTACTCGGGGTCTTCCTTGAAAAGGTCAGGTTTACAGGAACAGAAAAGCTTCTCAGTTGTGTCTAACTGCTGGTGAATCTCCAGCCCAGCTTTTAACCCAATTTTTTGGTAGTTAACGGTCATAGTTTTTCCCTCAGAATCCAACTTGGTCATATAAAGTTCGGGGCAACACCTCATGTGCCACATTTTCAAGCATCATCTTCTTTGCCTCGGTGGGGTCGCTGGTTTGTCCCAGAACCCACCGCAACTTCACAAACGCGGTTTCTGCAAGCATGTCATCAACAGAAATAACACCTAACGCTTGTAGGTCTCTGCCTTGGTCGTAGACGTTCATGTTCAGGCGTCCCCAGATACACTGGGACGTCATGCAGATTACCACGTTTTTTTCGTTGGCATTACGGATTGCAGAAAACAGGTAATCGCCAACATGACCTAAACCTGTTCCCTCAAAAATGATACCGCGGTAACCCTGATCCACATACCAGTCAACTACTGCTGGGTTCAGGTCAGGATGTGCTTTTATCAGGGCGACTTTTGGTTCAAAATCTGGGCACAGCCGCAGTTTACGTGAACTGTCCCGTTTGCGGATATTCTTGGTTAACAGGGAAATCTTGCCGTTTTCCATCCGCGCAATAGGCTTAGAGTTAACAGACTTGAATGTGTCCCTTCGGCTTGTGTGACATTTTCTGACCTTAGTTCCGCGGTGAAACGCGATTTTGTCATCAGAAACGGTTTCATGCATCGCAACCACAACCTCGGCAAACGGAGCAGAAACCGCCGCCTTAACAGCACCAACAAGGTTAGTAGCCGCATCCGAGCTCGGGCGGTCAGCAGACCTCTGAGAAGCAACCAACACAACGGGCACGGGTAAATCTTGAAGCGCAAAACTCAACGCCGCAGCGGTGTAGCCGAGGGTGTCTGTGCCGTGGGCAACAACTACTCCTGATACACCGTTTTCGATTTGTTTCGCCACGGCTTTTGCTGTTTCCATCCAATGTTTGGCAACAATGTTTTCGCTGTAGATACTGAACAGAATCTGTGTTTCCACAACCGCGATGTCCGCAAGTTCAGGAACTACACTGTACAGTTCACTTGCAGAAAGAGCGGGTCGGACACCGCCTGTTCGGTAGTCTACACGACTTGCTATTGTGCCGCCTGTGCTGATGATTGCAACTTTTGGCAGTTCCTTTTTTTGTTCAGGAACTGGCGGAGGAGTAAACGTTGGTTTTATGCCCGCACCAAGCTTGGTTACAACTGTTTCAGAGTCAACGCTGACTCCAACATTGTAGCCACTTTTGAGTTTGAGCACGATGTGGTGTTCGTCACCTGTTTCTGAGCGGGGAATCAGAGTGCCTTCCCAGTTTTGTCCACCTTTAGTTACCTGTATAACGTCGCCGATTTCGGCATCTGCAGATTTTAAAAACTTTAACGCCTGACCTTTGTAACCCGGAAAGCCTTCACTCAAACATGTTTCCTCCCGTCAAATATTACCACTAAGAACATCAAGAAGTACTTGCCGTGTTTATTAAAAACATTTAGTTAACAGGCTTAGAAACATACGGACCATCATTGCTGTAACCGAAACGCCTGTAATACTGGCGGGTCCCAAGCGCACTGGTTATCACCATTTTGGTGCGGTCATACTCTTCTGTGGCTTGCTGCTCTGCTTCTGACAACAACACACCACCAAAACCCTTGTGTTGCCACGCTTCATCTGCATGTTTGCCAACAGGAACCAGCGGACCGTAAACACGCAGTTCACGAACAATAGCCGTGGTCTT
>JBAZEV010000023.1:0-27791 GCA_041653695.1 Bathyarchaeia archaeon
AAAACAGGTATCCGCAAACGGGCTCAGCAAAACACTTCCAGGACTAAAAAACTTCCACATGGTCGGACAATGGGCATGCGCCATGAACGGACTAAGCACAGCAGGACTAACAGGACGCGACCTAATAAAACAACTCTGCAAAAAACACAACAAAAAATTCACAATCACCACAGCATAGGTCAGCTTCTCCTCAGCTTGATAAAGACTAAGCATAACTCAAACCATAAAAAAATGCAAGTAACATTAATTGGTGAACCTATAGAGTTTTTCTTCTTTGCTTTTGTTGGAATTGTACCTTTTAAAATTCTCAAGTTGACAAAACATCAACAAAAAGGTCGATTTATTGAACTCAATAAAGAACAAACTCAGAAGTCATATGAATATATTCAAACTAATAAATAATGAATATATTTTAGAAACTCTAAAGTTCACTATCCATATTTGATAAATTCAAAAAATAATACTCATTAATCAACAAATCACATTAATAATCGCTTAATCTGGATTTTCAGTTCATAACTTTAAAAAATGTTTTAATTATACTTGATTCGTTACGTAATTAATGAGAACTAGAATCATGATCAAAAATCTGATGATAAAGGTTATAAAAGTTAATTGCGTATTAAATGAATCAGTGCCAAAATTAGATGGGGAATAAAAATGAGTGAGGAAAGATTACATAAGGCTCTCGAGGAGATTCAACGTGCTGTTGCCACTGATCCGGTATTGAAAAAAGAGGCTCGAGAATACACCGTCAAAAATGGTACTTTAACCGAGGCAGACTTGCAGAAATGCATTACAATCTAGCTTTTTGAGGGGCTGAAATGTCCCTCATACCCTCTTTTATCTATAAATCTGATTTTTCAAAGTATTTGGGAACTAGTGATCAAGCAAAATATTTGATTGATTATCTTAATACGATAAATGCTGAAACATGTATTTGCGAAAAATATATTGATAAAGACTATTTGGTTGATTTTCAAAAATTCTATTGTCGTTCATTCAAACCTTATCCTCGTTTCACTGATAGATTTCATTTTTTCCAAGAAAAAATTGATGAAACTAAATTCTCAGAACTTGTAGAAAAAAACGATATTAACGGATTAAAAAAATTATTTGCCTCATATTTGGGATTTATAATAAAAAAGCCAGTAAGCGACGAATTTGGAAATGAGTTAATTGGACGAACAATGTTGCAGACATATCCAAAAAAAGATCAATATGGCAACGATCGATGTTTTATTGTAAACGAAAATGAAGTTTGTTTATTTGGTGTTCCATTAAAAATTAAATCAGTACCTTTTCAAATGCAAGACCAACGGGTTAGTGCGTGTGCAACAATTTCTTTGTGGACTACGTTACATGCTTTGTCAGAACTTTTTGACATACCCAAATCATCTCCTTCAGAAATAACTGAAATTTCAACATCGTTCATAAGTAAATACAGAAATTTTCCTCAGGGCGGTCTTACTATTGGACAGATGTTAAAATGCATTCGTTCAATGGGGGATTAGATATTGAAATAATAAAATATGATCCTAACGATCCAAATATAATTCCTAGTGCTGTTAAAGCATATCTAAATGCAAAAATTCCTCTTATCGCACACCTTCGATTCGAACATAAAATCAAGGGTGTTGCTTATCACGCCGTAGTTATAACTGGATACAAATGTGGAAAGAATCGAGAAATCATAGAACTATACGTTCATGATGATGGTAGAGGACCTTACAGTAGAGTATATCCTGATAAAAATTTTGAAAAATGGATAACAGATTGGAAAAATTGTGGGTATAAAGTATTCCTTGAACAATTAATTGTTCCATTATATCCAAAAATTAGGTTACAATTCAAATTGATACGTAAAAATTTCCTTCAAGGACTTGAGCAAATAAACAAAATGAAACAAAAAAAAGACCTTACTTTCGAATTGTTTCTAACAACAATACAAAACTACAAAAATGATTTGCTTATAAAAAACTTTGATTCAAAATCAGATAAAATTAAAGCGCTATTCCCGAAATTCCTTTGGATTGAAAGAGTTTATTATAAGGGAAAAATTTTCAAAGATTTCATATTTGATGGAACGGAAGTTTACCCTGTTGAAATTAAGGAGTCTCCAATACGTTTCAAATAGATGAAATCGATTATTGGAATTTTTTCGATAAAACAGGTTTACACTAATTATCGCAAAATTTTGAGAAATTTACACATGATTATTGTTTTTCCTCATTTCTTAGATTTTATGCTTTGAGATCTTATTTGATATTCTTTAACTACAGGCATTCTTTTGACGTGAGTCCCCCCGATACGCTCGTATGGGGGGCGAACGAGTAACGTCACTTCTTGCGCTGTTTTACAGCGGTGGCGATAACGGGGGGCATGAACAATAAGAAAGTAACAGGCTGAGCTTGTTTAACTCTACCTTTCTGGGGTTGCTAATAATTATTTGATGGCGTCGGGAGTGGGATTCGAACCCACGCGACCCGTTGGGTCACAGGCTTTCAAGGCCTGCGCGTTATCCGCTCTGCCATCCCGACAACCAAACTGAATCATGGTTTTGGTGTCTATAAGCTTTTACATAAAAAACGTTGACGCAAACTATATGTCCAAAATAAACCGCAAAACCGCGCCGCCACCGTTTTCGGTGATTTCCATCTGGTGATACGTAGCCGCCTTAATCCCAACCTTGGAGGGGTGTTTGTCGGGGTTGTAGTTTTCGCCCCACGCTTTTGAGTGCAACATGAAGCCGTCTGGTGTTTTTTGTATGTCAAACACCTTAAAACGGCTATACAGCATGCCCTGCAACTCAAACTCAAGCAACAACTCCTCAAGCCAACTATACAAAAGCTCAGACAAATCATGACCTTCAACGGTGAAGTCTTCAACAGATTTTGGCTCAACCTTCTCAACCTCGGTCATTACATCCGTTGTGGCATACGCCGCATTTTCAAAGGCTTCCTCTAAGTTTTTGCCGTACGCCTCAATATACGCGTCGGCGGTGTGCTCCAAAAACCTGAAACGACCCTGTTTATCTTTTTCCATCGTTTGTTATGTTCCATATCCTTTTAGAAAACCTTAGAAACATCCCGTATAACCGCCACAACCAAATCCACAGTTTTCTCCACATCATCCATGCAAAGAATGGCGGCTGGGCTGTGAATATAACGCGTAGCAACCGAAATAACACCACTGGGAACACCATCCTTGGTCAACGCAATCCTTGCTGCATCAGTGGAGCCGCGCAGCCCCGTTTCCAGTTGGTAGGGTATCTTCTCCTGTTTGGCACAGTCAGTTATATGCTTCAACAACTTGGGATGCGTAATCAAACCCCCATCCGCAACAGTAACAACAGGACCTTCACCCATCTTCGCGGGGGCCTCACCCTCCCTTAATCCAGGGGTGTCACCCGAAACAGAGGCATCCAACGCAAACCCAACATCAGGCATAACCCGAAACGCCGCAACCGTGGCACCACGCAGACCTACTTCCTCTTGGATTGTGCCAACCGCATAAACGTTACAGTCCACATCCCCCAGTTTTTTCATTATCTCCACCATTACAGCACAGCCAACACGGTCATCAAACGCTTTACCCAAAACCGTGCCACCGTTAAGCCGAGCAAACTTTGTGTCAAAACATGCAACATCCCCAACCTGAACACCCATATTCTGGGCATCCTGTTTGGTTTTCGCGCCGATGTCAATAAACATGTGATCTGCATCGATGACCTTTTTTCGTTCCGCATCCGTTTGAATGTGAACAGGTTTAGAGCCAACAACCCCGTTTAACGGTCCCTTTTCTGTGAAAACAACAACTTTTTGTGCCAACAAAATACGGTCATCAAGACCACCAACCTTGGTAAACTGCAAAAACCCTTTAGCTGTAACATTCTTTATCATAAACCCAACCTCATCCATGTGAGCTGCAATCATCACGGTGGGCGCATCTTTGGTGCCTTTCTTAAATGCAATCAAGTTGCCTAGGCGGTCTTCAAATATTTCGTCAACGTATGGGGTCAGATACTCTTTTAGCAGGTTTCGAACCTGGTCTTCACGTCCGGTTACTCCGTTAACGTCTGAAAGCTTCTCAAGAACATCTACCAACTTCATATGGAAAACCATCCAACAACATAAGGACGTTTAATGCCGTATATCAAAATAACGATTCAAGTACCATACGTCCGTTTGCTGTTCGTAAAATAAACTCTATAAGTAACCGTTAATGCTCTATTGAAATAATGTCAGCCACTAAACAGGAAACCAAAACAAACGTTTTTCCCATGTTTCTGATGGGCGGCTTATTCGTTGTAATCCACCTGTTCGCGATGGCGATGACCCAACCCTTCGAAGCAACCGGTTTAGAGGTGTTCGAAAACCCAAACGACCCAACTAACCTTTTGGTGTTCTTTATCACGATGCTGGCAGTAACCGTAACGATTCTGCTGGTTGCAAAGTTCTGGAAAAAACAGTTCATACAAGTAATAATACTGGGCTCGATTGCTTATACCTCGTTTTTCGTGTTCTACATAATGCTCTCATACATCGTAGTATCGGGCACGTTACTGCTGTTGCTGTCTGTACTCGCAGCCGCGGCTCTGGTTATCGCTTTGGTTAAACACCCAGAATGGTACGTCATAAACCTGTGCGGCATAATCGTGGGCGTGGGCGCGATTGGTATATTCAGCATATCGTTGAGCATCCTTTTGATTATTGTTCTGCTTGTTGGCTTGGCAGTATACGACGCAGTCTCGGTTTACCAAACAAAACACATGATAGACCTCGCAGACGCGGTAATGGACCTTAAACTGCCCGTGATGCTGGTTGTACCAAAAACGCGGGATTACTCGATACTAAAAGAAACCCAAGGCATCAAAGAAAAACTGGAAACCAAACAAGAACGCGAAGCCTTCTTCTTGGGACTAGGCGACATCGTGATGCCCGGAATACTGGTTGCCGCCGCGTTTTACCAAAACATTGCAGGAAACGGGTTACTTGTAGCCTTATCCGCGATGGTGGGCACACTTATCGGGTTCGCATTGTTGATGACCGTTGTAATCAAAGGAAAACCCCAAGCTGGGCTGCCGTTCCTTTGCAGCGGCGCAATTCTTGGGTATATTATATCGAACCTGTTGCTGGTTGGCACCGTAATACTGTAGTTTGCCCTTATTTTGGTCCCATTTTTTGTTATAACCCAAAGGTATTTCTAACCTGTTATCGTAGTCTTTAGGTGCTTAAGGGAAAAAGTATTTAAAACGCGGAAATACGATAAGGCAACATCGAATGGAGTATCTTGGCGATGGTAAGAAAAGCGAGAATCAAGCTCACAAGCAACGACTACAAAAAGCTTGAAGATGTATGTAAAGAACTAAAGCTCATCGCTGAGAAGACGGGCGTAAAAATTACGGGTCCTCATCCGCTTCCAACAAAACACCTCAAAGTTCCAGTACGCAAAACTCCTTGTGGACAAGGAACTGCAACATGGGACAGGTGGGAGCTACGTATCCACAAGCGACTAGTAATTGTTGACGCGGAAGAGCGGGTCATGCGGCGCATCATGCGTGTTCGTGTACCCGAAGAAGTTTTCGTCAGTATCGAACTGCTGTAAACTTTCTTTTCTTTTGTTTTAAAAAACCGTTTCTTCTAAAATGAGCTAAGTGCAGGGGCATACGTCAGAGCTGCTAAAGCAATTGCAGTGGCAAATGCTACTGCCCAGTATGTTTTGTTCCATTTGTATATTTTCAGTCCATCCATTATTCCGAATGGTATCAAGTTGAAAAGCGCCAGAAACGCGTTGATGAATGCAACAAACCAGAACAGTTCATGCGAAACTAACCCGATAAGGGCGCATGCTGCGGACAATGCGATGTTTGTTATTGGTCCTGCTATTGAAATTTTTCCAATCGTTGTTATTGTTCCAGAGCCAACCACATTTACTGCTCCTGGGGCAATGATTTTGAATGGTGGTGGAAGAAACACTGAAAGCAACGTTAGTAACGCGCCTTGCATGGTTAACCTGAACTCTGCCCACAGGTTATACCGCTGGGCTGTGAATTTGTGAGCCATTTCATGAAGCAAAAACGACAACGTAAAAGCAACTGTTAACGCCGCCAAAATAATCGGCGCCGATGGAGAAGCAACTCCGATGTACAAAAAGTATGTCAAACCAACACCCATTACTAGGAGTGTTCCAATCAGCAGGTGTTTGAGTTCTGTTTTGCTGAACCAAAAGATTTTGTTTGCTGCCTGAGGCGTATATGATACTGAATATGAATAAGACGGTTTTTCTGGGAACCTCTGTGTTGACGTTGGCGGAGCATCCCGTGGCGCTTTTGCTTGCCATGCTTCGGGGCAGTTATGTTGTTCTGGTATTCTGTGGTCGCCGCAGAAGTAGCCTCCACAGTAGTTGCACCGGAATGGCATAACAACTTCGTCGCCGCAGTATTGGCACTTCGTCGTGTTCTTCAGCTTCCTTGGATGTTTCTAAAATCTTGAATGATTTGGCGGTTTAAATGTTTAGCTAAAACACGGTGTTTAACCCAAGTTTTTGGTGTTGTCATGTTTCTTTTTTGGGTTTTTCGAAGTTTTCTTTAATCCACTTTGCCATGTCTTTGTATGTTTGGTTTTCGCTGACGTTTATTATTGGTATTCTGATGTTTCCTACCATCTTGAATTCTGAGCGGTAGGGCTCAAATACTGTGTAGTGCAGGTAGTTCCAGTGTTCTATGCCTGATAGTTTGTCTTTGATTACTTCGTCGTTTTCGGGCATGTCCTGTTTGTCAAACATTATGCCGTCTACCCATGTTACGGCTCGGGCGATTCTGTTTTCTGGTATTCCAATGCTGTGGGATGTGACAAAGTGTTCCAGCGGATATTTTGCGATTTGGTGGACTACTATTTTTTTCGGTTCATGTAGTGTGAATTCTACCAAAATCAGAGCCTCGGTTAATTAATTGGTTGTTGGTTGATTTTATGTTTTTTGTGTTGTGTGCCAAATCTTAAATATGTGTAAATATACAAATGTTTACGTGAACTTTTATGAGCATCAAAGGCTCACTCGCTGCGCCGCTAAGCCAAAAACAAAAAACAGTCTGGTCGCTGCTTCTGGAAGGACTCTCCGTATCCGCAATCGCAACCAAACTCAAAACAACACGCCAATACGTCAACCAAACACGCCTAATCGCAGAAGCAAAACTATCCACAACCCTACTGGACGTAGCAGCCACAAACGAGCTACAAGTAACAAAAATTTACCCAAAACGGGCAATACTGCTTGGCTGGCACCCTTCACTAAAACGAAAAGCAATAATCACATACACCACCAGCCACGGAATCAAAGTTTGGTACTGGCACGACAAACCCGAAGAAGTAACAAACGAAAACTTCCTGCAACAAACCCGAAAATACCTGCTGGACATCGCCAAAGAACAAGGCATAACACTTGAAGACACAACAAGTATCCACCCCGCTAAACTTGCTCACACAATCTTTGGCAAACTAGTCCCAGGGGTGCAAGCATGACCCTGAAAAAACGTTTAGCCGCAGTCATGAACGGGTGGCTACCAGAAGAATCAGCCTTACCTGTTTGCAACCAAACCGTCAAGCATAACCGTTGGCAGCCAATCAAACATTATGCTTTCCCTCTGATACTTGGGATTTCTTTTGGCGGATTATTAGCCATATTAGGCCCATTTCTAAACCTAACCGCTAGACTTGGACCGTACGTCTGGCCTGTAATCATAGTTCTTTATGCTGGAATTGTATCCGCTTCCATTTTCGTGCGGATGAAACAAAAACAACAACAGAATGTGATTAAACAAGACAAGTAACGCCCTACTTTTTTGACATGACCTTCACCATGTGAGGCTCTTACATTGTTACGGTTACCAACAAAGGAACCGAAAAAACAAACATGCCAGTATGTTTAATCTTTGACTATAACAACCCACAAAACAGGGAAGCCGACAAATACCTGCTTGGGACTGTGTTAACTGGGTTGGGTGTGGCATTAACCGTTACTGGTTTTGGGATAAGCCTTGTTTCAAAGCGAAGAAAGAACACTGAACCCGTGTTGTAGCATCTTTTTTGTTTCGTGTTGGTGGTTGATAAATATTTAATAACCACAAAGTAATACGAAAAACATATTAGGTAACACTCGAGGGTTTGTTATTACCTTACACATACATGGACTGTCCAGTAACTATGCCTGAAAACTCGATAATCAAACTTGAAAACGTTTCAACCGTATACGAAGGCGAAAGCCGACCCGCAATCAAAGGCATAAACTTGGATATCCAAAAAAATGAGTTAATCTACGTAGTTGGACCAAACGCCTCAGGCAAAACTACGTTGCTGGAAACAATAAACGGGTTGCTTCCGCCGTTTAGCGGAAAAGTGTCCGTTTTCGGGTTAGACCTTAAATCCAACGGCAAAAAGATACGGGAACAAATCGGGTACGTTCCACAGGACTTCATGGTCAAACCCGGCGAACCATACAAAGCAATCGACGTCGTGTTGATGGGACGTTACGGCATGGTTGGTTTTCTGCACAGCCCCACCGAGGAAGACAAACAAAAAGCCCTTGACGCCATGAAACTAATCGGCATCGAAGAACTGGCAGACCGCGCGATGGGCAAACTGTCTGGTGGGCAACAACAAAAAGTTATGTTGGCTAGGGCTTTGGCAAAAAACCCGAAGATACTGCTTTTAGATGAACCATTCAGTAACTTGGACCCTGATTCACGGGGACAAATTCCCCTGTTAATCGTTAAGTTGCATCAACAACAGGACTTAACCACCTTAATCGTAACCCATGACATCCACCACATGTTGGAAAACTGCACCCGCGTTATCGTGGTAACCGGCGGCAGAATCACGTTTGATGGGGCACCTGAAAAAGCGTTACCCATCGTCGAGGACCACCCGCACACAACACGGCTGGAGGAGCATCATCATTGATTTGGCTTGAATTTGCTATCATGCAACGTGCGTTGATTGCTTGTTTGTTTGCAGGTTTTCTGATGGGACTAATCGGTGTATTCGTCGTAAGGATGCGACTATCCGCCATTGGTTACTCGATGTCGCATGGTGCATTCGCAGGCGCAGCCTTGGGAGTCGCCACCGCAACCAACCCGCTTTTAACCGGGCTGCTTTTCGCGTCTGGAACCGCCTTGATTATTGGACCTGTTGCCGATAAGGCACGTTTGCATGCAGATACGATAACAAGTATCATTTTTCCTTTGAACATGGCGTTAGCATTCGTATTTTTGACTCTGGCACCTGAGGTTGGGCTTAGCAGCCAAGTTGCCAACGTTTTGTGGGGCAGCATAATCTCCATGACCAACAGCGATTTGGTGTATCTTACTACCCTGTTTGGGGTAACGTTGGCGGTTGTGTATTTCATCTGGAAGGAACTGTTCGCCATAATGTTTAACCGAAAAATGGCAGAAGCAGACGGAATCAACACCAAACCATTCATCTACTTAATCATCTTCTTGGCGGGAGTCGTCATAACGTTTTCACTTAAACTGGTTGGGGGACTACTCATCTACGCGTTGCTGTTTAATCCTGCCTCCACGGTTTTGCAGTTCTCAGAAAACATGAGAAAAGTCGTTATCGCATCCCCATTAGTCGGCATGAGCACCACAGTTTTGGGGCTGTTGGTTTCGTTGTTCTTTGATTTACCAGTGGGCTCATGCATCGTTATCGTGTCAACCATAGTATTTGTTGTTGCGCTTCTTCTATCACCTAAACGGAGAAGAAAGGAGGAAAACCAAAAATGAAAAACAAAAAACTGTTACCTTTTTTCATGACCATAATGTTGCTTCCTTTACTGTTTGTTACAGTAACCGAAGCCCAAACATCAGAAAAACCTGTTATAGTATGTACAACAAGCGCAGTTGGAAGCGTAGTTGAAGAACTCCTAGGCGACCAAGCTGAAGTGTTGGTGCTGGTTCAGCCCGGTTTGTGTCCCGCAGATTTTGACATGAAACCCGGATACGTTGCCGCCGTAAGCCAAGCAACGATTCTGTTCAAACAAAACATACAAGGCGAATTCTGGTTAAACAGCCTACTAGAAGCATCCGCGAACGAAAACCTAACCGTCGTTTCAATCCCAGGCGTATACAACACACCTGAAGGCGCAAAAAGCTACATCACCGCAGTAGCCGCAAACCTGACACAAATCCTAGGTGTTGACCTAGAATCAAAAACCGCACAGATGATAAACGACGTAGACACCGTGTCAAACTGGATTGCAACCCAAGCCCAAACATATGATGCCTCAAACGTTAAGGTCATCTGCATGGCTTGGCTGAAAACAACCATCGAAGCTGCGGGCTTCAGTGTGGTTGCAACGTTCAATCCACCAGAAACACTCTCCGCAGGCGACATAACCGCTCTTATACAAACCGCCGAAACTGAAGGCGTAGCCTTGATAGTGGACAACCTTCAAATCGACACAGAATTCGGAGAAGGAATCGCATCCCAAGTAGGCGCAGAACACCTTGTGCTGACAAACTTTCCGGGCGCAATACCTAACACCGAAACGTTGGCTTTGATGTTGCGTTACAACGCAGAACAACTCTTTAACAGCACAGTAACATGGCAAACCACATCAGCATTAAAAGCAGAAACACAAGATTTACAAAATCAGGTATCGTTCTTCCAGATAACTACCTCATTGGCAATTATCGTTGCTTGTGTTGAAGCAGTTTTGTTGCTTGCTAAAAGAAAACGGTAAACGTGAAAAAATAAAATGAGCGCAAAAGAATACTTCGATAACGTAGCAGACACGTGGGACCAGAAGTTTCTCACGTCTGCGCTTTCCACTTTTTTGGAGAACTTTGTCCCACAGTTCGGAATAAAACTTGGACAAAACATCCTAGACGTGGGCACCGGAACAGGAGTATTAATTCCTTTTTTGGTAAAAGCTGTTGGCTCTGCTGGTTCTGTATATGCAATCGATGTTTCAGAAAAAATGGTCCAGAACTTTAACAAAAAACATGGTCACCAAAAAAACGTCCAAGTAAACGTTGCCAACATCGAGGACGTAGCTTTTCTGCCGCAAACGTTTGATGCCGTAGTCTGTTTTGGGGTGTTCCCGCATATAGACAACAAACCAAAAGCGTTGCAAAACATCAACAGGATACTGAAACCAAATGGAGCACTTGTGATAGCTCACGCACTTAGCAGCGAGGAACTGAAGATGCACCACAAAAAAGTGTCACACCGTGTAGAGCATTCAGTGTTGCCCAAAAACGCTGAGATGACCCAGTTACTAGAACAAGCAGGCTTTACCGATATCAGCATCAAAGACGAACCCGGATGCTACCTGTGCATTTCTCGTAAGGCTTAATGTTTAAAACAAGTTCATTGTTGGGTGTTTTCCTTTTTCCCAGTTTTCTTGTTGTATGAATACTAACAGTATTTGTTGGTCTTATTGTAACTGACTGAGCAGAAAAGTTTACCAACTAGAAAAAATAAACACACAAGGGGGTTTGAATAAATGTCAAAAGCGTTAATCGTATACGGAACCCGATACGGAGCAACAGCCAGCACCGCACAAGACATCGCGGACGTCTTTAACCAAGAAGGATTAGATGTAAAGCTGGTTAATGCTAAACAAGAAAAAATCAAAGACATCTCCGACTACGACCTAGTTGTGGTTGGCAGCGGAATCAAAATCAAGAAATGGACCAAAGAACCTGAACAGTTTCTTGACAAGTTCCAAAAAGAACTCCGAACAAAAAAGCTTGCAATCTACGTTTGTTGCGGAGCAGCACACCCATTAACTGAAACCGAAAAAACCACACAAGAAGCCGAGGAAGCTAAACAAAAATATCTAGCCGAAAAAGCGGTTAAGTATCACCTGCAACCAGTTGCAATGGGATTCTTTGGCGGGGTTTACAACTTTAATAATATGGGTTGGTTCTTCAAAAAAAGTATGTCCGCAGTTAAGCCGCAACTAGAGGCAGCAGGAATCAAAGAAACAGAACTTGGACTCTACGACACAAGAGACATAACCGCAATACGCGATTGGGCAAAAGAAGTCGCTGACCTAGTTCGATCCTAACCCTTACGATAAAGTTTTGGTAATTTTTGGTGCCGGGGGTGGGATTCGAGCCCACGACTTCTGGGCACCTATTTTTTGTAGGAGATTGCTCTCCAGATCATGAGTCTGGCGCCATAGCCAGGCTAGGCTACCCCGGCAAATGTTTTCTTCGGTATTTTGATGAATAACAATGAATTAAGGTTTTCTGGAATAAAGGTCCTTTTCCTGTGTTTGGTCAAGTTTATTATTACATGAACGCCTGATAATATGTCAAGTTGACGCTCCTCAACAAAACTACAGTTGTTTCGCTCGTTTTTCTTGTTGTTCTTGTACCTTTGTGTATGCCTTTTTCTGTATTTGCAGATGAATCAGGTTCAACACACGTTTTTCCTGCATACAACCTTGAAGAGTTTACAATCATAGTTTTGCCTGACACACAGTTTTATTCACAGAGTTACCCAGAAATCTTTGATTGTCAGGTTCAGTGGATTCTTGACAACCTAGAACCGCTGAACATAATCTTTGTTTCTCATCTGGGCGATTTGGTTGACGTTTGGTCTGACGAATATGCGTGGGAAAACGCTAACCACAGTATGAGCATGCTGGATGGGGCTGTTCCTTGGGCTGTGTTGCCCGGAAACCATGACGGCGTAAGCGTAAGCGGCGACCTTCGGTACTATGAACAGTTTTTTGGTATTGAACGGTTCCAAAACTACAGTTGGTATGGTGGAGCATACCAGAACGATAACGCTAACAGTTACCAGCTTTTTTCTGGTGGCGGCGACGATTACCTGATTTTTCATCTGCAATACGACCCAAGCGATGCTGTGTTGTTGTGGGCTGACAAGGTTATCGACAAGTATCCTGACCGACGGGTGATTGTTTCGACCCACGAGTATATGGGTGCCCACTTTTTTCCGTCGTTGACGCTTGAGATTGGTGAAACCATCTGGAACAAGTTGGTGAAACTAAACGGGGACCAAATCTTTCTTGTCCTATGCGGGCACCTGAGCCTAGAACAGCAGCGAACCGACACCACAGTTGACGGTTACAACATTTACCAGATGGTTTCTGATTACCAGGACCGAGAAAACGGGGGCGATGGTTGGCTGAGGATTCTAACGTTTTCTCCGTTGCAAGAAAAAATATTCGTGAAAACCTATTCGCCGTACCTTGACGAGTATGAACAGGATGCAAACAGCGAATTTGTTTTAGACTACAATATGACCTCAAATCAGGAATACGTGAGCATACAAAGTAACTCAGAGTTGTCAGGTTTTTGTTTTGGCAAAAGTGAACAAAAAATAAGTTTTGTTGCATCAGGGGCAACGGGTACAAGTGGTTACTGCACCGTTTCTGTTCCAAAAACGTTGGTTGACGCCGATTCATGGACCGTAAACGTTGCCACAAACAACATAGATTACACTGTTTCCAGTAACAGTTCTCATAGTTTAATCCATTTCAGTTACACAAACTCCGAGTTCTTACAGGTTTCAGTTGTCCCTAACGCTTCTTTGAACCTTGTTTTGCCTTTGTTTGTTTTGTTATTATGTTTGGTTGCATGTGTTTTGGTTTTCAGGAAAAAGTTGCTGGTTTTAGTTGGTAAACGTGTTTGAGTTTGTTGTTGATGCAGTAAACAGTGTTTGTTTTCGGGTTTTTGTTGGTATTTTAGGTCTTTGGCATGTATATGTCAATACGAGTAATAACTATCCACGATATTGAATGATTCTGTTGAATTCTAACAATATATAGAAACATTATAGAAGTGCTTCTTATTGCGACTTCTCAAATGCTATAAACGATTCTGGCGTAAAGGAACTTGGTTGTCAGCCTATGAGACGGTCAAAATTAGAAATATACATCGCCATCCTTCGGGCATTGGCGTATCATGGAAAACTAAAACCAACACACATTACGTATAAAGCAAACGTAAACTGTAGTGCACTAAAAGAATGCCTAGATTTCCTGTTGGAACGAAACCTGATTAAAGAACAATCAGTAAGCCGAAGAAACAAAACAAGGCGTGTCTACGCAATCACCGACCTTGGCTTAACTGCACTCCGAAACGTCAACGAAATCAACAGCGCATTACACGTGTTCGAAGAACCAAACATACCCGGAATCGAGCTTCAAATCCTGAGCCGTTGAGCTCAGCCCTCTTTTCCTTGTTGTGTACCGTTTGCACCTAATACGAACTAGTTCCGTTGCCTCTGGTTTTTGTTGAGGCAAAACAAACCCAATGTTGGAATGTCCGCTGATTTAGTTTTCACTAAAACTTTTTATGAAAAAAATTATTGACGTGGCTTTAGGCATGTATATGTCTGATGTGTTGCGGGGGATTTTACTCGTCGTCTTCCCCGTTCCATTTTTCTATTCTGAGTTTGTTGTCGCCTATTGAGAAACTGATTTTCACTGGAACTGCTGTGTTGGTTTGGAATGGGAACATGCTATCTTCAGCCAAGTCTACTGGAACATAGATTAGATATTTATCGTCTTTTCTTTTGAAGAGTCTTCCTTTTGCTTCTTTTACCGTCTTCGTCACCAGCTAAGGTCAAAACTCAAACAACATGGGTGTATTTAAATTTTTACCCTAATCTTTCTAACATTCTATTGTTTTTCTATATTTTTACAGTTAATTCATATTTGTGTGTTAATGTGCAAAAATGTAACTTTTTATTCATTTTAGCAAAAAAATCCAAAATACCGTTGCACTGTTTAAAAAATCAATTTAACCTCTGTTTTGAACTTGCGGTTAATCTAATCGTTGAACTTTTTATATAACAAAACTCAAATATTTTAAGGTTTAATCAGCTTTTTGTGCCACATGTCGCTCGAAAAGCTTCTCCCAATCAATCTTTATCATCGCCGCAATTATGATAACAAGCAACACCACAGTAATCGCTGTCCCTAACAACCCTGAACCACCGAATATTGTTTCAATCAATTCAATTGACTGCTGCCCGCTATACGCCAAAATGAACGTCATCAACGTTTTACCCAGCAACGCTGGTATAAACGCTTTCCAAAACGGGTAACGCATAACACCCAAAGGAATAAACAGCAGATCATCTGGCAACGGCGTTAAGGCAAAAAGGAATATCGATGCTGAGCCGTATTTGTCAAAAAGTTTTACCATGTAATCCATTTTTTTCTGTATTTTCTCGTTTACAATGGTTCTTCCATAGTACCCGATGGTGTATCCTGAAAACTCTCCAAGTGCGGCACCTAAACCGCCGCAGACTGCAACAAAAAATGGGTCAAGGATGCCGCCCAAGAAGAAGATTACAATCGTGTATGGTATGGGAAAAATCACTGAAACCGAGCCAATGAAACTTATTATGAAAACGCCAAGGTAACCAAACTGAAGCGCGAACTGTAACATCCAATCTTCAAGCAAACAGGCAACCTCGAAACCTTGGTTGTATGGATTTCATGGATTCTGATGTTTTAACTGTTTTTGTAACATACGCTGAAACTGTTAAGCCTGTTTTGGGCAAAAAACATGTTTTTGGTGTTGGTTTAGCGGTAACCTAAATATCCACCAGTTTTTAATTATTGGTCACATTACATACAGCATACATTTGAAGGTGCAAGGTTTGCCAGTTAAACGACAGAAATGGATTACACAGTTTGGTGAATGGTTCCGCGATGTGCTGATTAACGCGGGCATAATGGATTACCGTTACCCAATCAAGGGCTGTGGAGTTTGGATGCCCTACGGGTTTAAGATACGAAAAAACTCGTTGCAGATACTACGCGATTTACTTGACAACACCGGACACAACGAAACATTGTTCCCGTTGCTGATTCCAGAAACATCCCTTGCCCAAGAATCTGCCCACGTGAAAAGCTTCGAAGGAGAATGCTTCTGGGTAACACACGGCGGATACGAACCCCTGCAAATCAGATACGCACTACGCCCAACAAGCGAAACCGTTATCGCGCCAATGTGGAAACTTTGGATTCGTTCCCACGCAGACCTGCCAATGAAAATGTATCAGGTTGTAAACGTTTTCCGTTACGAAACCAAAGCAACACGGCCAATCATACGAATGCGCGAAGTAGAACCCTTCAAAGAAGCACACACCTGCCACGCTACCGCAGAGGAAGCCGAAGAACAGGTGCAAACTGCTTTGGGTCTGTACAAGCAGTTTTTTGATTCCGTGGGTGTTCCATATGTTGTATCCAAACGTCCTGAATGGGACAAGTTTGCGGGAGCACTTTACACACTAGCCTTTGACATGTTATGTCCAGACGGCAGAGTCCTTCAGATTGGTACCGTGCATAACCTTGGACAAAACTTCGCCAAAGCCTTCGACATTAAATATGAAACAAAAGAAGGCAACCAGGAATACATCTGGACCACCAGTTACGGTATCTCTGGACGGGGCATCGCCGCTGTTTTGATTGTCCACGGAGACGACAACGGAATTGTTTTGCCTCCAATAATCGCGCCAATACAGGTGGTTGTTGTGCCCGTGCCCTACAAAGACCGAGAACAAGAAGTAAACAAAGCCGCCGTCGATGTTGCCGAAACTTTGAGAAAAGCGGGTTACCGCGTAGAGTTGGATACACGCGATGTTTTGACTCCTGGAAACAAGTTCTATTACTGGGAACTAAGGGGTGTGCCCATCCGTGTCGAGATTGGTCCACGGGACTTGGATAACGGTGTTGTAACTGTTGTTAGGCGGGACACTTTGAAGAAACAACCCCTGAAACGGGATGAAATGGTTTCGGGAATTCAAACCTTAATGACCGAAATGGCTAACGACCTGAAAACTAACGCCGAAACTTTGATGCAGCAACGAATCTTCAGGGTTAACAGCATCTCTGAAACCAAGACTTTGCTGAAACGAAAAGCAGGAATCATCGAGGTTCCATGGTGCGGCAAAGATGAGTGCGGTCACAAACTGGAAGAAACCCTTGAGGCGCGGCTGCTTGGGTTCCCCGAAGACACCAACACGAAAATAGAGAGTAACTGTTTGGTCTGCCAAGAACCCGCAATTAACGTTGTAAGAGTTGCCCTTGCGTATTAAGGGTCAGAAGCTGTTTAATACACATTAGCACAGTAATGTAACAAAAACTGTTAACCCTTCAAGAAACAATCAAACCAAAACATGGAGACAACAAACAGTGCTGACCAAACTTAAACAACGTGTACAGTCTTGGTTAGCCTCCACTGCTGGGTTGTTTCACCGTTTGGGTTTTACTCCAAACCATGTAACCGTATTGGGTTTGGTTTTGTCGTTTCTTTCCGCAGCCGCATACTGGCAGTGGAGCAGTAACCCGCTTCTTTTGATAGTTGCACCCGTTTTGATGCTTGTATCCGGTTTTTTTGATGCACTCGACGGCGTAATAGCCCGAATCTACGGTGAAGCCACAAAGTTTGGTGGATTCTTTGATTCACTGCTTGACCGATACGCAGACTCTGTAATACTGTGCGGAATAATCCTTGGCGGCTTAACCAACCCAATTTTGGGTCTGGCTGCGCTGGTGGGCTCTCAACTTGTTAGTTATGCTCGTGCACGGGCAGAGGCAGCGGGAGTAAAAATGGAGTCTGTTGGGTTAGCTGAACGCGCTGAACGTATTGTATTAATCGTTTTCGTTAGCTTTGTTAGCTACTTCTGGGTTGACGCATTAAACTATGGCGTATTAATCCTCGCTGTGTTAACAAACATAACCGTGGTTCAGCGAGCAGTCTACTTCTATAAAGCAACAAAATAAATGAAAAAAGAAAAAAGTAGAATTGTTTTTTTAACGTATTCTATCTTCTTCGCGGAGGACCTGTTCGCCGTTCACTTTTCGAGCGAACTTTAACTACTCCACGGTGAACCGCGCATGAAACACAGTAAAATTTTGTGTCTGTGCGGCTTGCAATGTATGTGCCCTGTTGACGTAGTTCCTTGTACAGGAGTGAATCAACCAAAGAGACTCTTCGTGAAACCCGTTTTGCTTTGTCTCGGGGTACCTGCTGTCCACATCCTTCACATTGAACTAGGGAACCTCTACCTTTACCGCCTTTCGCTCGGCCTCTGGACTTTCGCTTGACTGGCATGATTTTTTCCTCTTTTACTGTAACTTGAACTGGTTAGTAAGTATCAACAGCATCTGTTGATATACCTTGCGTTTTTACAGGCACAAAACTATCCGCAAACAATCTAACCTCATCTTGCTGAGCATCTTTATGATTGACTGTATTTGTGTTTCAAGATTGAAAAGAATTAATTAGACCGCTGAGCTAATAAGCGATAAGTCAACTGTAAACATATACATTTGGTGATATGCTTTGGGACGAGTATCAAAAGGTGTGAAATGTAGCGTAATCGGCTGTAACGCTGAGGCAACACGTTCAATCACCAGAGAAAAGGTCAGCGCCGCAGGGCTGAGAGTTGATGAAAATAAACGCTCTTACCTATGCAGAGACCACTACAAAGAATACAAAAAAGGCAGCAAAAAAGATAAACTGCTAGAAAAATGGCGATTCAAAGGCTAAAAGCCTCTTTGAGTCCATGTACTGTTAAAAAAAGCAAGCTGGTAAAAAAAGTGAGAATCCTCCAGTTACACTCAAACTTCATAGAATATGAAGCCATAGAAAAAGAAATTCCAAACGCTGAAGAACCCGAAAAAAAATGCGACCGAATAGAAGAAGTCGCCGTTTTATTCACAGCAGTTGAAGAAGGCGACGACACAAAAGTTGTAAAAAAAGCGTTGGAAACAACCAAGGCTTCCCTTGACCAACTGAAAGTAAACCGTGTTATAATTTATCCGTATGCTCACCTGAGCAACAACTTGGCAAAACCAGTTGATGCCCTGAAAATATTAAACGAGATGAGAGAACAGTCTAAACAATTGGGTCTGGAAACTTACTCTGCACCGTTTGGTTGGTGCAAAAAATTCTCTGTATCCATTAAAGGGCACCCCTTGGCTGAGAACCTTAGAATCATTACATGTGACTCTGTAGACGAAGAAGTCGTCTGCGACGCCCTGAAAGCCGAGGAAAAACTAAGGTCATACTGGTACGTGTTGCAGCCCGATGGTGAACTGATTCCAGTACCGGATTACCGTTTCAAAGGCTGCAAAAACTTGGAGAAGCTATGCAAATATGAAATCAAAAAAGTCCGCGCCGTGCAACAGGTTCCGCCTCATGTTCCTTTGATGAAACGGCTGGAAATTGCAGATTATGAACCCGGCAGTGACCCCGGAAACCTGCGTTGGTACCCGAAGGGTCGTATGATTAAGTCGTTGATTGAGCAATATGTTACCGATAGAGTAATCGATTACGGCGCAATGGAGGTTGAAACTCCAATCATGTACGATATTCAGCACCCTGCGATTGCTCATTACCTTCAACGTTTCCCTGCGCGTCAGTATGTGTTATGTTCTGATAAACGGGACTTCTTCTTAAGGTTCAGCGCATGTTTTGGCCAGTTCCTGATGGTGCATGATGCCCAGTTTAGTTACAAGCAGCTACCGTTGCGTATCTACGAGTTAACCAAGTATTCGTTTAGGCGCGAAAAGAGCGGAGAACTAACAGGGCTGCGGCGCCTGCGATGCTTTACTATGCCTGACTGCCACGCTTTGGTTGCAGACATCGAGCAGGCAAAACAGGAGTTTTTGGTCCGTTTCAAGTTGTGTATGAGTATTCTGGATAAGCTGGAACTAAGCAAAGAAACCGATTACGAGTTGGCGATACGCGTAACAAAGGACTTCTACGCAGAAAACAAGGACTTTGTTCTTTCTATGGTGAAGTTGTTCGGCAAACCTGTGTTGGTTGAGATGTGGGAAGAACGGTTCTTCTATTTCGTTTTGAAATGGGAATTCAATTTTGTTGACAACCTTGGCAAGGCGTCTGCCCTGTCCACTGACCAAATCGACATCGAAAACAGCAAACACTACGACATGACCTACATCGACGAAAACAGCGAAAAACAGTATCCTTTGGTTCTTCACTGCAGCCCAAGCGGAGCCATCGAACGTGACGTATACGCCATGCTGGAGAAGGCTTACCGTGAATCAATTGCAGGAAAAGCTCCGATACTGCCCCTTTGGTTGGCGCCTACTCAGGTGCGTATTATACCTGTTTCAGAAAAGTTCATGGAATACTCTGAAAACCTGATGAAACAAATCGAACAAAACCACATACGCGTAGACATCGACGACCGCTCACTAAGCCTTGGCAAAAAAGTTCGCGCTGCAGAAAAAGAGTGGGTAAACTATGTTCTGGTTATCGGCGAAAACGAGGTAAACTCAGATGTTTTACCTGTCAGAGACAGACTAACTGGTAAAGAAACCCGGAACATGAAACTTGAAGAGTTAACCGCTGAAATCGCCGAAAAAACTGCTGGATTGCCCTTCAAGCCTTTGGCGTTGCCCAAGATGCTGTCTAAACGACCACAGTTTGCGTTTTGACATTACGAAAGTGGTATATATACCGTAAAAGTCAAAATTTAAATACAAAGCAGATAGTTTAAGCTTGAAGTTTTCATTTAGAGGCGAGTTTAGTATGACCAAAGAGTTGCTTATCTATATCGATGGCAAGTTTTTCCCTAAATCTGAGGCTAAAGTTTCTGTGTATGACCATGGGCTCCTGTATGGGGACGGAGTCTTTGAAGGAATTCGTGCATACAACGGCGTAGTCTTCAAACTAAAAGAACACATAGACCGACTATACAGGTCGGCTCTGCCAATCTTTCTGACGATACCCGTAACAAAAGAGGAACTAACCCAGGCTGTACTGGAGACTCTTAGAAAGAACAACCTGAAAGACTCATACATCCGCCTAGTAATAACCAGAGGCGTTGGCGACTTGGGACTTGACCCCAGAAAATGTGCCAAAGCATCAATTATCATAATCACTGAACCACAACTGCAGTTGCACTCAAAAGAGAAACTGGAAAACGGAATCAGCGTCCTCATAACATGGGTAAGACGCAACGCAATCGACGCCGCAAGTCATGAACTAAAATCCCTTAACTACCTTAACAGCATAATGGGCAAAATCGAAGCAAACAACGCAGGCGCAGACGAAGCCCTCTGCCTAGACAAAAACGGGTACGTATGTGAAGGTGTAGGCGAAAACATCTTCATAGTGCGCGACGGCAAACTTTTGACTTCACCGCTTTCTTCTGGTGCATTAGATGGAATAACCCGAACACTGGTTATCGGGTTGGCAAAGAAGCTTGGAATCGAAATAATAGAACAAAACCTTACTCCTAATGAGGTGTTCACTGCTGATGAAGCATTCTTCACTGGAACTGCCGCAGAAGTAGCTCCGATACATGACGTAAACAAACGTGTGATTGGCTCTGGTAAACCTGGTCTGGTTACAAAACGGATTATGGCCGAGTTCCAAAAAGCAACAAAAGACCCCAATATGGGGACTCCAATCCAGTAGACATTTTTTTGTGTCTGCTGAATCGGATTCTATTTTTTATTTTTAGTATAGTTTTTGGTTTACGGTAATACTAGTTGATTGTAACCGTAGTATCCTTCTGGTGTTTCAACAGACACTGAAACGGTTTCGCCTCGGTATTGTTCCCAATTAAGTGTGCATGTTAGTGTAACGCTTTCTCCGATTGGCAGGTTGTATGGTGTTGTGGGTGTGTGTATGGGTACCTCAGTTAGTGTTCCGTTTTCGAAGAATAACTGAACTGTTGAGATGTCCGCAGAACTGATTGATGTTTCAGTGTTTTTGACTGTTACTTGGAATGATGTAAAGTCTGTATTGTCAAAGTTAATGTCTGTAATGACTATCTGGACAATGTCTGGTGTGGTCGTTTCCTTGGTGAATACGAACCCTTCTTCTGTGTTCACCGTAATTGTTACAGAACGTTCACGGTACTGTGCCCAGTCCCATGTACAGTTGAATGCTTGTCGACCGCCTGAGACTATCTCTTTTGGTATTGATGGGGTTATCTGGGTTATCTGTCGTTCTGTTCCGTTATCCAAGGTTACTGTTACCTTGTTAACGGTAAGGTCTAGGGCTGAACCCTCTAGGTTGTTTAGTGTTATGTTAAAGTGTTTAGTGTCCGCTACGGAGAACAGTGGTGAAATCGTCATTTTTACTGGGGCAACTTCTGTTTCGTATACTGAACCAGAGCCGTCCGCAACAATGACCACTACTTTGACTAGTTCGTCACTGTAGTCTGCCCAGTTCCATGTGCAACTGAATGTTGCTTCTTTTCCTTTGGCAACTATGCTGGGCAGGGTTGGGCTTGTTGTGGCGATTGTGTATATTGTGTCGTCTTCTGTTATCACGTAGATTTGTGTAATGTTTGCTGATGTGGGTGAATATGTTGGGTTCAGAACCGTCAAATCAAATGTTCCCGGTTTTCCGGTGTCAAAGCTTACTTCTTTGATTGAAAGTGTGGTGGTTTCTGGAACGCCTGTTCCAAGGTTAAGGTAGTAACCAGCTACAATCAGGTAAGTGAAAATTGAGCTAATTACCATGAAAAGAATTAACAACAATATGAAGACAATTTTAGAAACCGCTTTTGCGTTTTTTGTGACTCTCACGTTGTTCCCTCGAATAAACCACACTAGTTATTGAGTTGGTTTTGGAAGTTTATTATAAATGTTTGTCAACATTACCTGTTTGCGTTGACCTTTTCACGGCTTTTTTACGGGTTTTCTTCTGTGCCAATGGTTACTGTTGGTGTTGGTGCCGTGATTTTTGTGACTCTGACGTTTCTGTAGTATATGTTTGTGGCTTGTCCTGCGTCTGCGTCATTGGTTAATACGATGCGGTCAAAACTGCCGCTGTAGTTGTCTAAAACCAGAACATACGACTGCCAATCGTTTGGGGTGTAACCGTAGTGGTCGTTTATGCCCCAGCTTTGGGTTCCGTAGATTCTGTAGAACCTTGACTCGGAGATGTCGTTGTTGTCGTCTAGTCCTGCTCCGTTTATTTCAGCCTGTGTTCCGGTGCTTTTAAAATCAAAACATATTGCTTGGGTGCCGTCGCCGATAACGTTCAAAGGTTTCATTACTGCTTTCCAGTTGTTACCCCACATCCTCAAAGTTGTGTTATCGATTACTTCATACTGGGTTGGTTGCATGTCCTGACCTGAGCCTCCGTAACTTGTAACACCGTCTACGGTGAAGTCTACAAACAGGTCAAAGGTGGTTTCAGGGTTACTTTGGGTGTCTGCAGAGGGGTTTCCGTAATAGATGTAAACTGTTTCAGTTGAAGACCCCGAAATAACCGGAACATTAACCCACGCTACTGCAGAGACTCCTGAAACGTAGCTTTCAATCCAGTATGGAATCAGGGTCTGTGCACTGTTGTCTGTGAACCGTATATCAGAAAAATCTGTTTTCATGTCGGAGTCGTAGTTGATGTTTACCCTGACCTGATAGTTGGTTAAGGTGTTAGTGTTTAAACTGTTGTCTACTGTTACGGGTTTTCGTTTTGTCCAGTCTTGTGCAATCCAAACCGTTGACGTGGCTGGTGTGGAATACTGTCCCTCTGTGTATATGCCTGTGGTGCAGGCAACTTTTATTCTGTATCTTGCGCTGTTTTCCCACGCGTAACTAAGTTCACATTTTGCGGATTCTCCGCTCTGTATGTTGTGTTCTGTGGGCTGCGAAACTCCGTTGATGTAAACTGTGTCAACCGTCAGAGACGATGTGCCCGTGTTACGGAT
This sequence comes from Bathyarchaeia archaeon, assembly GCA_041653695.1. GTDB lineage: Archaea > Thermoproteota > Bathyarchaeia > Bathyarchaeales > Bathyarchaeaceae > Bathyarchaeum. The sequence goes on from JBAZEV010000023.1 coordinate 23,697, forward strand.
TATTATCTCCACGTTGTCTGTGTGGTAGAACCGCACGTTTTCGATTATCAGAAATCCGCCTGCCTGATTCAGTTGCGTGTTTGTTATGTTTTGAATCCACGCATAGGATGCTATGGCTGCGGCGACTACGATTACGATAATTAGTAAAGTTGCCAGAATCGGGGAAATTGCCTTTCGGCTGTTTCGTATTTTGAATGATTTTTTGCTGTTCTCTTGCGAGAGTTCAAGCATTAACGTTGTCTTCCGTAATTTTTAATTTATATTATACACATTTAATTATTAGGAACCGAAAATTCATATTCTGCATCTAACAGTTTTTATGTTCATTATTTGATAATTTATATAACCGTTTAACGTGAAACAGTATCTGCAATATTTGAGGAGAATTCGCCGTGCATCTGATAACCCTTAAAGAGTTGTCTTCAAACGAAATCAACGACCTAGTAGACAGCTCGTTAGACATCAAACAAAATCCACAACAATACGAGTTCACCATGGAAGGCAAATCCTTGGCAATGATATTCCAGAAAACCTCCACGCGTACACGATTGTCGTTTGAGGTGGCGATGACCCAGCTTGGCGGGCACGCAATTTACATGGATTGGCATACCACAAACCTTGTTTTGGCTGACCTTGGAGATGAAACAAAATCTATCTCTGGTTACGTGGACGGCATCATGGCGCGTTTGCTGAGAAACTCTGACCTGCAAACCATGGCGGCGGTTTCGAGTGTTCCCGTAATCAACGGGTGTGATGAACGGTATCACCCGTGCCAGATTATCGCTGACTTGGTAACGATTAAGGAGAAGCTGGGGAACCTCAAGGGGCTTAAGCTGGCGTATATTGGTGTTCATAATAATATCTGTAACTCGTTGATTGAGGGTTGCACCCGAACTGGAATGAAGATAGTAACCGTTACGCCCATAGTGAATGAAGCCTCGGTTGATAATGGGTTGGTTGAGGCAGCAAAAGCTACGGGTTTGTATGAAAACTCGTTGGATGTTATAGCTGCCGTGGAAGGCTGCGACGTGGTTTACACTGATACGTGGGTTGACATGGAGTTCTTTTTGGATCCGCAGTTCAAGAAAGAGAAAGAGAAACGTGTCAAATTGATGTTGCCGTATCAGGTCAACAAACAGTTGCTCAAAGGCAACGATGCCCTGATAATGCATGATATGCCCATCCACAGGGGCTACGAAATATCCGCTGATGTGCTGGAGAATCCGAACTCTGTGATTTACCTGCAAAGCGAGAACAGGTTATGTTCTGCTAAAGCGGTGCTTGTGAAGCTGTTGCAGTAATTTTTCATTCTTCTAGGCTGTGTAGCAGGCGCTGTACCCGTTTTATGATGTTATTATCCTTGTTTAGTTGGTATGCCACGATTTTTATTCCCACCTTCGAGTGTGAGATGTAGCCTTTGTTTACCAAAACTGGGAGTATCGGGGTTACGCTTCCGGGGTTTTTGTTTAGTCTTCGGGCGATTTCTCTTAGGTTCATCAGTTCTTCTGGGTTTTGCAAGAATATGTCTAGGACTTTCAGGTATTTTGATGGTCCAAGTAGTTCGTCTAATGTTTTCATAACAATTAATGGGAAACAGTGATGGTATATATACTTAACGAATGTTAGGTTTGGTAAACATTTGTACAGAAATCTAAACGTTTATATGGATTCAAAACAGTTCTTCTCACCCAAGGGATGCGATGATAATTGCCAAAAATTTCAATCAAAATGATGAGCACGCTAATCAGTTTCTCATCCCTCGGACTGGGATTTCTAGGTCCAGTTTACTCAATATTTGTTGTTAAAAACTTCCAAGCATCCCTGTTCCACGCAGGAATCCTATCAGCAATTTTCCTGTTAACCTCAGCAATCTTCAAGATGCCCGCAGGAAAACTCGTGGATAAGTACGGAAAATGGAAAATACTGTTCATCGGCTTAATCGGGTGCGGAGTAAGTTCGCTCTCTTACATTTTTGCCTTCGACTTAATACACCTGTATATAATCGAGTTCCTTTACGGAATCGCGTTTGCGTTTCAACGACCCGCATTACTCGCCCTGATGGCGTCTGTTAGCGACAAACCCTCACGCGGAATGCTCATGGGAATATTCGACTCCGTAGACGACGTCTCAGGCGCATTCGCAGCAGTAATATCAGGACTAATCGTAAGCACAGCAGGATTCGACATGCTCTTCTTCGTGTGCTTCACATGCTACTTCCTATCAGGAATGTTCATACTAAAAACAAGACAAAAAATCACGGACTCCTAGAATAGTTGCTAATGCAGTGCATCAAAATGTCTTCAACACTCAGAATTGCTCCAAAAGGAGATAAACCATCACCAAGAATTACTTATCGCTCAGGTAACCAAAGTTGTGCTGTCAATGATTTTTTAAAAATAAGACGTTTTATCAAAAGAATGATATATTCATTATCTCAAAATTCAGATGCTTTTTTAAATGAAACTGCAACATAAGATTCTTGATACAAAATGTCTTCACTCAATTCTAAGTTCTATTTTGAACCTGTTTTATTACTTTCAGGGTCTAGCGTTGAAGGTACAGAAACGTCTGATGATAATATTAATGGAATGCAAGAGTTTATTTTAGAGAGAGGAAGTGATAGCGAATACTTCTTCAAAAAAACGATTGTGGATAATCCAGATTTTGAAATTCTCGATATTCACTCAGTAATTTCCTCAGCTATAATAGGTGCGTACAACTCAGCTTCAAAAAAACTTGGAGATAAACTGACCACAATAATTTCTTCTAATACAATGGATGCACTGTTCCATTTTCCAAACAAAGTTGACCGCATGTCTGTCCGACGTACACTTGCTGATACGCCGCCATTAGTCTATCTTCATAAGAAGAGCCCTACCTTAATAGTCCCATCGCAAACAAATACATTTTGTGTGATTTCAAAAGAAAAAAAATACGTAGAGACTTTATTAAATACGCTTAAATTAAACTGTGAAGAGCTAAATAAGGTTACGAAAGATTTTGGTCTTTCACTTCAAAGATTCTTAACAGCAAAGGATTACCAAAGCTTTCTATTGAGTAAAATGGAAAAAATTAACACGTTTGAAATTGGAACTCCTAGAAATTCATTTGAACAAGAAGTCATTGATGTTTGTGCTTCGGTTACAAATTGTTTTCTTTCTAACGTGAATGTGCAATTCAATGAACCCTCTGAAAATTTTGAATACGATGTATTCATTAACCTACCCCCCCGAACAAAATTCATTATCGAACCAACTAACTATGAGACAGTTAAAGAAGAAATTAGTGGACAAAAACTTGCAACAGAAACTCTAAAGTCCAAAGTAATTCTTGCTACGCAGGACAAAGCTCAGAGATTACGTGCAATGAGCATAGTTGTCGCAAATGGTTTTCCTGAAGATACGTTTTCCCAACTAAAAACAATTGCAGATTCTCGAGGCGTAGTTCTAATGAATGAGAAAGACTATAAGGAAAAACTTCCAACAGTCATATGCAACGCAATACTCAGCTCTCTATCTCAAAGAAGTTATGGACGTATTTCTCGATTTAATCTTGATGCGTCACAATTTCTTTAGTTAAACAATCTCGTAATTTGGAAATTTTTCAATTACGTTACTTTAGCTATTTTGCCTTCTTTGCGTGCGGGCGAGTGTGACTGAGTGAGTGACTGACTGCTCACACGCGCGGGCGGGGGTACGGGCGTATGCGTGGGAGTACGGATGTTTGGGTTTGGGGTTAAAATTTAAACTGTAATCAAACTTTTCAATGGTTATCCTTTGTATTTGTTTACTATTGGCATTTTCCATCCGATGCCGAATGCTTTTGGTGTTATTTTGATGCTTGGGACTGCTTGTCTGCGTTTGTATTCGGAGTTTCTGATGCGCCTGTAGGTGTCTTCTATGGCGTCTGGGGGGTACCCGAGTTTGATTAGGTCTTGTTTGCTTCGGCGGTTTTCGATGATTTCGTCCACCAACGGGCTGATTACATCAAAATCAAACGGGTCAAACTGGCAATGCTTCAGTTCTGGCGAAGGTTGCTTCTCCAGAACACTTTTTGGTATCACCTGCATGCCCGCCTTACGGTTAACATACTCCG